>CAUZEO010000032.1:0-25706 GCA_963578625.1 Kiritimatiellia bacterium | reverse complement strand
CCGTGTGAATAAGAAGTAGAGCAGAAAAGATCACGGGTAGAGCACGGCTCACCGCTTGATCCTTTTTGCACCTGATCTTGTTCCGGCACGGGCAGGATAGCCCGTGCCACGGTTTAATTAATTCGCAGAACCCGCAGGTTCTTTGCATCGACCTGGACCGGCAGAACATCTGAATCGAGAACCTGCTGATCGCCGGAGAGAATTTCGCGGACGTGCAATTTCCCGGCGGGAAGACCGAGCGCGGCGCGATCGATTTTCAGTTCGCCGTCAATCGGTTCACGGGTGAGGTTCGAGGCGACGATCATCAGGCGTCCGGGTCCGATGTAGAAACTGGCCAGCAGACCTTCCTTTGATGCAGCAACCCTCGGATCCTCCTGGTAGTAGGGCACCCACTCGGCGCCATCGATTTCGAACTCGTCCCACGCCTTCCAGATCGGGATCAGGTCGCCTTCGATCTGCTCCTTCCAATGCCCGACTGTCAGTACGTCGTGAAGCAGGGTGCAGGCGAGCGGTTCGCGGTGCGGGGCACGGTACTTGCCGCCGCGATATCCGGGCATGCTGACCGTGGGGTAAAAAGTGTAGGGCACGCCCAGATGGCTCCACGACTCGCACGCGCGGAAGTAGGTCGGGGTCAGCGTGTCGAACGTATCCGCGGAGCTCCAGCCCTCTCCCTTGGTCATCATATCGACAAAGGTCGTCACGATGCCCTCTGCGCTGTGCTGAAAGATGAAGAACTCTCTCCCCCGCTTTGCGCCCTCTTCCTTCAGGAAAGTGTAACACCGCTTGTAAAACTCGCGGCAGGCAAACTGTTCCGCGGTCATATGACGTTTGCCGTCCCGCTCGAAGCCGCAACCGTGGTGAGGATTGGTGCATCCGACCGGACCGGAAAGGTCGAGATAGATTCCGCCAATGTCGTACTTCTCTATCATTTCTTTCATCCACCACAGGAAATAATCCGGAAAGCTGGATCGCGGGCACACCTTCACCAACGTTACATCGGTGCCCGCATGATTGGGATACCGGACCGGCGGTTGTTGGGTCCACTCCGGGCCATACTGTTGGAACTCCTTTTCGTCCTCGACAAAAAAGCCGGAACCGATATTGACCAATAATTCCACGCCGTTGCTCTGCCAGTTGGCGGTCATACGTCGCATGCGGTCCGGGTCGGTGACGCGATAGTCCTTTTCGATCCGCCCGAATTCCCACAATACCGCGCCCGGAATTTTTCCGTCCGCGGTGTCCTGGTGTTCAATCATTTCGGATTTCCAGTAGAACGGGTATCCAAACAACAGGCGCTCCATCCGCCGGTCCCGTTTCCGGACCGGGGTGGCCTGCAAGGCAAACTGGTAGTGCAACGAATGATCCAGGTTGGTCTGCCGGTTGATGAAGTTGAATCGCAGCAACGTCTGGTCTCCCCTCTCGACCACTTCCAGCGGGGACCCCTCCCAGTTCATCTGCTCCGGGGTTTCCATATAAAAGAAGATCCCTTGAAAGTCGTTACCCGCCCAGAACTGGGGAATGAACTCCTCGCCCCACTTCCACCCGTGCGGCGAATACCCAGGCGAAAAGCCCTCCGGCACCACGTCCGCTTTCAGGTCGCCGATCAGGGCATGCTGAATTTTCTCCGGAGCGGCCCAGCGGTCGATGGGTACACGCGATGCGCGCAGAAACGGGGTCAACTTTCGATGAAGCGGGATCTCCAGTGACAGCTGCCCGATCGACACCTCGTCTTCGAGCGGTTCGAGGTCCAGGTCATAAAGTAGAAAGCCATCGTATTCCGCCCGGAGCGAACCGCGGATTTTTACGGTGTCGTTTTCGGCCGTGAACTCGAATTGCGCCTGCGTCGCATCGTGGTCCGCAAGTCTGCATTCCGCGTCCCGCCACTCCTGGTCCTCTCGCCCGACGGCAAACACAAGGCGCACAGGTCCGGCCAACAGCTCCGTCCCCAGAATGTCGATTCGTTCCGGCAGCGCAAGATCGCCCAGCGTATAGGTTCGGCCCCAGACATCGACGGAACGCTCCGATGCAACAACGTCGGTAAAGGGCGGCGGCACCCGGTCGCTGATGCCGAGACGGTTGTTGTGCCAAGGCGGCGGCGGAGGCACGTGAAACGGTTCCGTCCTTGAAGCAATTTCCGATCCGCTCCCGTCTTCCAGCGCCACCTTCAATTGGTAGTCGCCTGGGTCGACGCCCGAAATGTCGAGCCGAACATTCGCCACCTTGCGCTGCCCGAGTTCATCACAAACTGTCTGCGCGACGATCCGGTCTTCCGCGGCGATCAGCGTCACTCGTCCTACGGCGTCGGCGGGAAGGTCCGGCACACGGCTCACGTCAAAGTTTGCCGCTGCGAAGCCCTCCAGGTAGACGGGGTCCACCTCGGCTCGAAACGCAGGAATGGCCTTGAACGAAATCGCCTGCCGATAGAGTAGTCCGCCGCCATCCCCGGCGACGGAAAAGTCGAGCACCGCCGGCCATGGTTCCGTTCCCGGAACCTGGAGATTGCCCTCGAGATGAAAGGGAGACGACGCTCCTCCGGCCAAATCGACTTTGCTCTGTCCGGAAACGACCTCCTTGGCACCATCGATCGGACGTGCCGCCCAGGACAAATTGACGCTCGATTCCGTTGCCGCGCGAATCTCACCTTCAAGGGAAATCGCGCCGCGGGCCAGGTCACCCACTGAATCCAATCGCACTGCGGGCGCGCCGCGCCTGAATACGAGCGTGCCGAACCGTTCCGGGGTGTGGTAGCTGCCCCCGATGGGAGCCCAGGTGGTGTAACGCAGACCGGCGGCGCCGTCGTCGGGGGAAAGTCCCGCGGTCCAGTCGCGGCAGAAGTTCCCGCGCCATTCCGTGCCGTCGGGCGGGGCGCCGTCGAGGCCGAAACTTCGAAACGGAATGGCAATTTCCGCAGTCCAGGTCGCCGCCACGAAGTAGGAGTCGTAATCCCGTTCGCACCCGAGTTTCCACTCCGCGTTCCAGGAGCCGTCTTGCCCCTTGGCGTCGTACTGAGTTCCCAGGGCGTTACCGCCGAGCAGAAAATAGGTTCCGCTCGCAGGATCCGGTTGCAGGTACACTTCGATCGCGTCATCGGTAAACACCGCCGCGTTGTCCCGCTCCTTCACGTTGGCCTGTCCGCCGGACTCGTTGAAACTGACGAAAGCTAAATAAAGGTGCTCGTCGTCGAAACCGGCCAGGACGGAGCTCTGGCGCGAGGCGATGTTTCCGGTCGTGTGCAGAAACCCGGTCACCTGGGCCGCGTGATTCCAAACCTCCGGCTCCAGGCGGCCGTCGATGACCGGCGGCGACACGAGGTAGGGGATTACCAACAGGGGGCTAATATCCATGGTGCGTTCCTTCCTTCTTGAGGCGCGTACGTGGTATTCTCTACCGGTTGATCCAATGGTCAAGCGCATACGCCGCGCGGGTATCCCGCCCGCAGGCGGCAACCGGAGCCAAATGCAGCAGCACGGGTACCTGCCCGAATTGCTGCGCAAATAACTGTAGGCGGGTCCGGCCCATGTAGCGAAGCCCCGAGCGCAGAGCTAAAGATGAATGGCTCGGACGAGTTGATCTTCCTCGGCCTCGCGGTCGACCAGGTCGGTGATGTGAACGGGAATGACATTCCCGACATTGTCGTGGCGGCGGCCGGCGTGCCGCCATTCCATGCACCTTCCGCAGTTGTTTCGGGTAGCGACGGCTCTACCCATTCGCGCCTTCATGACCTTACCCTTGCACAGCTCGGGCTTGGAAGCCCAAGCTACGGGGGCGGTTCAAATACATCCTCTTTTGCATCGCCAGGGTTCCGCAGCGCGCAACGGGAAAAATTGACAATGAATTTCCTGTGTGTTACTTATTATTCCGTTGCGGTCGGGCGCTTGGAGTTCTTCATAAAGTTGGGGTTTCGTAATTCGCTTGAACAAAAATGAACAGTGGCTAGTAAAGGTCGTTTTTCGACCGGCTGTCTGCGTCTTCACGTCCGCAATATTTTTGGCCTTGCCTGCCGAGTCAATCCGGGCCGCTGAAACCCTTCCCTTCCTCACAAGTTTCGAGTCGACCGACGCGCCACCTTACGCGGCAGGCGACATCGACGGACAGGGCTCCGGCGGAAGCTGGACCGTTCACGCCGGCGCTGTCGCCGTGGATGCAACGACACCGTCGCTGGGCGCGCAGTCGGTGGAGATGGGCGCCGACAGCTTTGCGGAGGTTGCGGTAAGCGCAAGTAACAACGTCATCTGGACGGATGTTTTTTTGCAAACGCTGGGTTCCGTCAGCGCACCGTTGGTACCGACCGGCAAAGCCAGCAGTGTTGTCTTCTGCAACGCGTCCAACGGGATCTGGGCGCTGGACGGAAACGGCGCCGGGGGAGGAAGCTATGTGTCCGTGTTGGATCCGCTGCGGACGAACCAGTTCGTCCGCGTGAGCATCCGCCAGGATTTCACGGCAAACATCTACGACGTCTGGATTGACGGCGCTCCGCTTGCCACCGGACTCGGCTTCAAGGACGACGATGTCGACGCAATCAACGCGGTGGAACTCACATCGGAAGGGACGAGCTACTTCGATGACATAAGCGTCACCACCGAAGGGCTCGACACCGACGCCGACGCCGACGGATTGGCCGACCTGGACGAGATGAAGCTGTACGGCACGTCGATCTCCAATCCGGACTCGGACGACGATCAAATGGAGGACGGGGACGAAGTTTTTGCCGGGACGTCCCCAACGGATTCAGCGTCCCTGCTCGAGGCGGCGTTAAACCTCGTCGGGGGACAGCTTGAAGTCAGCGTGGAGACGGTCGGCGGCCGGTTGTACACCATTCAGTCCGTACTCGATCCAACCGCAGGCCCCTGGCAGGATGTGCTGGGCCTGGTGGATCTGCCGGGTGACGGGACGCTTCAGAATTATGCGGTTGGCGGAATCGATGGGACGACAACGTTCAGAGTGAAGGTAAGCCAATAAGCGGCATGCACCGAACTTCCATCATTAAATGGCGAAAGATCCCCGCCCTCCCGAAAGGGTCGGGAGGGCGGGGATTTGAAAAGGAAATAAGGGAACCCATCAAAACAAAGGAGACGAATAGAATAGCAGCAACAGCGCCGCATCTCCTGGCATTGTTTGTTTCGGCTTTCTGCATCTCATCCAACGCCGCCCTGGTCGGCCACTGGCAACTCGAAGGCAACGCGAACGACAGCGCCGGGTCGAATCACGGCTCGACGATCGGCAGTCCGTCGTACTTTTCCGGCATCATCGACCAGGCCATCGACCTCGACGGCATCGGCCAAACGGTTTCCATTCCGCACCACTCGGCCTTGAAGCCGTCGAGCCAAATCACGATCAGCGCCTGGGTGAAACCGGCCGATCTGAGCCCGCATCGCCAGATCTATCGCAAAGAGGACGGCAGCAACCGCCACCTGCTCATGTTTGACCGCCGCGGTTTCATCTCGTTCGGGTTGAACATCGGAGGCTACGACGAGCTGCGTCCGACGATCCTGGCAAACGACTACCTGGACGGCAATTGGCACCTGATCACGGCGACCTACGACGGATCATTTATGCGGGTGTATTCCGATGGCGTGGAAATCGGCAGTACGCCCAGGAGCGGATCGATCGGCACGAGCGGAACAAACCCCGCGTATATTGGATCAAACTCCGCAAACGTCGAGTGGTTCAAGGGAGGCATCGACGATGTCCGAGTCTACAACCATGCACTCTCGCAGTCGGAGATCTTCGACCTCTTCCCGAGCCCGGTCGTGATCACGGAAACCGGAGGATCCACCGATGTCGCCGAGGGCCCGGGTTCAGATTCCTATGACGTCGTACTTTCCTTCGCACCGTCGGCAAATGTACTGGTCACGGTGGATCCTGACGATCAAACGGAAGTCAACAGCAACGGCGCGGGGAACCCGGTCGTGCTCACGTTCCTGACCGGCGCCTGGGACGATCCGCAAACGGTTACGGTCACGGCAGTCGACGACAGCGACCCGGAGGGAATTCACGTCTCAACGATCGCGCACAGTTCGTCCAGCGGAGACTCGGCATTCGATCAACTTCTCATCCCTTCCGTCCTCGCGACCGTGACCGACAACGAATACGCCGTTATCATCGCCGAAAGCCAGGGCGGCACCGAGGTCGACGAGCAGCAGCCCAGTTCGGATGACTACACGCTGGTTCTGACGATTCAACCCACCCACAACGTGGTGGTCACCGTGGACCCCGATGCCGAGACCGAGGCGAACAACGCCGGGGGTGGAAACCCGGTCAACATCACGTTCACGCCGTCCGACTGGAGCACTCCGAAGCCGGTCACGATCGAGGCCATCGACGATGGCGACTTAGAAACAGGCCATCACCGTTCCACCATCACGCACACCGTCGGCAGCACGGATCCGGGCTATGGTGCGCTTTCCACTCCCAACGTCATTGCCGTCGTGACCGACAACGAACCGTGGGGGTGGACACACGCGGGCGCGGTACCGGGCGGCCTTGCAGACGGACCTACGCTGATCGGAAACTACTATTGGTTTTCAGCCGAGGGCGTGGTGGCGGCCATCGATGCCGCAAGCGGCGGCCTTGCGGGCGTCTATAGCGGGCAGGGCCAGGCGCTGGTGAGCTGGGGTCATGATATCTATTTCATCGAAACCGAACCCGGCGATCCGCAGAATCCATTGCCCACCTATGAAGACTGGGAAGCGGATGAACGATTCGACGTGGTCTCGCAGGTCACCACCGGCGCAACGGAGTTGACTTTCGTGTGCCAGAATCCGGACCTGCCGGGCATCGAGTTGAACAAGCGGTACACGTTCGGTGACATCCAGGGAGAGACCCGGGCACTCGACAAACAAATCACCGCAACCGGAAACCTGGCGACCAAGACCCTGCTGCACATCGTATCCCGATCCCGTCTGGACACAACATTCCGGGACAGCAATTGTGTATACAGCCTCTTCTACAGCCGGGACGGACCGCACTACAGCGTCTACTCGGCCGACAGCGTAACCACGCCGATCCAGTACGCCGCCGCGGGCGGAATCATCGGGACGGCCGATGCGTGGTCGCAGGCCGAGTTCACCGCGGTCAACACATCGACCGACCAGGGACTCTCCCACTACTGGTTCACCGCCAACGGCCGGTGCGTGAAACCGTTGGGGTACGTAGAGCATCCAAGTTTCGTCACCACCGATGGCTGGGACCTCTCGTGGTTCGCCACCTTCATTAAGAGCACCGGCGATCCGGAAACCCAGACAGCCACACAGCGGTTCCACCTGTTCACCGGCGACCGCGTCACCTATCATCAGGAATACATAACGTTGCCCGAGTACGAGGCCGAAAACCGGGTCGAACCGGTGGCGCCGGTCAATTTGGTGCGGCGGTACGAGCAGTCGTTTGTCGCGAATCAGGACGACATGGAATTCTTCTACTCGCGGGTTCGTTCCAAGGAGTATATCGGGAAATTCTCCATGGGGTTCCGCGACCTGTACTATCCGGATCACCCGGTCGGCAACGGGGCCGTATTGCATCAGGCCGAAGGCCCAGGGGCCGGAACGCACAACGCGATCAACATCAAGAACGCAATCGTCAACGGCAAGGCGGCACGTCCCCGGGTCCTCTCCGGGTGGTACGACTCCCCGCAGCACATCAACGTGAACTCTCTGACCGCCGCCGGGGTGCCCCAATGGTTCCTGAAAAACAAGTTCGGCAACATGGCGCCCAGCGGGTGGAGTCCATTTTACTTCTACGCGAATTTCAGTTCGGATTACATCAACTGGATTCTCCAGCGCCACAACCTGCAGGCGATTTATTATGACACGCAGGTTATTTACAGCGACTGGAACGCGCAGGGCCCGATAATCGACTGGCCCAACTGCATCGTCCGGCAAACGGAGGACTCCGTCACCATGAGAAACGGTCTCGCGCAGATCGCCCGCGACAGTGGCGGGATTTACTGGGCGAACTGCTCGAGTTGGGACGGCATGCAGGACATTTCCTATTGGGAGAGTATCGGCAATTACGGCACCTGGGCCGGCTGGCGCAATTTTGCCGAGCCGCTGATGATCCGCCGGATCGAAATGCGGCCCGGGCAGATGATGATTCCCCTTTACTGGACCGTCAACGCGGGGAGCGGGCCGAACAACTACGAAGATTACATCAATGTGGTGCTGGCCCTGTGCATGGGCACGGCGCAGTGCGGCTACAATCCGGTGTCCCTGTGGCATGACCCGTTCGGCGTTCTCGACCGCGACGCCATGAACTCGCAGTGGATTGCCTACTACGACACGGCCTTCGAGATGTTCCGCGCAACCTGGGCGGACGTGGACCTCGACCCCGCCTGGTGGAACAACTTCACCACCCCGATCCAGGCCGCGGCGTTCAGAATGGGGCCGGCGCATATTCTTACCGCCCTGAACCACGGCGGCACGGCCAGCCCGACGCTCACCGCGGACGCGGCGCGAATGGGGCTCTCCCCGTCCTATCGAACCTTTGTCTGGCAACATGACCCGAGGGATCCGATTGCCTATCCGAAGCAGGGGGGCGCCCAGCCCGAGAACTGGGAACTGCTTTTCACAACCTATGCCACGCAGAACAACAACCAGGATAACCGCAATGCGACAGTCCTTCCGCCCGGATCGTTCCTGGATCGAATTTCTGTTTCGGTCCCGAACCTGGTTTCGGAACGGACACGCATGATCTCCGTAACCCAGGTGCCGGCGGTGTTCTTTTCCATGGAAGGACAGCTTGTCAATTTGCTGCTTCCCGAAACGCTGGGCAGCTCGATCAACGGCCCGTTCTATCAAAACGGGGAAAATTACACCCTGACCGTGTCCGCCGAGTATCCAAGCGAGATCCTGGTGTACCGTCCCAACCCATCAACCCAGGTATTCGTGGACGACGTACAGGCCACTGCCACGCCAACGGCCTATGGGGGTTCGACGTTCGTCATGATCGACGTGCCCGAAGGGGAATCGATTGTCAGGGTGGGCCCGCCGCAAGGAAAAGGTACTTCGCTGATCGTTCGTTAGGTTCCGCGGCAGGAATTCAGCAAGTGGTCGCGGAGTTCCGCGACCTTCACCGTGGCCACCGAGCAATGCAGATCGGCGGCGCCATAGTGGATAAACAGCTCCTCTATGGCGGTGTTACCCTTTGAATGTGAACGCGGGAACGCCTCGTACGCCGGGCGCGACCTTGAACAGTCCGCCGGCGTGCGGCTCGCTGCGTAGTTGATCCTCATTCAGTTTGTAGCGGGCGGAGGTAATGTAAAGCTCGTCCAAGTTCGGCCCGCCAAAGGCACAGGACGTTATTTGTGAAGCAGGCACTTCGATTGCACCCAACTGTTTTCCGGTTCGCGGATCCCAGTGCGTGACCGCACTGCCTTGCCACATGGCGACCCATACGTTGTCGTCTTCGTCGATGGCCATTCCGTCGGGCCAGCCAAGCTCCAGCGGCACCGAAATCGCCGTGCGCTGATTGGAAATCTCGCCGCTATCCAAATCGAAATCGAAAGCATCGACTCGGCTGGTCGCGGAGTCGATATAGTACATCGTCCTGGCATCGCTACTCCAAACGATCCCGTTCGCGACGGTCAGGTTCTCCAACCGCCGGTGCACGGCATGATCGGTATCCATACAGTAGAGGCTTCCGGTCGCCTGATCCTCCGCGATATTCATGGTCCCGGCCCAGAACCGGCCGGCGGGATCGCACTTTCCGTCGTTCATTCGATTCAAGGTATTGCCGGCTTCCGGATTATGCAGGTGCGTTACCTTCCCGGACTCAGGATCCAACAGCGCGAACCCTTCCTTTACCGCCACCGCCAGTCCGCCCTGCTCCCGCGGGACAACGGTTCCGACCATCTGTCCAACCATAATCTCCCGGTTCGTGCCGGCGGCCGGATCATACATGAAAACTTTGCCGGCGGAGATATCGACCCAGTAGAGCAGACCATCGTGCCAAATCGATCCTTCGCCAATGTCGGCCCGTGCATCCAATACCAGTTCCGCTTCAATTCCCATTACGTTCTCCTTTTGCGCTCTCTTACGTTGTTCCCCCTTCCGCGGGGCTTAGCGGCAGCGTGACAAATCCTCCGTCCACCATCAACAGTTGACCTGTTACATACCGTGAATCGTTGCCGGCAAAGAAAACCACCACGTCCGCCACCTCCTCGGGCCGGCCAACCCGCCGCAGGGGCAGGACCTGCTTCAGGTAGTCCCAGTATTCCTCGAATCCGGGAATGACCCGGTTCATATCGGTATCGATCTCTCCGGGCCCGACCGAGTTGCAGGTGATGCCATGCGGGCCGAGCGCAATGGACATGCTTTGCATCAGTGAATGAAGCCCGCTTTTCGTCGGACAATAGTGAGCCTGGTGTTCACCACCCAGCCGGGCGGAGATAGAACTGACGGCGATGATCCGCCCGCCCCGACCCTGCTCAATCATGACACGGGCCGCTTCCTGGCAACAAACGAAGTGGCCTCGTAGATTGACCGCGTGCATCCGGTCAAACACCTCAACAGAGATATCCAGAAACTCCTTCATCGGACAGATCCCCGCGTTGCAGACCAGGATGTCGAGGCCGCCGAAGTGTGCCGCGGTGTCGGCAACCAGTTTTCCCGCGGCCTGTTCGTCCGCCAGGTCGCCCGGCACCAGCAGGCATTTCCCGCCCTGATCTTCAATTTCCCGCTTCACGGTATTCGCCGCCGCATCCGCGGTGTCGCCGAACGCGTCGTCGGCGCCCGGATAGTAATTCACTGCCACGAAAGCCCCTTCCCGCGCCAGCGCGATCGCAATCGCCCGCCCCATCCCCCGGGATCCGCCGGTAATCAGTGCAATTTTTCCCTGTAAGCGCATTGAGGCCCCCATGACTGCCGATGAAGCAGACAGCATCACTTTCAGTGCTAGGGGATGTCAATTGGATCTTTAATTATCTGCCCGCGGTTCCGTGCTCGAGGCTCTGTGGGCCACGGGCAGGATGCCCGTGCCACGTTTCGAAAACGAGAGGAACGCCAGGGTGAATAGAATCACGATCAGGATTCGCCATAGGGAGGGCCCGCCCTGCTTGCCGATCCAGAGGGCAAGGGTGTCTCTGTCCGCGAGTTCGCAACCGTGAAGGTCGGCGAGACTCTTTGCCCCGTCGGTGAAATAGTTGTTGGTTACAACCATTGCCGCGGTGCATTCGTACGCGGGCATTCCCGCGACCGCGTCGCTCACCGCGCGCCGGGAGACCGGTTTTTCCTGCCGTTTCACCTGCACTGCGATTTGATCCTGCCCGTGCCACGCCACAACATCGACACCCAGATCACCCGATGACTTCGTGACCTCGGCCTGGTACCCCTGCCGTTTCAGAAGCTGCGCAACCAGGTGTTCGAATTCCTCCCCCGGCATGAGGTCGATCTGATTCAGCGTTCTTGCACCCGGTTTCTTGAAGGTATAGATCAGCAGGACCAGCAAAAGGAAGACGATGATCGAAAGCGGGACATTCGCACCGGTCTCCTTCAAGAGCCAAGCCGCCGCCGCAAAGATCATCAGCGTAAACACGCATCCGGCTGCGTTCGATGCTTTCACAGTGACCTGCTTCGCCGGCATGGTTGCCGGGATCTCCCGCACCTGGTAGATGATGGGTGATTCATTCTCCAATTAACTTGATCGAATTGGGGGGTAAACTATCATCCCTCCTTTCCGTGACAAACTTGAATAGAATATGAAACTCGACCCAAACTCAGATTTATATCGCATGCGGCACAGCGCCGCGCACGTCATGGCCGCCGCCGTGTGCCGACTGTTCGAAGACGTCCAACTGGATATCGGACCGCCGACCGAGGACGGATTCTACTACGATTTTGATATGCCGCACCGATTGACCCCGGAGGACTTCGAAAGCATCGAGGCGGAAATGAACAAGATCGTCGCCGAAGATCAGCCGTTCGAGGTGATGGAGGTATCGAGAGAAGAAGCACGGGGCATCATCGACGAGAAGGGCCAGCGCTACAAGGTTGAGCGGCTGGGCGAAATTCCGGAAAGCGACCAGATCACCTTATACCGCAACGGTGAATTCCTTGACTTATGCCGGGGGCCGCACGTGGAGAGCACCGGCAAGATCAAGGCCTTCAAACTACTGTCGGTCGCCGGCTCCTATTTCCACGGCATCGAAACCAACCCGATGCTCCAGCGCGTCTACGCAACGGCGCACCCGACCGATAAGCTGTTGCGCGTGTACCTCAAGCAGCTCGAGGAAGCGAAGAAACGGGATCACCGCAAACTCGGCAAAGAGCTCGATCTATTCAGCATCCAGGACGATATCGGGCCCGGATTGATTCTGTGGCATCCCAAAGGCGCGCGGGTACGGACGCTGATCGAATCGTACTGGCGGGACTCGCACTACAAGGCAGGGTACGACCTGGTCTACACCCCGCACATCGGCCGATCCAAGCTATGGGAAACGTCGGGACATCTGGATTTCTATTCCGAGGGCATGTTTGCGCCCATGGATGTCGACGGCAACCAGTACTACGCAAAGCCGATGAATTGCCCGTTCCACATCAAGATTTTCCAGTCGCGAAAACGTTCCTATCGCGAGCTTCCGATCCGCATGGGAGAGCTCGGGACGGTGTACCGGTATGAGAAGGCGGGCGTGCTGCACGGGTTGCTCCGGGTGCGCGGCTTCACCCAGGACGATGCGCACATCTTCTGCACCGAAGAGCAGATCAAGGACGAAATCAGTGAAGTCATCCGCTTTGCGATCGATCTGTGGGCTGCATTCGGGTTCACCGAGATCAGCTACTACCTTGCGACCCGGCCCGATAAAGCGGTGGGAGACGACGAACAGTGGGTAAAAGCGACCGATTCATTGGAATCTGCGCTGCAGGATGCCGGGTTGCCGTACGAGGTCGATCCCGGCGGAGGTGCCTTCTATGGGCCGAAAATCGACATGAAGATCCGGGATACCATCGGCCGAGAGTGGCAAATGAGCACCATCCAATTCGATTTTAACCTACCTGCCCGGTTCAATATGACCTATACCGGCGAAGACGGCCAATCGCATCAGCCCTACATGGTGCATCGGGCGCTTTTTGGCAGTATGGAAAGGTTTTTCGGCATTTTACTGGAAAATTTCGCAGGCGCCTTCCCCCTCTGGCTCGCTCACGAGCAGGTCAGGGTGCTGCCTTTGACCGAAAAACAACTGGACTACGCAGAGCAAATTTGCCAGCGTTTGTCTGACGAAGAGTTTCGCGTATCCGTGGATACTCGTTCCGAAAAAGTTGGAGCGAAAATCCGCAACGCACAGTTGGAAAAAGTCCCATATATGCTGATCGTTGGTCCGAAAGAGATGGAGCAGGCGGAAGTGGCCGTGCGGAGCCGCGTGGCCGGCGATCAGGGCGCGATGAAATTGCAGGCATTCGTAGAGAAACTTGGAGCAGAAGTTTCATCCAAGGGCGCACCGTCTGAGCCGGCCGGCTCATGCTGATCAATCGATGTTTTTTGGAGTCACTCACCACAACCCCGGAGGCTAATTATTCGCCAGAATCGTACTAACCGCTATCCCCGTGATATGACGCGAGTCAATCACAAGATTCGCGTCCCCGAAGTTCGCCTTGTCGACTTTGACGGCAGTCAGGTAGGCGTCGTCCCTACTAGTGAAGCACTGGCACTGGCGAGGAAACGAGAACTCGACCTTGTCGAAGTTTCGGCCACCGCCCGGCCACCCGTCTGTCGAGTTATGGACTACGGAAAATACAAGTACGAGTTGGGAAAGAAAGAGAAGGGCAAGAAGAGCGGTCAAACGCGGGTCAAAGAGATCAAATTCCATGCGAATGTCGGGGAGCATGACTACCAGACCAAGCTACGCCGGGGCCTGGAGTTTCTTGAGCAGGGGCACCGGATAAAATGTTCCCTTTATTTCCGGGGCCGGGAAAACGATCACCGCGAATTCGGTTTCGATGTTTTGAACCGGGTTATTGAGGATCTAAAGGATAAGGCAACCGCGGAGCAGTTGCCCCGCATGATTGGCCGAAATCTCGTCATGCTACTGTCACCGATCAAGACCGGAGGCGGAAGCGGACGGAAAAAAGAAGAAAAAACCAAGGAAAAAGCCCCCGCGGGGGAAAGTAGGGCCTAGGCTCACAACGACGACCGAGTGCCGGAAACGGTCGAATTTATCGGAATTTTCTATCTCCGTCATCCAGCTCGCCTCTTTTCCCAATATTTTTCGCATAAAGTCTGGACGCCCTTCCGGATCTGCCGTACATATGCACGCTTCTCGAAGGCGACCGGAGCTGAGTAATGGGTCGAATTCAGGGGTTTTATCATGCCGAAAATGAAGACACATAAAGGCGCGGCCAAACGCTTCAAGCGAACCGCGTCGGGCAAGCTCAAGCGGAACCAGCCGGGCCGGCGCCATTTGCTCAACTGCAAATCGACAAAGCGCAAGCGGAATCTTCGCGGCGGCGCCATGGTTCACGTCTCCGACCAAAAGCGGTTCACACACCTCGTGCCCTGACGACAGCGGAAAGAGAGTTCTCATGCCAAGATCAACCAACGCACCTGCATCCCGAAAACGACGAAAACGCATTCTGGAACGGGCGAAGGGATTTCGCGGGGCCCGAAGCAAAACGATTCGGCAGGCAATTCAGTCCGTAAAGCACGCGATGGCAAACAGCACGGAGCATCGCCGGCTCAAGAAACGCCAGTTTCGTTCGCTCTGGATCGCCCGCATTTCAGCGGCTTGCCGCTTGAACGACATCACCTACAGTCGTTTTATCGAAGGCACGACAAAGACAAACATCGCTCTGAATCGGAAAATGCTTTCCGAAATCGCGATTCACGATCCCGCGGGCTTCGCCGACATCGTTGCTCGAGTGAAGTAAGCTATCGGCGGTTTCTGGCGCGAGAGATATTTCCGCCGCGCCCGGTTCCGGGTTCCTGTTGATTCGACGATTTCTGGTGGACCGATCGCTGCTCGGCCTCCTTTTGCTTTTCCAATTTTTTCTTGTCGCGCAGATACTCCTTCAATCGATCTTCATCCTGCTGGACTCTTTTACCCAAATCAATTGCGAGGATAAACCGATCCTCTTTCAATAACCATTTGGGCGCATCGGTGGAAATACGCGGGCCCTTCTTATCGTGGTCGTACTTGAAAGGCCCGCCGGTAAAAGGGTCCGGCGGCAGCGTCTCCTGCCCAAACTGCAAGACCAACTCGGCGGATTCCGGCCATGCCCCCACAAAATCGCGGTATTCGGCGGCTACCAGGAGATGATAAACCATTCGGAGCATCGCCTCCGCGGCCAGGTACTTCTCATAGGTAGTTTTCATGGGGGGCATAAACAACGGCAGCGCGTGATTCAGGTCCGGCTTATCCGGGGAGTCACGAATTTGGAGAATCCGGTTGTCAATCTCCGCGACGGCCTGCAGCCCTTGCGGGTAGGGAAGATTCGTAGCCGCGCAAAGGTCCTTGATCTCATCTTCGTAACCGCGCAGCCAGGTGACCAGGAGTGCCCGTCGCTCTGCTTCGTCCAATTGCACGAGTTGTTCAACGGCAGGCTTGTCCGACCGGTCCCCGTATAGCTGCGCCAGTTTTTTTTCAGCGGGGCCCGCCTCCTTTATCAGCCAGCGCTCGTACTGGCGCATTTCGTTGTGCAAGTAGGTACACGGAGAATAGTGCGGATATTGAAGTTGTTCAAAATAGGCAATCAGCGGCTCCAAATCCTCCCGCGGTGGCCGGCGGGAGAGGAAGCCTTCTACGGCCCGAATCAAAATCGGAAGCTGGCCGATGGCATAGAATGAGGACGCCCACGATTGATCTGAATTCAAGTGATCGAGCATGCGAAACAGATCCGCGTACACTGCGGAGGCTTCCCCCGCCTTCCTCACAAATTCCATCGCATGGGCATACGTGATGGCCCGGGTCATCACCGAGCGCATCAGGGGGAGGAGATAGCGTAAATCGGGCGAAGCAGAGAGCGGTCCCTGCGGATTGAATGCACAATAGGTTTTTGAACCGGCGTCTCGCAGGGCACGAGCCATTTCCCGGTCCCCCAGCAGCCACCGACCGACTTCGGGGCAATGGGCGAAGACGGAAGGCGGAAGATCCGCTACATCCCGCTCCGCGAATAGAACGATTTCAAAGTCTGCGCGGCTCGCAATCGGTCGAAGCAACGCCGACGCACGCCAGTAGTCGAACGCCGCATTCTCGAACGTCGAATAAGATGGTTCGCCCGGCAGTTCTTCCTCCGCGAAACCCGACACGGCGATAAGCGCCAATCCCGCAAGAATCAGCACCGAGAATTTCATCTGCAACGGGGGAGATCCGCCGGGCGGCGGACTTTCATCCGGCTATCTTCGAGGACGATGATCAGTTGGCATCCTCCACCCCTTGTTCAGCCTCCAACAGATCGGGAGAGCGATCTGCCTGGATTCGATATAACTCCAGAATCTCTTCGTGTGAGGCTGCAACCTTTTCGCGATTCAGCACAAGCATCCGCCCGGATGCGCTCTTTAATTCGATGTACGGATTGCCGTTGTCGGACTCGATGATCGAAATAAGTTCTCGAAGGTTCCGAATCGGTTGCTCGTTTACGTGGGTTACGATCCAGTTTGCGAAGTTATGATAACCGAGATTCACATCGGCTGCGAGGACCTTGCTCACGAACACGATTTCATCCAGATCCGGCGTCACGTGATTGCTTCCGAGGATAGAAATGAAGTCCTTCGGGGCGGCGTTATACCAGTTCGACCCCCACTCCCGCAGGTAGTTCTTACTCAGAGGGCAAAATACGATCCCGCCGAAAATGTAGTAGGACGGCAGAGTGTCGTAGATCTCCCGTTGAATGAGAAAATCTTCGCGCAACGAGCGGTCAAGATCGAGCACGACCTCAACTTCCTTACCTTTCCGCAGAATCGTCACCTCAATCGAACCGCCGATCTGACTTTCCTGAACGAAGTAGGACACCGCGGTTCGCTGGTCGGCCCGAAACTCGACCGTCCCATCGTTGGCCACATCGTGACCGGCCACAGCGGTGATGACATCATTTGTTTCCAGGACGCCGTCGGAAGGTGAGTTGATGAGGATCCTCGTCACCAGAACACCCGTTGTTTCCTCGGGCACCTGGTGGCGCGTTCGGAGAGACGGGTTTTCCATGTCCTGCATCGTCACTCCAATGCTTGGAAACCCGTCGTAGGAACCGTCTTCGATGTCCTTCATGAAATGATCGATGATCGGCATCGGGACCATGTATCCGACATTCTCCGCGCTGCTGATCGATTGCATTACAACGCCCACGATTTCGTTGCCGACAATCACCGGTCCGCCGCTATTCCCAGGGTTGATGGCCGCGTCGATCTGGCCAGCAAGGAAGTTGCAGGAGCTGTGCGCATACGTTTGATGTTCGATTCGCGACAGCACCCCCTTGGTAATGCTGAGGGTATCTCCGCCCAGCGGAAAGCCGTACACCAGGACTTCCTGTTGCGTGTTGGGAAGTCCGTTGAATTTCAGGGCGCGCACATCTTCGAAGAACGATTCGTCGTCCACGGTGAGCAGCGCAAGGTCCGCCTCGTGTGAAACGGCGAGTACATGGGCTTGGTAGCGTTTGGGATCGCCGTTTTTCCGAACCTGGATAAACGTTTGGTCACTGACGACATGCGCATTGGTCAGGATTCGATTCTTCTCGATGACACATCCGGAGCCGGTGGTTCGCCGCGGCCCGTACATGGACCAGGGATTGTAGTAGTTGGGCCTGTTGTGAACGGTATAAATCTTGACGATGGCGTCGCGGACGTCCTGATCACGACCGAATCCCGCACCGGCCCATAGACACCCCAGGACAATTACACTGATCGTTCGCACATTCACTCTACTCATTTTCGGCACACCTCCTTCATTGAAAGGGGAAACACCATCCTAATCGCCGCCGCACCGATTGTCGAGAAGCAGGAAATTTATTCCGCGTTTAGGAGTCGCGGACTTCAGTCCGCGGTGGGGCGGCCGCCAGGCCGAACCCTGTGAAGAGATTTCGGCCATTCGCCCAGCCGCTTATATCCCACATTTTTCCGTTGCGAGAGCGCGTGAGCAAGGATTGGCCTGCCGTTCCTGCCATGATTATCCCCAGGCTCCTATTCTAGTGGCTCAGCCAGAATTTCTCCCCCTGCGGACTGAAGTCCGAAACTCCAGACGCGGAATAAATTCCGCGCTACGCCCGGGGCCGGTGGGTATACTGACTGCATGGATGGCAACTCACTTTCTACACTGATCCGCGACCACCGCAGAATTCTCCTGTTCACGGGCGCCGGGATTTCGACGGGAAGCGGAATTCCCGACTTCCGAGGGCCCAATGGGATCTGGAAGACCCGACAGCCGGTCTACTACCAGGATTTTATGACCTCCGAGGCTGCGCGCATCGAGCACTGGGAGTACAAGCTCGAAGGATGGAAAGGCTTTCGGCAGGCAAAGCCGAACGCGGCCCACCAGGCAGTGGCCCGGCTCGAAAATGCCGGGAAAATGACGCTCCTCGTCACACAAAACATCGACGGGTTGCACACCGAGGCCGGGACATCGGCCGAACTCCTGGTTGAGGTGCACGGCACCAATCGTCGGGTTGAATGCCAGTCCTGCGGCGACCTCACCGACCCCGAACAACACTTCGAAGCCTTCCGAAAACATCGGGAACCACCGGTCTGCAAGTGCGGCGGGTTCTTGAAACCGGCCACCATCAGCTTCGGGCAACCGCTGCGGGAGAACGATATGCGGCGCGCATCAGATGCTGCCGGCGATGCAGACATGGTGATCGCACTCGGGACCACTCTCACCGTAAATCCCGCCGCGACGATTCCTCTCATCGCGGCACAGCGCGGCGTCCCCTACGTCATCATCAATCGCGGAGAAACCGACCACGACGGCCTTTCCTGCGTAACCCTGCGCCTCGAAGGCGATGTCGTGGAACTGTTTCCACCCGCGGTGGAGGAGGCGCTGGCGCTGGATGAAAAGTAGCTTGGGCTTCCAGCCCGAGCAGCGCAAGGGAAGGTCATGAAGCAGCGAATGGGTAGAGCTTGCTCCATCATTCTCTTGCCATGATCTCCCCTTTTTACGGGTCGGCTCAGGAAGGCCAACCCACCGATGGGACAACTAAAACGACGAAAAGACATACACCGGCGTCGGTCGCAGAAGTACGGTCACACCATGTTTCGAGACCATCCTGGTTTTGCGAGAAACAGTAGCGTGACCGAGCCGCTTGGCCATCGGTTCGACAATGACGGCGGATGCGCTTACGGGCAGGTCGATTTCGAATTTAGGATATGGATCTCCCGGTAAAATGACTTCGCTGGGCTCCAGCCAGGCAATCCACATCACCCGTTTGCCGCTTGAAAGAACGCGGTAGATTCGGATTTCCTCGTCGTCAGCCTCTATTCTCTCGATTCTCTGATAGTTCCGGAGCTGGCGAGTGAGCTGTTTTAAGGCGAAGAAGGAAGGTCGCGGACGCTTGTTCCGCAAATCGATCATGCCGGCCCAGGAACCGGTTCCGATATGTGTTCGGCCCAATGGCGGATCCTCGTTCACGAGGTCCTCGACGAAACCAACATTGATCAGCGTGACCCCCTGTTCGGCCGCGATCACGACCCGTTTGACAAGATCCGCCGCCGCCATCTCGTAGGTCCACTCCAGCATCACAGGGTGCTTCTTGTAGAGTTCGCCGAAATAGGACGAAAGCCGGCACCGGTCACCCTCCGTGGCCGGTGGAAACAAGATCCCCATTCTTGAAGGATCCGCATCGCACACCGTCGGCGTACCGAAGGCGATAAGCGGCGACGTGGAGGAGTCGCTGATGATAATGGGTTTGTAGTAGCCTCGTTGCTCCATCTCCCAGCGCAGCCAGGGCACAATCCTTTCGACCTCTGTCGGGTGCCCCACGGAATGAAAGTTTACGACATCGAACAGATCCGGGCGGTCGAGCACCGCTCGCATTGAGCTGAGGGAATGCGGTGTAATCCGCTTGGGAACCGACGCGAATCCCGCCTCGTACTCCCCCGGTTCCGGGTCATCCCGAAACGCGAGCGCGGGAAGAAACGCGGCATGGGAAACCAGCACCTCGGGCGACGCCTGGCGCACCGCGCCAGCAGCCAACTCGAGCATTTCGATGTACTCTTCGATGGGCTCCGGCTCCTGGTCGGAGAGCTCGGCGCCGATTTCCACGAGCCGCACCGGATACTTGAGCCCGGGCATGTCCGACACCCTGTCGCCGTCGTATCGCTCTACTACGGATCGAATCCAGTTCACGTAGGCGGCCTGCGCTTCCGGCTTCGGGACTGGATTGATGATCACCTTCTTTTTGCCGACTTCCTTCGACGCCCACTTGGAGTGGGACATCAGGCATACCATCAACCGCGGAATGCCCGCCTCCTGGTAGGTCTTCACAAACGAGTCGAGTCGGTTGAAATTGATGCCCGACCGCGGAGAGCGCTGCATTTCCCCCCATGCCAGTTGAAACGGAACATGCTTGGCCACCTGCGCCCCGGTCTGGCTGATAAAGTCAGGCATATGCCCTTTCTTCAGGGAGCCAGCCAAATTCACATATTCGACCCCGATCAATATATTCTCCGCCGCAGGAGCCCCCGGCTCGGCTGCCGGTTCGGGCTTGGGTTCGTCAACACGGCGGGAGCGGATGACCAGCGGTTCATCTTCTGCGCGGATTTCGTGAATTCCGCCCGCGAAGCCGCCGAACAGGAGGAAGATCGTGAGGATGGCGCGGAGAACACTGGTGACGGAAATGGAAAATGTTTGCATGGCCGGGGATTCGAGCCTGTTTCGGGTTCCGAGGCAAGCCGGGAAGAGGTTTTCGATTGGCAAGAGCGGCTGATTCAGGTTCTATGCATCGGCGATTTCCCTGCGGGGAAGATCGAACGCCCAATGTTCAACATCGAATATTGGAGTTGCCGATGGAGAGGTGGCTGAGTGGTCGAAAGCGCACGATTGGAGTTCGTGTGGGCGTTTATCGCGTCCCGTGGGTTCGAATCCCACCCTCTCCGCCAACCTCCGCTCGCGGCGCAGCCGATAGAGGAGGCTGCCACGCCGGGGACTTTCCCAACAAAACTACCCTCCGGAATGATCCCGCAGACCGGTCTGGTTGGCGAAGTCGCGGAGTTTCGTTGCCTGGTGTCCGGCGACCGCAAGATGATGCGGCATGCCCTCGCGGCAGAGCCGCTTGAAAAGGGCGTGAAAATCGGCGCTGTCTTCAAATTGTTGCAGCACCAGCCGGTGGATCTTCGCGCCCCACTCCGGATCGAATCCCGGTCTCTTTCGCCCCAGGAAAAGGACACCGATTCTGGTTGGAGTCGCCACGACCTATCTAAAGCTCTTCATCTACGGAAAGACCGTAATACTGCCGGACCGCGTTGAGGGCGACCGTCGTCTTTCCACCCTCCATGTACACATCGATGCCATGTTTGGCGCACAGTTCGAACAAGCAACGCACCTGAGGGCGCTGGCGCTCTTTCCCGCCTGAATCCGCGGCATCAGCTCTTTCTCAAGCGTCGTGTCCTTCAGGATGGTTACACGCCGCGGCGCTTCGATCGCATTCCAAAAGACCTGCTCGACGCCGTTCACGGTGGTGTTCTACGCGAGCGTTTCCGGCGCCGGAGAGAGCCGGGAGGGCATGATCAACAAGCAGGCGGACTCCCAGAGTTCCGGTTGGAACACGGGGCTGACCCACGATGACTTCGGGTTGAACAACATCTTCCCCGAGCTGCGGACCAGCGACAACAACAACCGGACGTGAAGAGAAGAGAGTCGTCAACGTCGCGCACCAGGCTCGGTTCGATCCAGACCACATCGTCCTCGTGGTGCGCGACCGGCACGTACGAGACCGGTTCCCAGGCATCTCCCCGGCGTTGCCAGCGGGCCACGCCGGAGGAAACGGGTTGCGGTCCGTCTGGAATGTCGCCATTGGATTGCGTGCAACAGACCATCACAACGCGGCCGAAAGATCAACAATCTCTGTATTGGAGCCAATCGGTCGGATCCGTCGGATCGGACCGATCCGACGGATTCGGCGGCAGCGGCAGGAACCGCCACATGGGATTTTCGCCTGCCATGCGATTCGGCCCGAATCCCTCGTCACGAAATCCGCATTGAGGTTTTCCACGTAGCTGACTCGTCGGGAACCGATGCGTCGCGGTAGGTGGAGATGAAGGACCAGCGATCCTTCTTCGCCGTGTTGGGGTGGGAGGAGTGCACGGTCAGGTCATGAAAGAAGACCGCGTCTCCGGGATCGACTTCGAGGGTTTCAACGGGAAGGTCCTTGAGTGCCTCTTCGTTGACCCGCCAGCCGAATCCAATGCCCTCTTCGGTAAAGCTGCAGTCCATGGTTCGCCGGTGGCTGCCGGGGATCATTTTCAGGCATCCGTTCGCCCGGTCGGCGGGGTCCAGGGCGATCCAGATCGATGTCTTGTGACTCCCGTTCCAGTACGCCCAGTCGTGGTGCCAGGGGGATGCAAAATCGGTGACGGCGGATTTGAACGCGGCTTTCACGCTCAGGAACTCTACGGAAGGCCCGATCAACGCTTTCAGAATGGATACCACGTGAGGGTCGGCCATTCGTTCCCGCAGGAAAGGGTCCAATTTGCTCTCGGTCCAAACCCGCACCCCCACGGGGTCGTCAATTGTCCTGTCGGCGCGCATGATTGAGACAATCCGTTGCTTCCAATCTGCTGCGACATCGGGAGTATAGAGTTTACGTACGATCAGGAAACCGTCGCGGTGATACTTTCCAACTTCCTCCGCGGTGCTAGGATTCGCATTCATCTTCAGCTTCCGGAACCACTACTGTCACACAAAGTAGCGCAGTTCAACAGAAATACAGGTTCCCTCGTTGCAGGTTCGATCCAAAGCGCCGCACTCCAAACCTGGGCTCCGGCCTTCGAAAATCCTCTTCAAAAACGAAGAATCAAAATGCAAGTAGCGCGAGTAAAAGTGAACACATCGTCCGCAGCTGTGGTCAGAACGCCTCGTCATCAGCCATCCCCAGCGCCTTGCGGATGTTCTGTTTCGCGCCCTCCATGCGCCGGCCTTCGAAATACTCGGCCACGTTGTGGGTATCGGTCAGATGGAAAAGAGTCCGGGCCAGATCGCGGTTCGCTTCACGTTCGTCCGCGGGAACCGGCTTTTCGTTCTTGAAGTACTCGCCGAGGGCAAGGCGGTAGGCGTCGACGGATGCCTTTTCCACCCGGGCTCGTTCTTGGGGCGAGTCCGCCGCCTCCATCGCGCGCTTGAAAATTTCGATTCCTTCCAGTCCGACCTCTCGGGACAGCCCCCATTCCCTCAGGTGACCGTTGCAATTCGAGTGTCCCGGGTTATCGCGAATCGTTCGACTGATCAACGCCAGGAATTCGAACACCTGCGGCGCGGCCGAACCGTAATGCAGACCGTCGCCGTACAGTGGACTCCCGACCTTACGCAGTTCCCCGAGGATTTTTCGGCCAGCGCCCCGATCGCCCGGCACGGGGAGCGCTTCAACGCCGCCTTCCTGGACGGTCACGCGCAACCCTGTACGCACGAGGAGCATTACACCCGGGAATACTTCTGCCAGGACCGCCCCAACACCAGCCCCACCTGCACGTACTTCTCCCGCTGAATGGCGAATCAACGCGTCACATCTGAACGTACCCCGGAAACGGGGTGCGGCGGGTTTACCCTGATCGAACTCCTCGTTGTCGTGGCCATCATCGCCATTCTGGCGGGGTTTCAAGTGCTTCGGCGGCCGCCGCGAGTAGGCATAGGAAAGGGTGCCCCCACGGATACATCCGGTCGCACCTTGGCCACTTCATCTGCAACTGCGTTGACAAAGGTGAGAATGGATCCCATCGGGGGATCCTTCGCGTTTGTCGATCGCGGCGTACGATTCGCAGCGGCAATCGTTGTCGTGGTCCGTCTGGCTGACGGACACATTCCGGGCAGCCGGTTTTCCGCCAGTTCCTCCATGACTGCCGTCGTGACGCGCTCCAGCACCTCCGGATTGCTCAGACAGAGCTGAGGTCCGTCGTAAAAGCCGTCCAGCTTTCGCTTCCCGTCCACCAGGGCGTAGTACTCAGGATGCTCCTCGCCATAGTCTTCAACGGGAAACTGTTCGTGAAATGAATGGGTGATAAGGCCAAGCCCGGTACGTCCTCCTACGCCGGGAAACATCGCTCACCGTGCAGTTCCGGTCAATGCGCGAACCGGTAGAATCGCTTGCCCTCGGGCAGTGTGAGGGTCTGGCTCACGCCGGGGCCGGCGACAGGGGTCCAGTTGGTCAGGTCCTCACTCTCCTCGACGGTGAAGTCCAAGACCACCGATCCGGTCTCGGAATCGACAGTGAGGAGAACCGAACCGGGACGTCCATCACGAACCTCCTGCAACGTCGGGCGCTGGGAGAGCGTGGCAATCTCGGTCTCATTGCTCGAGACGGTGCTCTCCAGCGAGGCAATCTCGGTCTCGTTGCTCGAGACGGTGCCCTCCAGCGAGGCGTTCTGACTCTGCAACTCTTGGATTGTCCCTTCATTGCTATCCATATCATTAATAATGGAAGCTTCAACATCGTCTCCGTCACTAGGATCAAGCGGATCCCCGTTGAATCTGGCTTCTAGTACATCTGAGACTCCATCATTATCATCATCGGTGTCGGCATTGTTGCCCGTGCCGTCCCCGTCGGTATCGACCGATTCTGTGTCATCCAATGGGAAGGCATCAGAGCCATCTTCGACACCATCTCCATCATCATCGGTGTCGGCATTGTTGCCCGTGCCGTCCCCGTCGGTATCGATCGATTCTGTGTCATCGAGCGGGAAGGCGTCCAGGCCATCGTCTATGCCGTCATTATCATCATCGGTGTCGGCATTGTTGCCCGTGCCATCACTGTCGGTGTCGACCGATTCTGTGTCATCGAGCGGGAAGGCGTCCAGGTCATCGGCTACACCGTCGCCATCATCATCGGTGTCGGCATTGTTGCCCGTGCCGTCCCCGTCGGTATCGACCGATTCTGTGTCATCGAGCGGAAAGGCATCAGAGCCATCTTCGACACCATCTCCATCATCATCGGTGTCGGCATTGTTGCCCGCGCCGTCCCCGTCGGTATCGACCGATTCAGCGTCATCGAGCGGGAAGGCGTCGGCATTATCGCCTATTCCGTCCCCGTCGGTATCGACCGATTCAGCGTCATCGAATGGGAAGGCGTCTGACTGATCGCCTACCCCATCTTTGTCGGTATCGACCGATTCTGTGACATCGAGCGGGAAGGCGTCCAGGTCATCGGCCACACCGTCGCCATCATCATCGGTGTCGGCATTGTTGCCGGTGCCGTCCCCGTCGGTATCGACCGATTCAGCGTCATCGAATGGGAAGGCGTCGGCATTATCGCCTATTCCGTCCCCGTCGGTATCGACCGATTCAGCGTCATCCAATGGGAAGGCGTCTGACTGATCGCCTACCCCATCTTTGTCGGTATCGACCGATTCTGTGACATCGAGCGGGAAGGCGTCCAGGTCATCGGCCACACCGTCGCCATCATCATCGGTGTCGGCATTGTTGCCGGTGCCATCCCCGTCGGTATCGACCGATTCAGCGTCATCGAATGGGAAGGCGTCGGCATTATCGCCTATTCCGTCCCCGTCGGTATCGACCGATTCAGCGTCATCGAATGGGAAGGCGTCTGACTGATCGCCTACCCCATCTTTGTCGGTATCGACCGATTCTGTGACAT
>CAUZEO010000031.1:0-25831 GCA_963578625.1 Kiritimatiellia bacterium | reverse complement strand
CCAGAACATAGGTCCAGAAGTTAATTCGCGTGAGCCCATATGCGTAGTTCTGGAAGTTGAAGGGAAAGATGGGAACCAGCCGCGTGATCATGATCATCCGCCAGCCGTGCGTTTCCACGCCTTCGTCCATCTTACGAAATACCGCATGTCCCTTGGACCAGCCTTCAACCATCGGGCGAAGCGCGGTCCTCGCGAGCAGGAACGCAAGGGACGCGCCGATGGTTGATGCGATGGAGACGTACACCGTTCCCCACACCGCGCCGAATACGCCGGACACCGCGGTCAAGGCAAGGCCGGGCAAGAAAAACAGCGTCCCGGCAATGTAAACGGTAATGTACACAAGGGGTCCCCAAACCCCGAGCGATTCCACAAAGCCATCGAGTTGTTCAATTCGCTCCGGCGTCACGAAGAGCTTCAGGACCGCGATGACGCCGACGAGAATCCCCACGATGACGACCGGCTTCACCCAATTGATTTCCCGCCCTTCCGGTGCTGACATTGTCTAACTCCCCGCTTCCCGTGGATGATAGCTGACTCTATCGAACCTTGCCTAACTTTTTCATGCCTTGAACTCCGGTTGGTCGCGGGAACGACGGTGTGCTTACGGCGACTGCCATGGAACGCGGCATGGGCATCCTGCCCGAGTCGGATCAGGGGAAGAGAAAAGGAAGCGCACAGAATGAGCCTGTGCTCTTCGTGCTACGATCTTCCGCCATCGTTCTTGTTTGCCACATTTTTTCTACCACGGAGCGCAATGCGCTGTCTGTAGCGCGGAATTTATTCCGCGTCCAGGAGCTGCGGACTTCAGTCCGCAGTGAGCGATAGAGCACCCGCGTACACTTAGTCGCCCACACTTACAGGATCCCCATGCACGTGCTTGAGGTTCCGGTTAAGCTCCGCGACCTATAGGGCACACGACCTCGATTTTAATCTTCGAGAGGCAACGCAACTCATCTCCGAATGGCTGAAATTTAGGGAGAAAGCGATATTCCATGTTATTTCACGCTTCTTCGGAAGAAAATTCCGTGCTGGAGCGACAATAGACATAGAGGTTGCGAGACTCTCCTCTCCGGCCTCAAGCCGGCCCGACGATCGGCCGACTGTTGCTCCTCTCCTGCTGAGGGCGCGGGCTAACCACCCGCGCCCTTCCCTTTTTACGTCACCTGGCCACCGCGTGCCATCACCACTTTGCCGGTTCTAACCAACTCGATGACGTCGAAGTCTTCGTACATTCGCAGGCAGGCATCTATTTTCTCGGAAGCGCCGGTGGCCATCACAATCATGGACGTCCTGGTGAAGTCGACGGTTTTGCATCCGAAATGTTCGGCGATCTGCAGCGCTACCGTCCGCTGTTCGGCCGTCACGACCGGAATCTTGATGAGCGCCAGCTCGCGCACGACCGCGTTTTCGTCCGTGTGTTCGATACAGTGAATGACATCGATGAGCTTATTGGTCTGTTTGATGATCTGGTCGAGTCCTTCGGCGGAACCCTGCGCCGCGATCGTCATCCGCGAAAACGCGCCGTCCTTGGAAGGAGAAACAACCAGTGAATCGATATTATACCCCCGGCGGGCGAAGACTTGCGCGACCCGCGCCAGCACCCCGGGCTTATTCGCGACATACACGCTGAGAGTATGAATGTCAGGGACAGGCGCAGTCGCCGTGGTCGATTGAGTAGCAGTTGCAGCAGTCATGAATCCTTATCCTTTAAAATTTCGAATGACCATTCGTCATTTCCTCTAGGTTGACCCGGTCGGCTTCTCTTGTGGACCTTTCGCCGGCTCGAGCAGCATATCTTCAATGGCTTTCCCCGCGGGAATCCAGGGGAATACGTTGTCGGCTTTCTCCACCTCCGCATTGATGATGGCGGGGCCGTCGTTGTACTCCAGAGCCCGAGTGAGAATTTTTTTCACGTCCGCCGGCCGTTTCAGGTTCCAGGCCCGGGCATTCGGATAGCTCTCCGCCAACCGGACGAAGTCAGGGTTCCCTTCCAGGTCGACGCCGCTTTCGCGGTCTTTGTAGAACGCCTCCTGCCATTGCCTCACCATCCCGAGGTAATGGTTGTTCAGAATCAGGACCTTGATCGGTTGCTTATAGAGACAGGCCGTCGCCAAGTCGGACATGGTCATCTGAAATCCGCCGTCGCCCACCACCGCGGTGACCAGCGCGTCCGGACGCCCGAATTGGGCGCCGATCGCGGCCGGCAATCCGTATCCCATCGTACCCGCGCCGCCGGAGGAGAGCCACGTGTTTGGCTCGACGCTCTTGCAGAACTGGGCCGCCCACATCTGGTGCTGGCCGACATCGGTGGCCACAATCGATTTGCTCTTTGTCAGCTCATTCCACACGTCGAGAACGTGCTGCATTTTCAAACCGCCCTGCTTCTTATACTTGAGCGGAAATCGACTCTTCAGCGATGCGACGTGCCGCTGCCAGTCACCGGTCTCCCCCGGCTCGACCCGCATGAGCAGCTGCTCCGCAACCTGGCGCGCATCCCCGACGATCGAATGGTGACATTGAATCATTTTCCCCATCTCGGCGGGATCGACATCGACGTGAATTCGGACGGCATCTTTGCAGAATCGGGGCGCCTGGCCGATGATGCGATCGTCGAAACGGGATCCGATATTCAAGAGGCAGTCGCATTCGACGATCGCCTTGTTCGAATAGGCGGTCCCATGCATCCCGAGCATCCCCAGGGAAAGCGCATGATCCTCCGGGAAGATCCCTTTACCGAGCAGCGTGGTGGTGATCGGCGCCTGCAACTTCTCGGCGAGCATGCGAATTTCTTCCTGCGCGCCGGCAATCAATGCGCCATGTCCACACAGAATCAGGGGACGTTTGGCCTTGGAAAGCGCTTCGGCAGCGGCGGCAACTTCGTCCAGATCCAGTTCAGAGGCGCGCTCCGGGTGATATCCGGGCAGATCCATCGGCTCGTCCAACTCTCCTTCGAACGGGCCCTGTGTAACATCCTTCGGCAGGTCGATCAGAACCGGACCGGGCCGGCCGGTGCGGGCGATATGAAAGGCCTCGCGAGCGATGCGGGGAATATCCCGGGCATCTTTCACCAGGTAGCTGTGCTTCACCACCGGCATCGAGAGCCCGAAAACATCCGCTTCCTGGAATGCATCTTTTCCCAGCATGGGGGAGATGGTCTGCCCAGTCAGGACAACGAGCGGAACCGAGTCCATATGGGCAGTCAAAATACCGGTAATGGTGTTTG
The DNA here is from genome assembly GCA_963578625.1 of Kiritimatiellia bacterium. Classification (GTDB taxonomy): domain Bacteria; phylum Verrucomicrobiota; class Kiritimatiellia; order SLOV01; family SLOV01; genus CAUZEO01. The sequence continues at coordinate 22,608 of CAUZEO010000031.1, read as the reverse complement.
TCGCTCCGGGCCCACTGGTGACCAGAACCACTCCCGGCTTTCCGGTCGCGCGCGCATAACCGTCCGCCATGTGGGTCCCGCCCTGCTCGTGTCGAACCAAAATCAGCTTGATCTTGGTCTTGGTGGTCACGATCGCGTCAAAAATGGGTATGGCGGCGCCCCCGGACAGTCCGAAAATGTATTCCACGCCCTCCTGCTCCAACGTCTTAATGAGAGCCTGGGCTCCATCGAGCTGGTCCAGCGGCCCATGGTCCTCCTCGTGCAGGTTCCGAACTCCACGAAGAGCAACATCCTTCGATTTTTTGGTCTTTTGATTGGTCGTTTGTGTATCCATGATCCAGTCCTTCGATAAATTTAACGGTTTAGCCCTAAAATTACCCATTCACGTCAGCATGTAAACATTTATTTAGCCAAAATAAAGCAACCACCCATTCCAAATGATAAATATTGACTAATAAATACCCAATTCAGGCAAACTAAAGCATAGATTTCATCAACTCTCAGGTTAATCGTCGACATTTTGGCAATAATTATCAAAGCAGTCAAAAGTTCGTCAGTTCGCGCAAGTTGATCTTCCGAGCGGACCATCGTGGCGGATTATGCGGTCGCTCCGATGTAGAGCCACTCATGAACGACCCGTTCTCATTACGGCGGGAGCCGCCGACTCCTCCAATTAATTGACCAGCAGGCCGGCCGTTGCCATCGTGTGGAAATCAGGGAAGACGGTCTGACTACGGCGCAGAAGAAAGAGTTATGGGAACAACGGCTACCTCCTACTCCGCGGACGGCACGACAAATCTGAATGCGAAGCACTACATTCCCCGCCACTTCGAAGGCTGGCTCTATCCCGAAAAGCCCTGGTTTTCCTTCGATGGGAAAAACGACATGCCGGGAAAAGCTGCCCGAATTCAAAAAGTGATTCAGATCTGCCCGCTCGCCCGCCAATCGTACCGCCTATGTACTGCCTCCCGGCATCTTCCGCCGTCGCATGGCACTTCCGATGGCAATGGCCAGCAGCGGTCTGCGGTTCCGGGATCTGGCTGATTTCCACCCGGAGGAAGTTGGCAATGTAGTCTGCTGTCACTCTCTCCCGATTGTGAAATACGACATGGTCTCCGGAATCGGATGCGGAATTGACGACCAATGCCTGCGTCACCATGTCATCCACGAATACCGAAACCTGGCCACCCAGATCTTTCACCATGAAGTTGAACGGAACACCGACGTCGAGGTCGTGCACTACCAGGGCCGGGCCGCCCGGGTTGTTGAGTGGTCTGAATCCGATTGTAATGCCGTTTGCTATCGCGCCAAACGTGGGATTGAAAGTTCCATCATTCCTGATGGATGTGTTAGAGATATCGAATATATGATTGATCTGGGCCGTTCCCGTAATCTTCGAATCACCGAACGTGGGCTCGGCGGTGATTCTTCTCCGGTTTGTAAAAGTTAATACGCCACCGCCCTGCACGATTGACGAATGCCCAAACGCCAGGGATGAAGTCCACTTCGATGTATCGAGCGTAAGACCGTCGAACCCGTCAACCAGTAGCGTAGCTTCTACGCTCGAAGCGGCGAGAATTGTTACGGTGGCAATGGATGCGAGAGAGAGATGGTGAATGTTTTATTCGTCTTCATGCGATGCTCCCGGTTGGTGTGAGTATTCGTTATTGATTGGAACCAAGCCCTGAGACCTGCACTTCGACCTGCTCCGGAAGCAATCTCACGTGCTGACAACCACCGAAGTCAAACATGAAGAAAGAGAATCCTCTCAGAACTCGGTGTATTTCACACTATCCTCGATGATTCTCGAAACGAAACTCAGCCATCGGACCAAACCAATGTCTTGATCAATCGACTCCCGAATTCGTACTGTTTCGGCATGGATTTTTATGAATCGTCTTACGGAAAAGAAACGACCGATGCGCGCACCGAGGCGATCACGCAGCTCACGGCGGACGCGCTTCGTGAGACGGGAGCCGAACCGATCAAGCTTCTCGAAGTCGGTAGTGGTAATGGAACCTCACTCGCTGCCGTCGTGCTCCTGTTGAACACGACCCATGGAGTCGACCCCAACAGGCTGCAAGTATCCGCCTGGGACATATCGCGGACCGGTGTGAGCGAAGCAAAAGAGATTGGATTCGATGCCCATGTGCGAGACATCACGCAGGCGGGGCTTCCGGCAGAAGTTGAAGATCGGTATCACATCATTCTGTTCACCGAAGTGCTCGAACACGTGGTCGATACCGGATTGACCATGCGAAATCTTCACGAACTCCTGCTGCCCGGCGGATTCCTGGTCATGACCACACCCAATCTCGCCGCGTGGTATAACCGGATCATTCTCCTCTTCGGACTTCAACCTCACATGACGGAAGTCTCCTTTGAACCACACCGATTCGGAAATCGGCTATTTGAGCGCCTGCTGGGCGAAGAGCAAGGAAAAAGTCACATGGCAGGTCATCTTCGAGTGTTCACCCTGAAAGCGCTGAAAGAATTCATGGAATATCATGAATTCAAAATCCTGAAGTGCGTGGGCGTCGCCAACCAGGGAGATGTCATTTCACGCATTGTCGCAAGAGTCTGGAAAGGTGGAGCGGGAGACGTTGCGCTGCTTGCGCAGAAGTGCGCTTGAAGGCTCCCCCAGAATCGTTCCCTGAGGCAGATCCTCTACCGCATCTGCTGTTATACATTCGTAGGTTTCCCTGATCGCCCCCGAAACTGAATCACCTGGTTCCCATCCTCGACGTGAATGTCGGTGATCGCAAATACGCTGGCCGGATCCAGGGGATTCGTGCTTGCCCGCAGTTCCAATGCGTCTGGCGTACCGTCAGCGTCGGTGTCGCTTAAATGGATGCGCTGCTGGCAGCGCGAGGCTGGCTACCCATACCCGCTAACTCTTCCCTGTCAGAAAGGCCATCCTGTTTAAGTGGGCGACGTGATCGGCAAAATATCCGACCGTGGGGATGAAGACGGCGCCCGCGAAGCCCAGGGCAATGGCGCGTACGGTCATGGCCGGATACTGCACCGCAATCGCTGGATAATCAACGAAAACCCCGGTTCGGTTCTCCTGAGTGTCGACTCCGAAGCCGGCGCAGTGGTCTTGGACTTCACCGTCGAGGAGAGTGAAGACCTCATTACCTGGACCCCTGTCGAGGAATCCGGGCTGAGCCAGACCCTCACGCTGCCCGAGGGCAAGCGGTTCTACCGCTTCGCGCATTGATGTGCTTGATGTTGACCGATGATCGAAGCAATCACAGGGGCACGATCGTTCCGTAATCATGCAAACCACGCCGAGGACGCGAAAAGATTTTGATGTCCAGTCTCTGCCGTCGATAAAGTGCGTAATCCTGGATCCGTCACCGACAATGTTTGTCTCGTTGGTCCAACCATCACCCCCCAACAGATTTGTGTCTGATTGAACAGTGTACTCGGTACCCCATGACGATTTCCTGATCCCTTTATTGGACAGTACGAGCGCAGGAGAACGAATGATGAGAATGTATTGGCAAAATGGTCAAACGGTGGTTGTGAATAGTCACCAATTTCTACGCAATGACGTAATTGAATCGCATTTCGGTCCTAATTGTAGGATATCACTCCGAAAAGAACGGTGTTCCCCGGACAGAATGAAAAGAATCCACCAACCAGCATGATCGAGCGAAGATGAAAAGTGAACATAAATACCTGGCTGACCGGTTGCGAAACGACGGCACGGCCATCGGAAGTTGGGTCAGCACCGTGAGCCCGAGTGTAGCGGAGCTGATGGCGCGTTCCGGATTTGACTACCTGACGATCGACGCGGAACATTCGCCGGTGGATTTCCAGCAGATTCAACAACTTCTCCAGGCAATATCCGCGGGGAATCCGGCGTGCGCCGGACTGGTTCGAGTTCCGGGTCGCGGATACGACGAGATCAAGAGATACATGGATGCGGGAGCGCAGGGCGTCATAGTACCGCTCGTCACCCACGAAGACGAGGCACGTGAAATCGTGCGCGCGGTCAAGTATCCGCCGCAGGGAGAACGAGGTGTCGGCTTTTGCCGGGACAACGACTATGGCGCATCGCTGACCGAATGGCTTCCTCACGCCAATGACGGAACGTTCGTCTGTGTGCAGATTGAGCATGCCGATGCCGTACAGAGAATCGACGCCATCCTGGGAGTTAATGGAATCGATGCGGCCTTCATCGGTCCGTATGATTTGAGCGCATCCCTGGGCTGCACCGCCGATTTTGACCATCCCGAATTTCTAGCCGCAAAACGGACGGTTCTCGATGCCTGCATCCGGCACAATGTGACGCCCGGCATTCATGTCGTTCAACCAGATCCCGAACAAATGGGACAAGCCCACCGCGAAGGCTATCGCCTCCTCGCCTACAGCCTCGACATCACGATGTTGAACGTAGCGTGCAGGGAGGGGCTGAGAGCTTCGAGGGATCGGATTGGTAGTAGTGAGGTGTAAGCTCTAAGAATGCCGAATATCGAATACTCAATGTCCAATATCGAAGTGAGGATTCTCTGCCCTTGGACATTCGAAATTGAGCATTCGACATTGGGAATTCTGAAAACAATGTGACAACTTTGAGTTTGGACGTGACAACCCGATGACTGTTTTTTCCTTGCGCTACCCTCCTTCGTGAACCCATGTACTGCCCATTTAAATACACCCATCCCCAATCCCCAATCCCCACATCCCCAACCCCGCATCCCGCACAATGAGTGACAACCTCCGCGTCACCGCCCTTGTTCCGATCAAAGATCACAGCGAACGGGTCAAAGGCAAAAATTTTCGTTCGTTCTGCGGCAAGCCTCTCTACCAACATATCATTCACACCCTCGATCATACCGACGCCGTAGGGGAAATCCTCATCGATTCAGACAGCCCCCGAGTGATGGAGGAGGCGCCCGGCCTTTCCCCAAAGGTACGCGTAATTGTTCGCCCGGAGGAAGTGCGCGGAGATTCCATGAGTATGAACCGCGTGATCGAGCACGATCTCACGCAGACAGACGCCGACGTCTACCTGCAAACGCATGCAACCAACCCCTTGCTGAAGGCGGAGACCATTCACGCCGCCTTGAAGAGCTTTCTCGAGAACGACGACTGCGATTCGCTCTTCAGCGTGAACCCCTACCAAAGCAGGTTCTATCGCGAAGACGGCTCGGCGGTGAATCACGATCCAGAAAAACTCCTCCGTACCCAGGACCTACCACAACTTTACGAAGAGAATTCCTGTCTCTACATTTTTACCAGGGAATCGTTCGCAAAGCGAGGCCGACGCATTGGAACGCGTCCGATGATGCACCCCACTCCACGCGTAGAAGCAATTGACATCGACGACGAGTTCACATTCCGCATCGCCGAACTGCTTTCCACGCACGCTGGCGGGAGTTGATCAGAGTTACCTTTGCGGTCGCATTCTCGTTTTCATCGTAAGGAACCTTGTTAGACTGAATATCCGTGATGGTGACGGTGTCGATCCGGGGGGGGACGCACCCCGGGCTTGTGACCGGCGTCCGTGAGGTCCGTGTCCTCTGCAGCTCGAGCAGGTGATGCGCCATTTTCCAGGGCAAGAATCAGAACCGTCGCCCCCAGGAGCAAAGACTTTGTCCACATGTTTTCTACCAACGGGAAGCGATCCCAATTCGTCTATGACCGGGTCTCTCTTTTCTTCCCCCCCGAATCATTTATCAATGCACTATAAAGCTCCAGCCTCCTCATTGCGGGGGCCCTGAGTCTGAAGTTGCGCCTGCGGGATGAATCAAGGATACTATCGCTTATCGTGATCAGAAGAGTATGTATGCGGCATGGTCTCCTTTGCCTGGTGGCGCCGACCATTCTCCTCTTCCTCTCTGACCGAAGCGCCGGCGACGAACCGGGCAGTTCCCTCATGGGACAGGCAGAGAGCAACCACATTGCCGCGGCATTGGGCTGCTTGAACATGACACCCCGGGACCTGGCTTTTGCGAAAGATCATGCAAAGCCGGAGCTCGTTTTGGAGAAGGTGCGAAACTTCCTGTACGAGCCGATGGAAGCGCCAGGCATGGCGGAAGCCATTCTGGATTCGGCGACCACGAATCGGGCGGACAAGCTGTGGGACCAAGTTTCAAAGCTGCTGGAGGCCGGACCGGCGTTGTCTTCTCTGCCGGTTCCGGGCGATTCTGCGACGAACTCCTGGAGCGAACTTGATCCCGGACTTGCCAACGCACTAACCGCGTTTCAAATTCAGACGGCCAAGGCCCAACGTCATCTGACGGCCGCTTTCGCCAAACTCACCCCAGACCAGAAACAGGAACTTGGGGCGTCGACATTGGCGGAGCTTTTTAACGCGGCGGACCGCGAGGAGGTTCGAGATCTATTACGGGTTACAGGGCTGCCGGACGACGCGGTTACCCGTGCGATAGAACTCGGCCTGGACATCGATCCCGCGCCGGGAAACGACCAGTACGTATCCGCGGTCCGCCTCATTGACCGGGCGTTGCTTCTGGAGTCCGGGCGAATTCTGGAAACGGCGGCGCGACAACTGACAGAGGATGCCGCGCAAGACATCTGTTGGCCGTCATCGCCGCGTCGATTCGATACGGCATTGGGCGCAATTTTTGTCGGCACCCTTGAAGATGACGAATACGGGGAGCCTGCCCTGCTGATCATCGATCCAGCGGGGGACGATCTGTACGAGGCCGAAGCGGGGACAGCAAACGGATTGATGGGACGCGGCCTATCCTGCGTGACGGACCTCGACGGCGCGGACCGGTACCACGGACAAGGCCTTCTCGGCCCGGGCGCAGCACTGTTCGGCGTGTCGGTACTATTTGACCTTGCCGGCGACGATTCCTATGTCTGCGACTACATGGGCCAAAGCGGGGCGGCATTTGGCTGCACCTGGCTTGAGGATGCGGGCGGCGACGATGTGTACCGGGCTTATGCACTTTCCCAGGCGGCAGCCACCGTGGGCGTTGCCGTATTGCGCGACCTCAGCGGCCGGGATCTTTACGAAGTCGGATACCAGGGACAGGCGTTCGCCAGCGTTTGGAGCATTGGGATCCTGGTCGATGTGGAGGGGAACGACCGATATATCGCGGGCGGTCGCGAACTCGATCATGAACGCAATCCCGAACGATACCTCTCGCTCTCCCAGGGTTTCGCCACCGGGCGCCGCCCCGTCACCGGCGGCGGCGTCGCCGCACTGGTTGACCTGGCCGGCAACGATACCTACGAGGCGGATGTGTACGGCCAGGGCGTAAGTTACTGGTATGCAGCCGCATTCCTGCTCGACGCCGGAGGCCACGACTCGTACCACGTTCACCAGTACGGACAGGGGTCAGGAATCCACCTGAGCACAGGCCTACTGTGGGACCAATCCGGTAACGATAAGTATACCGGTTTCGCCCTGGTCCAGGGCAACGCGCATGATTACGCCGTCGGCATGTTGTTTGACGAAAAGGGACATGATACCTACACCGCCGACCATTACTCCCAGGGTCGAGCGATCAACAACAGCGTGGCCATTTTGATGGATTCCGCCGGCAACGATGGATACTTTGCTCGAAAGAATGACGAGTGCCAGGGAGCAGGCCACGATGGCGTGCACCGCGAGTATGGCGGTCTCTCCATGCTTCTCGATCTCCAGGGAAAGGATTTTTACTCCTGTGGCGCGAAGAACGGGGCTCCATCGCGGCGCCCTTTGCACGGAATTATTTACGACATTAAGGAAGAAGAGAACGCTTCAAAGTAGCAACTGGGTTTCAACATGTTTGACCAACGGACCGCAGCATTATGGATGGCGGCAATACTTCCCACCCTCGGATTTGCCGACACGTATAATCCGACCAATGCGCCGTTCGACGAACTGCTCTTCCATCTACAGCGCTACGGGAACACGCCTGCGAGACTGGAGCGGAAAGAAGCGTCGAGGCAGGAGTTCCTGAGACGGGAAGCGTCCTCTCTGCAATACCTGATGAACCAGATCCACATCGACAATTTCTGGATCAGAATCATGGTGCACCAAGTGACGAAGTCCGCGGAGGATCACCAGGCGGCGGATGTCCTGGTTGAGTTTCTTGAATCAGATCACGAGGAGACCCGGAAACATGCAGCTTATTACCTGGGATTCACCATGGCACCGGACTTCGCGGACCGGGTGCTGCCGCTCTTACAGGATGAGGCGGCGGCAGGAGCGGCAATGCGAACCCTGGGCAAGTGGAGAATCGAGAGTGCGACGACCGAAATCATTCCTTTCCTCGGTCACGACGAGGAACGAAAGCGCGTTCTGGCTGCGAACGCTTTACGAGACATTGGAGACCCGCGAGCGGTGCCGGATCTCATTACATCGCTGGGCGACCCGATGTTCACGGTGCGCAATACCAGCGCACGGGCATTGAGTTCCCTGGGAAAGGTCGCGGAAAAATCAATCCTGAAAGAACTGAAAACAGGAGATCACGAAATCGTCGTGAAACGCCAAATGATCCGCATCCTCGGTGAGATGGAATCCCGCAGAGCCAAAACCACGTTGAAAAGGCTGGGGAGAGACGAGGACCCAGGTGTTCGTGCCGACGCCCGCGAAGCTCTTGACCGGATTGCTTCGGCCACCCGTTGACGAGTCTTTCCGGTCAGTTGGGGAGTCCGGTCAGGATTGATGAGAATTCGGGCCACCCAATCAAAGGGCTTCTGAATTCTGCCCGGAAGTATGCATTGCTCCCGGACCCGGCGCCCCCCCGTGGAGCAAGGGCATAGACTTTGGACGAGAGCAGTACAAACGCATTCGGCACACCTTCAATATGCGGGAGCACGGGGGGTCCTTCGTGAATTCCCGTGTTCGCGTACTTGAACCATGCCGAAGTATCTACATCACGGGAAGTCCATCCGTCCCCGGGCCTGGCAGTACAAACAGACCCGGGACCTGTTCCGGCAACGCCCTGGTGAGTCCGAATGCCCAGCTGCATCCACTGTGGATTTGGTCCGGGTTTCAACACCGCCGCCAACACATGGTGCCCCTCCTTGATTTCGATCCCGGCCACGGCGGGACCCCGCACATCGCCACCCACGAGGATCTGGTTTCCGTCGAGAAAAATCTGCGCGTCACCGCTGGTCCAAGCCCCTACCAATGCGCGCTCCGGCTTCTCGTAAAACCATTTCAACAGTTTCGCCTGGCTCGCGGCTTCCGGCCCGTGAACTCCGTCGATGAAGGGCTGGTAAGCCGCATCGATCTCGGAATCGCCCATGAGCCTACCGTACTCAATGGCGCGGAGCATCAACACGCCTGCTTCCGGCGCCTCGGGATTACGATCCAGGTATGCCGCGATGTAATCCATTGCGGATCGAAAGTTGTTCATACGTTCCAGTTCGATCAATTTCAACATGCAGTTTGGCCGGTCAAGAGGATCTGGCGGCGCTCGCAGCTTTTCGCGTTCGGAAGGGCAAGGGCGGACTGCGACCGGTTGAGTGAGGTAGGCAAACGCTGTACTTTGAAAAATGCCCTGGCTTTCGTTTCCGTGCCCTCTTTCGAAAACCAACCGGAACGAACGTTGAAATGTTGGAGCATCAACGAGATGAAACCGATATTGAGCGGTTCGAAAATGCGATCTGTCCAGTACACCGTGCAGCGGCGCAAATGCCGCGGTCCGATAATACCAGCCGCCGTTGAAGTAGTCCTCGAGGCCGGTCCCGTGCCAAACAGGCTTGGTGCCGCCATTGACGTACATCGCCTCATCTCCCTCCAACACCCAGAACGACGGATCCCAACCGGTTACCCCCAGAAAGCAGCCTACGAATTTTCCGGCGCCCTGAAAAAAGGCGGCATGATGCGGCGATCCTCGCGCTGGTCCCGAGCGATTCCATTCCGCATGGAGATACCCCAACTCCTCGCTCCATGCCGCTTCCATCTTTCCGCCAATCGCGACTCGAACGGCCGAGTTTGCGTGATTCGCGATCAGGATTCGGAGATTGCGTTGAAACGGCATCGGAAACCGGCACCGGTATCCTTCATCCGCCGTGTCGAGCATCATTGATCCCAATTTCCTCCTTCCCCACGCATTGAGGAAAAACGAGCCCACGGGGGCGTCGATACTCGGGCGTTCACTTCCATCATAGTGCACTTGCAGGATCATATCATTGGGGAGGCTTTCCCAATCCGACCCACTTATGGCGTCCGGATTATCGGGAACGATCTGGAGTGTCCACTCGGAGAGCACAGCCGGCCCGGATTCCTCGAATATCGTTTCAGATTCTCCCGCCGCAATTTCCACATGGGACAGAGAACTGACATCCAATTCCGGTTGCGTCACCGCAGCCTCCCATTGTTCGGACACGAGCCGTAGTGCACTGCGATCTTCCTCCTCGAGACGTGACGGAAGGGACTGGACAGGCTGTGAAACGACCCGATCTATATTTATCTGGAAGTATATTTTCATGCCCGGACCGGGAGCCTCTGTTTCAATGCGTAACGACCGGTCAAAAGTAATTGGAACGTAACTCCAATAGCAGTTGTTGGAATATTTGGCCAGGGGCGGGCTAAAAGGCTCGAGCTTTCCAAAGAGCTCAGCAACCGGCGCCAGAATCTGCGGTTTCTTTGCATCATCGATAAAGATGCGGAACTGGTGTTGCGCACTCATTCCAGTAGTCCAAAATCGCCGTACACAGCCTGGACCTTTCAGGTCTGCCAGCACGACCCATCCGTCTTCGCCGGTAGAGGCGAAATGATTAAAATCATCGTTGCCTCCGGTTCGATCGTACGAAGACAGCAGAACCGTATCGGGGACGGAGCAATCGGCAATCCGGCGAATGTCCTTGAGGTCCATAACAAATTCTCGCCACAATCTCTTCTCAGCGGCAGGCTTCCCGCAACCGGCCCAGAGAATCATAACCATCAACAGCGCGAGCCCGGCAGCCGCGAATGATCGATTCGTGCACCACGCGATAAGCCTGTTCACGCTACGCCATTTTTGTCGCGGGCACATTTTCTGTAGCCTCCGATTCCTGGTTCATATTTCGGGCATGACGGGGTTGAAATCTTTTCATGGAAAGAATGCGAGAAACGACGTAGTACAAAAACACGAGATTAAAACTTGAACAGGCAAACCGGATTCTCGCGCCTTCAATGCCGTCAGAAAAACACGTCGTCCCCAGCACCCAGGCGACAAGAACCCAGCACAATGCCGCGACCACATCGGCCGGGTGCATCTTTTTCCAGCGGACCACGATCAGGACCGGTATCAACACGAAGAATCCCGGCAGGAGAATAAAGCCGTAGAGTGAAAACCGCACCGGCCTGATTGAACATCCCGACAGGTTCGCCATTAACGTCACGAACTCGTCGAAGGAGCACATTTTCTCATGAAGGGTTCCGTCTCCCGATCGAAGCGTTATTGTTTCATACTCCTTCCCAAAACCGCAATATTCGAGCAGTGGTTTCAAGTCACCGAAAAGAAGACGATCGTAAAATCGAACAAACGCTGCATAGAAGCCTTTCTTAAGGCGCTCTTCGAGCAGGGGCGGGATAGAATATACCTGGTAAAATCCAGGACGAGTCGCCATGCTGTACTGGCAGAAGGCCCACTTGAGGTACATCGCCTTATTCGATGATCGAAAACGAATACTGTCACCGGCAAGCACGCCGGAAGATTCCACGAACCAGATATGGTTCCAATTCCTGTCCTGGCCCCCACCCTCGGACTTGACTAATTGTGAAAGTACCGGGTGCAGCCCATCGCTCAGTTTTCGCAGGTTCTCAACGTCATTGAAACCAGCTTCGAACTGATATCGAACCGGTGTATTTCGAGCAAAGTTGTACCCAATCCAGGTTGAATTCGTAAACGCACCGAATCGCGCGAAGTTCTTGAGTGGCCAGAGGCAGATCATCGAGCAGAAGCAGGCCACAATAAGGATCACGTGCTTCACGGTCCATGGCGGCCGTCGCACCCAGAATACGAGTCCTGCGAGCAGCACCAGGTACAGGCAGCAGAATATGGGATGATACTGCGGGCGAACCCATGACAGAAGAAGAAGGCCCGTCCCGGCCCAGGCCAGATCCCGATGAGATCCGGTGGAAGAGATTCGGGCCGTTCCATAAAACACGACTGAGATCATCAAGTGCGCCGGGTTCGTGTGATTATAGGATTGCGTGAACAAGTATACGGCAGGGTTCAACGCATGGACGCACGTCAGGACCGTGGCAAGTGGTTTGGACTGGGTAAGAAATTTGAGCCCCTCGTAAAAAAAGAAGAGCGCTGCGAGTGAGAAGAGCCAATAAATGCCACTCGCAAGTGTCCCCACGTTGAGCCAGGGAATTGCTTCAACTTTCAGAAGAAGGGAGGTCAGCACATTCATGAAGGGGGGTTGCGCGTGCAGAAGGAACAGCGAGGCAATTGCATCTTCGCGCAACAAGGCCGGGTCAAGTAGCCACCACGGCTTGCTCGGTGCGAATTTGAATTCAAGACCCAGGTACTTAGCGACAAACGATGTTACCGCGAACAGGCCCGCGGGGAGAACGAAAAGCAAGTCAGGCTTGAATACCCATCTTGCCAGGAAGTTTCGGAGACTCCGCGTCACATGACGCGGGTGCCGGTCTTTTTCGCTAGTCATCGATTGTTCCGACTCGCTCCTTGGTGCATCCACGACGACTCAACCAACATCAAGGATGGAGAGGTCGGCCCGTTCAACATAGGATGAGCAGGTTCTACTTTACATGGGACGGGTACCCGAAGTAAATGTCATTCTGTGAAAGAGGGTACCCGAAAGATTGCGTGGTTCGAGCCGGCGTTTTCGGATGATGATGTTCGTGGCGTTGAAAGCACAATGCTGAGCGGGTTCGTCAACGAGGGCCCCCAGGTTCGCGCATTCGAGGAGGCATTGTGCCGGTACTTTGGCGTGCCTTTCGCGGTTTGTACGCCGAGCGGTACGACGGCCCTGGCGCTGGCACTGATGGCGATGGGGATCGGTCAAGGCCACTCGGTCCTCATTCCAGACCTGACTTTCATCGGCACGGCCAGCGCGGTGCGGCTCGCCGGTGCGGAACCCATCCTTGTGGACGTAAATCCGACAACGTTTACGATCGATATCGATGATGCGGGGCAACAGATCCGAGGAGATACCCGGGCGGTTATTCCGGTGCATCTCAACGGCCGGAGCGCTTCCTGGGATGATCTTCGTGAATTCGGAGAAAAGAACGGTCTCTTCATCATAGAGGATGCCGCGGAAGCCATCGGGTCCCGGAATGATCGAGGGCTCCTCGGCACGCTGGGCAATGCCGGCTGCTTTTCCCTTGCGCCGACGAAGATCATCACGTCAGGCCAGGGAGGATTCGTCCTTACGCACAACCAGGATATCCGCGACAATCTGATTCGGCTCAAGGACCACGGCAGGCTGTCCAGATCGAGCGATCTCCATTCCGAAACAGGATTCAACTTCAAGGTCACGGACCTCCAGGGCGCCCTCGCGGGCACGCAATTCGAAAAACTCGATGCCAGGATCCGGCGGAACCTGGAGATCGACTTGAAGTACCGGTCCGGTCTGGCCGGGGTGGCCGGCCTGACATTTCCGCCGAGACCACCTGCCGGCGGATACTTGATGTGGCCGGATATCACCTACGGGCGGCGGGACGACATGGTATCGGCGCTTCGCGCGAAAGACATCGCCCTTCGTCCCTTTTGGCCGCCGATTCATACTCAACCGGCCTACCTTTCGGACCGGGATTTTCCCGGAGCCTCCGAGGCAGCCGATCGGGGATGCTGGCTTCCTTCGTCTCCCTCGATTTCTGACTCGGATATTGAATGCGTCGTTCGATCTGTCGTGGACTGGGCTAGAGACAATGGGTGAACGAGATAGTGAATTGCCGCGTATTGCACTGTTCTCTCGTTACAGTCTTGCAGAGCAATTCGACCTCGCGGCGGAGTTCAGGGAAATGGTTCACTGCCTCGCGGAAAGTGGTGACGTCTACCATCTCAGCCTCAAAGGACCGCGCGACCATGGAGAACTCCCCGAGCGAATTCAGGTCGATCTTCTTCCGGCGAGCGTCAACCGGGCGAGTTCAAAAGATGTCCTGATCAAGACCATGTCGCTCTATTTTCTTCTTCCCATTGCCATCTGGAAGTTCCGAAAATTTCGTCCCGATGTGATATTTTTGACGGAGATCATTCCGCTGGCGGGGTTGATTCTTCGATGGAGTTGCCAGACCCGCGTGGGAACGGCCTACGGAGACCGGCACTTTCACAATTTCTTCGCCGGCAAGTGGTGGAGTGGACCCGTATTGAAAACAGCGGAGTGGCTTGAGAAATTTGAAATCACCAGGTTGCAGGGGCTGTTCTGCCGGGCTGAATCCGCTCGGATTCGGCTCAACGAATGGGGAGTTGAGGACGACAGAATCCGGGTGGTGCACGATGCCCCGGACCCGTCGGCATTCTACCCCAGGGATGAAGGAACGCTTCGAAAAAAGATCGGTTTCAAGAACGAAGACGTTGTGCTCCTGTACCATGGCGTCATGCACCATGGAAAAGGTCTGGACATGCTTCTGAACTGGACCGCCGAGCTGCTGGCGGGCGATCCGAGAATCGCCATCGTGATGGTCGGCGGAGGGCCGGAGGAGGCGTCGCTCCGGCAGCAGGCGCAAGACCTCGGGCTGGGTTCCCGAGTGCACTTCACTGGATGGCTTCCGACCATCGAAGACGTCGGCCGGTATTGCAACGCCGCGGACATTTGCATCGCAATGCGCACCGGCGCAGAAGCCAACGACAAGATCGTGCCGGGCGCATTGCTCCACTCCATGGCCTGTGGTAAAGTCGTGATCGGGCCGGCGCTACGGGGAATCAGCGAAATCATACGGGACGGGGTCAACGGGTTCACGTTTCGCCCGGACGACGGTGGCGACTTCCAAACCTTGATACGCCGACTCGCAGACGAGCGCGATTCGTGGAGTCGAGTCGGAGAGACCGCCTACCAGGATATATGCAGAACCTATTCAGTGACGGCGGCAGCCAGGCAGTATGCGCAAGCGATTGCTCATTTCGGGAGCGTAGATCGGCCTTGCGAAACGACGGCAACGAGTGACCAGGCATGACAAACATGGAAAACATTTTTTTTAATCCCCACGACCTGAAGCATTGCGGCGAACATGTAATTCTGGGCAAAACAGTCCGGATCAGGAAACCGGAACGCGTGTCGATCGGCGATCACACAATCATCGATGACTTCACGTATGTTTCATGCGGGCTGACGGTTGGAAGCTATACGCACATCGGCGCACTTACTGCCATTATCGGAGGCAACGCCCATGTCACGGTCGGCAGCTACGTGAATATTGCTCCGGGGGGCCGATTGGTGGCCGCCTCCCACGATTTCCTTCTTGGGGGCTTGAGCGGGCCCACGATCCCCCCAGAGATTGCCGAACCCGGCATTGAAGAGAACGTTGTTCTCGAAGATCATGTATTGCTTGGTGCCAACACGACGATTCTACCAGGGGTCCATCTGCCGGAGGGCTTCGCAACCGGCGCATCAACTCTGGTTACGCCGAACACGAAGCTCAAGCCCTGGTCTGTATACCTGGGTTCACCAGCGCAATTCTACAAACCGAGAGATCGGGACAAAATCCTGGATTCGGTGAGCATGCTGAGCCGACACAAGCCGGACCCGAAAGACTGACGCTTATTTACTGAGCAGAGCACTCGTCGCGCTCGGGCTTGATGACAAACTCCCAGCTCACCGGCTGGAAAAAAGAAGCGGCCCACACGATCCACCAGTACCACAGGTAGCGGCCGGAATCCAATTCCCGTGGTGAGGCAAAGTGATGAATGCGGCGGACCCGTCGTTTTTCACCGCGTAAGCCATAACTTTCATGACTTCAAAATGATCGTTGACGTGCTCCAACGTTTCCATGTACAGGATCGTTTCGGGCCGATAGGTGTCGATAACCTTCCTCAACTCCGCCACTCCCGCATCGGAATTCAAATCAACCACGAAATCCGCGGCCGCCTGAACATCGGCGATTTTGTACTCCCGGGCTGACTCTCGAATTCCATCGTACGTCCGAGCGAACTGGCCGGTCACGGGAGCTCCGGGAATTAGCGCACCCCCGATATCGAGAACTCTTCTGCCTGTGGCCAGGTCACGTGCGACGCGAAGTCGTGCCTCAGGAATCTTTACTTCTCATTTAGTCCAGAAACATTACATAGGGAAATAAGTGAAATCTGATCACCGAAGTAGGAACTGCAGACTTTGTAGAAATCCCGAATGAACCGATCCAAATGGGCCTGTGGAAATACTGCGGGAATCCGGAATGCGGCAACGTCGATTGTCCCGCTGTATAACATGGCTACATTGCAGAGTCCGGATGAGAAAAATGCGGCGACTGTTCGCGGGCGTTGGTTCATGCCCGCCAGCACCAATTCGACTGGACCACCGAGATCGCGGACCTCGATTCCCAGTCGTTCCTGAATCAGGGCCTGGGTGTGAAGCGGCGTCCTTCGATGAGGAACAAAGACAAAACGCTGATCAGGATAGTGCTTTTGCACTTCTCCAAGGTACGCCACGTATTCACTGTCTGTCAGGCACTTCCATTGTGTAAGCCACTCACCCAGAAAGTATACCTCGGGAATCTGCTCCGACGCAATGATCTCAGAACGGAAAACAGAATAGGAATTGTGGTCCACCACTACACGGTCCGTGGCCGGCAGATCGTACGCTGTAAAAAAGGTCAATGGGAAACGCGGTGTAAGTTTCACTCGAAACAGCAGACGGCGCAAGGCGTTTGCCCATGGGTTAAGGAAGTATTCCATCGGCTTGCCCTCTCCGGCTACCCCATTGACTGATTCATAGAGATTGATCTGATTGGAACCCTCCTCAAGGAGGATGACACGTTCCGACCGGACACAATTTTCGAAATGACGCATAATGGGCGAACCGTAGTATCCCATAAAATAAATGTCGAAATGCGCGCATCGTTTTGCCAGCTGTTTGACATCTCGAGCGCTTCTGCGCCCCAACAAGCAAGTATCGATGGGCGTGTGTATGACGCGTTGGGTCAATTTGTCCGCAAGCCGAATGAAGGTTCTCATCAAGAGCGACCGATTAGCGATTCGAAGCCGAGCAAGAATCTTACGCCTGGCTTCAGGATAGATCTCCACGTTTTTCCATCCCTGGGTCTTGATCACCGCCCGGACCTGGCGAGAGTTCGCCGGCGAGTGATTATCAATGAGAACCATTAAACATTCGTCGGAATCCAACGCGTAGTAGTCGAGCGCCTCCCGGGCATTCAACACCTGAAGAGGGGTGCTGACGATGAAGATGTGTCGTACCCGCATCAACCTCGGGCAAGCTGTGTCAACGCGCGGCGGGCGAAGACCTGCGCGAGATGCCGTCGATATTCCTCACTTGCGAAGGTATCGCCCATCAATTCCGCGCCCGCGGCGGCGTTATCCGAAGCAGCCCGAATCGAATCTTCACTTATCGCCTGCCCTTCCAGGGCCTGCTCGATACCCTGATCACGGAACGTTGCGCCCGAAATGCCGTTGTACGCAACGCGCAGGGAAGACCAGGTTCCGCCTGATACATCGGCAGCCACCGCACAACCACAAACGGCGAATCGGGATGCGGGATGCGGAAATTTCAGGTAGCAGGAATTCCCCACCGACGGCGTTACGGGAATCGTGACTTCGGTGATGATCTCTCCCGAGTTCAGATTGGTCATAAACAGATCAATGAAGTAGTCGTCGATGGGAATTTCGCGATCCCCCTCGGCGCTGCGAACGTTTATCGTGGCGTTTAATGCGAGCAGAACAGCGGGGTAATCGGCTGCCGGATCTGCATGGGCGATGCTGCCGCCAACCGTTCCGCGGTTCCGGACCTGGATATCGCCGATTGAACCCGCAGCCTGGGCCAGCGCCGGTGCGGCCTTTGCCAGTCTCTTGGACGAAGCAAGTTCGCGATGCGTCGAATTCGCCCCGACGCGGATGAATTCGCGTCCTGCGCGCAAGTACCGCAACTCCTTCAGACCGCCGATATCAATCAGTCGTTCCGGCGTAGACATTCGAAGCTTCATTGCAGGCAGCAGGCTGTGCCCCCCGGAAAGAATCTTCGCGTCTTCGTGCTTGGTTAACAATCCGAGTGCACCTCGAAGTGACTTCGCCTTGTGATACTCAAATGCCGCTGGGATCATGATCCGTTTCTCCTTTCCCGGTTACGCCGATTTTGCATCCTGAATCGCCTGCCACACCCTCTCCGGTGTGAATGGCATCTCCACATGCCGGACTCCGAGGCACCACAATGCGTCAATCAACGCATTGGAAACCGCGGCGGTCGAACCGATCGTTCCCGCTTCACCGACTCCCTTCACCCCCAGGTCGTTGTGCGGGCACGGCGTCTCGGTTCGGTCCGTTTCGAAAATCGGAAAATCGTCCGCCCTCGGCATGGCGTAGTCCATATACGAGGCTGTCAGAAGCTGAGCGCCCTCATCGTAGATCGCCCCCTCCAGGAGGGCTTGACCAACCCCCTGCGCAATGCCGCCATGAATCTGCCCTTCAACCACCATGGGGTTCACTACGTTCCCTACATCATCGCAGGCAATAAAGCGCTTCAACTCAATTTTCCCGGTGTCCATGTCGACCTCTACGACCGCGATGTGCGCCCCGTAGGGGAAGGTGAAGTTTGCGGGGTCGTAAAAGCTGGTCTCGTCCAAACCGGGCTCCAGGCCTTCGGGATAATTGTGCGGAACGTATGCCGCCAGGCTGACGTCGCCGAACGCGAGGGACTTATCCGTGCCCTTCACAGTCCACTTCCCGTCCGCGAACTCAAGATCCTGCTCTCCGGCTTCGAGAAGATGGGCGGCAATTTTTGTGCCTTTTGCGATAATTTTGTCCACGCTCTTAACGATGGCGGACCCACCTACGGCAAGGCTCCGCGATCCGTAGGTCCCCATTCCGAAAGGCACGGAGCCGGTATCGCCGTGGACGATTTCCACATCAGCCATTTCGATTCCAAGGCGATCGGCGACGACCTGCGAGAATGTCGTCTCGTGTCCCTGGCCCTGCGCGTGGCTACCCACGAAGACGGAAACTTTCCCTGTCGGTTCAACCCGGACTCCAGCGCTCTCGTACAAGCCTGCACGCGCACCCAGCGCGCCGACAACCGCGGAGGGCGCGATTCCACAGGCTTCGATGTAGGTGGAAATGCCGATCCCGAAGTAGCGACCCTCTGCCCGGGCCGCTTCCTGCTCCTTCCGGAGCGAAGCGTAGTCCACCATCTCCATTGCCCGCCGAAGAACTTTTTCGTAATTCCCGCTGTCGTACTGTAAGGCAACCTGCGTTTGGTAGCCGGGCTCATTGACACCATCGAACGGCGGAATGAAGTTCTTCGAACGAAGTTCCGCGGGATCCAGGTTTAACTCGTGAGCCGCCTGGTCCACCACCCGTTCGATGAGGTAGGTGGCCTCCGGCCGGCCCGCGCCCCGGTAGGCATCCACCGGCGTGGTCGTGGTGAACACCGCGGTAAGATCGATGTGGATCGCGGGCGTGGTGTAGAGACCTTGCAGCAGAGTACCGTGCAGGTAGGTAGGAACGCATGGACCGAACGTAGAAAGATACGCGCCCAGCCCGGCCAGCGTGTTCACCCGCAGACCGGTAATCGTCCCGTCTTTGGTCAGCGCAAGCTCGGCACGGGTCACATGCTCACGGCCCTGCGCGTCGGCCACGAAACTTTCCGATCTTTCCGCGGTCCACTTGACCGGCCGGCCCACTTGCTTCGCGCACCACACGACCAGCACTTCCTCAATGTAATGCGGAATCTTACTACCGAAGCCGCCGCCAACGTCCGGTGATACCACCCTCACCTTGTGCTCGGGAATGCCGAGCACAAACGCGCACATGAGCAATCGTGTGACGTGTGGATTCTGGGACGTCGTGTACAGGGTATACTGCTCGGTTGCCTCGGCGTACTCGCCGATCGAACAACGGGGTTCAATGGCGTTTGCAATCAGGCGCTGATTGGTGAATTCCAGGGTCGTCACGTGTTCCGCCGCGGAGAACGCGGCGTCCGTCTTGGCCTTGTCTCCCAACTCCCAGTCGAAGGGAACGTTGTTCGGTACATCATCGAACAGCTGTGGCGCGCCATCCTTGATGGCCTCGGCGAGATCCGTGACCGCAGGCAACACATTGTAATCGACGCTGACCAGCTCGGCCGCATCCTTCGCCTGCCCGGCCGTCTCCGCCACCACCACGGCAACCGCATTTCCCGCGTAGCGCACTTTCCCGTCCGCCAGCACCGGGTACGGCGGTTCTTTCATGGTGTCGCCATTCTTGAAATCCACCTGCCACCCGGTTGGAACGCCGATCACTTCGTCCTTATGAATATCCTGCCCGGTGAATACGCCCACCACACCGTCCGCCGCTTTCGCATCGGCAGTGTCGATGCCACGAATTTCCGCGTGCGCGTGCGGACTGCGCACGAGAGCGGCAAAACACATTCTGGGAAGAACGATATCGTCCGTGTAGCGCCCATGCCCGGTGATGAACCGCTTATCTTCAACTCGTTTTACAGATTTGCCAATGAGTGCCGCCATCTTGACCTCCTACCGCATTTTTTCGGCTGCGTACCGAATGGCCTTTACAATGTTTTCATATCCGGTACACCGGCAGAAATTGCCTTCCAGGCTGTGCCGGATCTCCGCGTCGCTGGGATCTGGATTCTGCTCCAGCAGGTCCATCGCGGTCATGATGATTCCAGGAGTACAAAACCCGCACTGCAGTCCATGTTTTTCCCGAAATCCCTCCTGCAATGGATGCAGTGTTCCATTCGACGCGACCCCCTCGATCGTTTTTACTTCCGTGCCGTCCGCCTGCGCGGCCAGCAGCGTACACGATTTGACGGCAACTCCATCCACGAGCACGGTGCATGCGCCGCATCCGCTGGTGTCACATCCAATATGAGTTCCGGTAAGGCTCAGGTCCTCACGCAAAAACTGGGCGAGAAGTTTCCGGGGCTCGACCTCGCACTGGTGCACTTCGCCATTCACGGTCACCGTAATCGGTATATTCATGACTTCACTTCCTGTTCGGTTACTTCGCCGGATGCCAGTTCCTTCTCCAGCGATTGAAAAAACTGATTGGTAAAGTGTTTTCCCACGCCGGACATCACTCGCTGACCAAGCTGGGCCAGTTTTCCGCTTATGTCCGCCCGGCCGCTGAAATTCAGAAGGGTCCGAGGCCCGCTTTCCTGCAGGTGGATTTCACCTTTCGCGGAAACGACACCGATTTTCGCATCAACATTGATCAGCAGCTTGTACGACACCGGCGCCACCTTCTCGACAACTTTCATCGTTCCCTGGAAAGAACTGTCGATCGGGCCCATTTTGATCTGAAAAATGGCGCGATAGGAATCATCGCCCTCCGGATCGAGCTGCTTGAGCCCGGTTGTGATGCGGACAAGAACATCCGGATCGTTCAAAAGCTCCCACACCCTGTCCCGGGCGGCATCGAACGTATGTGATCCTTCTAATTCCATGGAATTTTTATACCGGAGTAGCCTTCAGTTCGCATGCTCCATCGTGCTGCAGTGCTTCTATCAACCGCGGGGGAGAACGTCAAACGGGAAAGTAGACGACAAACCGGTCAATTCAGTGTAGGAGGAGAAGACGGGCGAACCTACAGACAGGCCTGCGACAGACATGCACGATATCTGGAATACCATGGGGACCTGGCTGGCGGAGGGGAAAAGCATCGCCATGGCCCGCGTGCTGCAAACATGGGGTTCCGCGCCGAGGCAACCCGGAGCGGCGATGATTGTCGATGCCGACGGCAATGTCGCGGGATCCGTGAGTGGCGGGTGCATCGAGGGCGCCGTGATCGAAGAGGCGTTGAGCGTTCTCAAGTCCGGCACGCCCCGAAAAATCTCGTTCGGGGTGGACGACGAGAAAGCCTGGACCGTGGGCCTCTCCTGTGGCGGCGAAGTTGCGGTCTGGGTCGAGCCACACTGGATTTACACCGGACGCGCCGGGGACGCTGAAGCGTGGGGTGCCGTCGAAACGGCGGTCCATAAAAAGCGTCCGGTCGTGGTGGCGACGCGTCTGGATGCCGCCGCGCCGACGCACCTTGCCGTCGATCCCGATCGCGAGGCAGTCGGTTCCTGGGAGGGATCCCTGGAGGCCGTACTGTCCGGCGCACGCGAGGCCTACGCGCGAAGAACATCGCTCGTCATGCAGGTCGAGGATGCTGATGTCTTCTACCACGTGATGCCCCGACCCGACTCTCTCTTGATCGTCGGGGCCGGTCACATCGCAGTGCACCTCGTCGCCATTGCCAAGGAACTCGGCTTCGAGTGCGTTGTCATCGACCCGAGAAAAATCTTCGCGAATAATCTCCGCTTCCCGGTGCCGCCGGACCGGATGCACACCTGCTGGCCGGAAGAGGTCATGCCCGAAATGGATCTGCACGGGGATACCTATGCAGTGCTCCTGACCCACGACCCAAAAATCGACGACCCGGCACTCCACGTTCTCCTCCGCTCACCCGTTGCCTATATCGGCGCACTGGGTAGCCGTAAGACGCATACGAAGCGCAGTGAACGGCTACGGGAGAGCGGGTTCACCAAAGAGGAGATCGGCCGGATCCGCGGGCCCGTGGGAGTGAGCATCGG
>CAUZEO010000030.1:0-26160 GCA_963578625.1 Kiritimatiellia bacterium | reverse complement strand
ATTGTTCCGGGGTTTTCATTTTTAGTGGATTCAACATGTGCAGTCGCCGGGAACTCACTGATCTTTGCCCGGCTCCTCCCGGTGATGTAGTTGCTACCCGTAGCATAATTTTGGGTTCAATTCCGATGGTGATCTCCAAGAGGTCCCGTTTTCCCTTAAAAGTTGCTTCTTCTTGTGGCTGGGCGGATGAATTGACGGGATCGCATTAATTTGGGGAAACAGGTTTTGGGGCAGGGACGAATTTCCTCAAACGGACACATCTCGGGGAATGGTAGCCATCCAGTTTTCTTAATCCTCAGAAGATCTGTCACCGCGAATACGATACGCAACCTACGGAGTAATACGATGAATCGAAGCCAGTTGATCGTCCTCGCCGTCAATTCCGCATTCGGATTCTGCAATCGGCCTTCCCCCAGGTTCCTGAACGGATCAATTATTCGGGGCGGTTGGTCCAGGGTACGAACCTGGTCAACGGCAGCACGTCGATAGTTTTCAAGATCTACCACGTCGATACGGGTGGGGCAGCGCTCTATGCAGAGACACAGACGGTCAGTGTGTGGTTGATGGGCTATATGCCACGGACATCGGCGCGTCCAATGCCGTCCCGGGCGCTTTATCATTAGTACTGACGAACACCGAGATGTTCTTGGAGATTATGGTCGGGGGCACGACGCCAGGGCTAACCATGAGGGCTTTTTTGTCTGGGCTGATTCGACGAATGCCGATTCCCCAACCACCACAAGTCAGGAGTTTGCCATTCGGGCCCGCGATGGAGTGCGAATTGACAGCCAGGCGGGGGCCTCCAAGACCATAGAGAAAGGGCGCCGCTTCAAGGACAACGCCATCATCGCATGGGGCCGTGTCCAGTTCAACGGAACCCTCGACAGGGAATTCGGTGTCAGCAGCGTGACCAAGGTCGGTGCCGGCACGATACGATATCGTGCTTGACGCCGCGGCGATCGGTCCCTACTTCGACAATTTCGTTCTTCCGGCAAACGGGGAAGCCGGCGGTCACCCGTCCGGCACCGAAGCATACTATTCCTATGACTTCGGAAACGCACATTTCGTTGTCCTGAACTCCTACGATGAGGACAGGTCTCCGGGCGGAGCGATGGCGGCCTGGTTGACCGCTGATTTGCAGCAGACCCGGGCCGACTGGATATTCGCCTACTGGCATCACGCTCCTTATACCAAGGGGTCACACGACAGTGATGCGGAGCCCGAATTGATAGAGATGAGGGAGAACTTCATGCCGATCCTGGAGGAGGGAGGAGTGGACATGGTCTTTTCAAACTATGAGAAACAAAATTGGATTCAGGTTTCAGAGAACCGTTCGTCAGAAAATAGTGAATATTGAATGTCGAATATTGAAGGTGCTTGGACATTCGAGATTGGACATTTCCCGGAAACCTGTACTCTCAAACAAGTGCGCAACGTTCAAAACTAAATACTAATTCTACACCCTCGTTCCACAAAACTAGCGTCGCTTAGTTTTCCTTTTCTTCTTCTTTGCAGGCTCTTCTTCGGTCGCTGGAGGGCCGGGCTCGAGAATCCAGGCGGGGAAGATTTTTTCTGGAACTGCGTCGATGTGCATGTCGATGACGGTCCAGCCTGAGGCGCGGAGAAAGACGTGGAATCGTATGAAAATCGGGCCTTCCTGGTGAGCGGATTCCGCGTACACGAGCCGGGAGAAACCGCTGAGTTCGATCGACTCCAAGATGTGAAAGGTTCGGAACACACCGAAAAGTTCAACGAGGTGTTCCAGATCAGTGACCGCCTGTGCCGCCGCCTCCGTATCTTCCAGGATGCCGCTGCGTGTCCATGTCTCGACCGCACCCCGTGGCCCGTTTACCTGAAACGATTGATAGCCTCTAACGATAACTTCCGGTGTGTCGATCGACACGGTTGCCGCGTCGGTCGAAAGAATGAGCGCGTTGAGGAACGCGGCTAGAGGGATGGAAAACGGGAACGTATTTCGGCGGCCGTACCGATTGCGATTCTTGTTCATGGTATAGGTCCGACAGCGAAGAGAGGGAAATGTTCAGGCATTGCTGTCTTGAAATTGCCCGGCGGTCTTGCTGTCGACTACGGTTTCACATTTGTAGTGAATGATCGCTTTTCCATTCTCCTCGAGCCGTCTGCCCAGTCCGATTGTGCCTTCACCGGAAAGAGGAATATCCTCGCGCCGCAGCCAGACGACCTGATCCCGGATCAAGGCGTAGGTTCCGTTGGTGCTGGAGTCCACCAGGATAAACTTTCCTCGTCGCCATTCAATGCGGGCATGTTCCCTTGAAACCAGTTGTTCGTCAACCGTGAGGTCCGCTCGCCGGTATCGACCCATCACGAACGGCTCGCAATTCTGATCTATGATCTGCACCTGCTCTCCGTATCGAAGCACAAGCCGGGTCCGCACGGAATCTACATTGAAAAGGCCGGACCACATACTCGTGGTCTCTCCTGTTTCCCAAATGACCTCGTGAATTTCAATTTCCTGCTGCTTTCCCTTGACGATCGTGGTGTCTAGGTGACGCGTCGAGTTCTGGAGGTGTTGTGGAAGTGTACGAACCGTTTCCCGCGTGGTGATAATCTGCCCGCCCTTTGCAAAACTGACCATTCGCGCGGCAACGTTGACGGCGTCCCCGAATACATCTCCATCTTCTTCCAGGGCCGCCCCATACTGCATTCCGACTTTGATGCTCAGGTCAAATTTCGTGTCGCCCACCCCATACTCGCCATCCGAAAGCAACTCCTGGAATTCAATCGCAGCCTGTACCGCGTTTTCGGTGGAAGGAAATATACAGAGAATCTCGTCGCCGATGGTTTTAACAACCCGGCCGCCATGTTGGGTTGTCGTGGACTGGAGATCGGCGAAACAGGTGGCCACGATTTTTCGAGCCTGAGCGTCCCCAAGCGTTTCGTAAAGCCGAGTACTGCCGCAGATGTCGGCGAATAGGATGGTTTGCTCGCTGTGACTTGTGTCCCGCATGTTTGATAGCTGCCTCTTCAGGCCACCAACGGCGCATTCTAGCACAAGACCTCATGGAATTTGAAGCCTAAACTACTTCGGGGTTGAGAATTTCTCCACCGCGTGAATTTATTCAAAGATTTTGTCGTACGGCGGAAACCGCTGTAATCCGCCCGTATTGGTCCATGAAGAAGACCTTTTTTTCAGTCACTAACCCGAATTTGCCCGCCTGCGCCCGGTATGTACAGACGACCCGGTAGTCTTTCTCACCTTTGATGACGTCGGACCAGGAGAGAAATTTTAGCGATGCAGGATCCCGCACCGTTTGTTTGAGGTACTCTTTTACTTGTTGGACGGAGCCGTCCATGGGATCGTTCTCAGGTGGCCCGGCCAGGTTCGCAGCCGGCGATTCGATTTCGCGCCAAATTTTCTTTTCGGTCGGCTCCTTGGTTTTCACGATCTTCGCGGGTAGTGGCTTCCGTTTCTCCTTCTCCTTCCGTTGCTCGCGTTGTACCGCTTCAACTGCGAGATGTTGCGCGTACTGCTCGGCGTAGAGCCTGGAAAGGCTTTCAGCGGACAGCATGACCCGGGGATACTCAATTTCGCCCGAAGTCACCCCGAGCACGATATGATCCGGCTCCAGCGCAACGAGAGTCCCGGAAATCGGTTTTCCGCTTCGAAACGAGAGTTCGATCGCTTCGAGTAGTGCGGGCGGAACGAACTCCTTTTCATACCATTGGTAGTGCTCGCGATACCGGGCGATCCAATCTGTCTCCCTTTCCGGAGTCTCCGCGAGCGGCGGTGATTCAGGCGGAGCTGATTCCCGATCCTGAGTAACGGCCGGTTTCGTCGACGGTTCCGTGTCGGGTTCCGACCTGCGTGTGCAGGATAGCGCGCCCACCAGCAAAACGATCGGGACCCACCGTCCCCATTGACGAAACCCGTCCAGCCCGAAGCCGGAATTATCCGACAGACATTTCCCCACCTTCATCATTTGTATTGTAATCCGGGAATTCCGATTCGCACACGCATTTTCAGCCACGCAAGTATGGCACAGGTTTAGCTTTCTCTCCTTTCGGATAAGGCATTTTCCGCGGTAAACCATTCAAACTGCGGAGAGTTGGCCAGGAGTGAAGTATTGAGCGGGCTTAAATTGCAGAATAGCGGACCTCCGGTCAAAGACGCGGCCCCCCCCCCCGATTCCTCCAGCGCCGCCGGGGGCTGAGCGAAGCTGGGTCCGGTTTGAGCTGCCGGGGGCGGAGCGTCGCCTGCGGCGGCAGGAGGTGGAACCGCTGGCCCCGGCCATGGCCCCGGCCCCCAAATCAGGGTTCTTGGGGAAAGTTCTCGTAAAAGTCATGGCCATCACCATCATCATCAATACGTGCGCCCTCGGATTCTGGATTTTCAAGAATTGGAGCGACGATGACTCCGCGAATAACCAGGCCGGTTCTGAAGAGAGTTATGAAGACGGTTTCTTTGATAAAAATGGCGACTGGCAATCGGCCGACGAAAATCAATCACTGTCTTTGCTCAGTGCACTCTCGGCCGAAAATGTGGAGTGGCCGATGATCATGCTGTCCGGCATGGTGGCGGGCAACAAGGAAGGCGATATGACCGCAATTCTGAACGGCAAGCTGGTTTACGTGAACCAGAGAGTCGAGGGCGCCAGGCTCATTGAAGTGAGCCAGGACGGCGTCATCCTCGAGTTTGAGGACACTCGAAAATTTCTCCGAATCGGGGAATCTACGTAGTCATTCCCGGGCCAGCCACCCTTTTCCCGTTGCGTCGTTGATCATCCTTTCCGCTTCGCGCCAGAGCCGTTCGGATCCGTCTTTGATTACCCGATTACGGTCCAATACCTGGTCAACGCGGACCCCATGCTTCAGCCATGATTTTCCCTGCGTGTGGTAGTTGTGGAGCAGAGGCTGCAGGCGATCGAGTGCATGCGCAAACTTCGCTTCAGGAGTCTCCCGGCACTCGAACTCGTCCCACAACTCCCGGAATTCTCTCGCCTGGCCGTCCGGCAAAATGCCGAAAATCCTGGTCGCCGCTTCCTGCTCACGAACCTTCTGATCCCGAACCGCAATCTCATCGTAACAATAGGTATCGCCGGCATCGATTTCCACGATGTCATGTACTAACACCATGTGAAGGACTCGGAGGCTGTCGATCCCGGGTTCCGAGTAGTCACGCAGCACCATGGTGAGTACCGCCAGGTGCCATGAATGTTCCGCGGAATTCTCTCGTCGGTTCGTGTTCAAAAGCCGGGTTTGCCGGTACACTTCTTTCAGACGATCGATTTCGAGTGCGAAGCGTAGCTGGGCATCGAGTTTCAAGTTGTCGTTCATGCTGAATTCCTATCAAGTAGCTGCTGATTTGAATACACTATGCCGCCGAAAGTCGCTATCCCGTGTGGCGTGATCGATCCGCCGGCTGGGTGGTGAACTGCGGAAGGTTCAAGGCGAAGCGGGCGCTCTTCGTCAGAACAGGGTCTGATTCGGCTACTTTGTTGTCGCCCTATGGCCGGAGTAAACAGTATGGAGACAAGCAAGGAGGCTTTATGGTGAACGAAGAGAAAAGTGAAGAAAGTTTGCGCAGTGACGGGCGTGCGGAGGACGAACTCCGGGCGGTATCGTTTCGCGAGGGCATCGCCAGTTCCTGTCCTGGTTCCGTGTTGATTTCGATGGGGAATACACAGGTCATCTGCGCCGCGAGTGTGGACGATGATGTCCCGCGGTGGATGCGCGCGCAGGGTGTCGAGGGCGGCTGGATCACCGCGGAATACAGCATGTTACCGTACTCGACCTCGGAGCGGTCACGTCGCGAGTCGACTGCCGGGAAAGTCGGAGGACGCACGATGGAGATCCAGCGACTGATCGGCAGGTCTCTCCGGGCGGTGGTCGACATGGTCGCGTTGGGACGCCATACCATCTGGCTCGATTGCGATGTTCTGCAGGCGGACGGGGGGACCCGCACCGCTTCCATCACCGGCGCCTATGTCGCGATGCGGCTTGCCGTGAACCAGCTTCTCCATGACGGGCGACTGGATCGGGATCCGGTTCGGGAATCGGTGGCAGCCATCAGCGTCGGAGTTGTGGACGGCAAGCCCCTGCTCGATCTGTGCTACGTAGAGGACGTCGCGGCGGAGGTCGACATGAACGTGGTGATGACCGCCGACGGCAAATTCGTGGAAATCCAGGGCACTGCCGAAACGGAGCCTTTTTCCAAGGCAGCACTCGATAAAATGCAGCATCTCGCCGCATCCGGAATCAAGGAACTAACGGTGCTTCAGGAAACATTGTTGGCGGGCAAGGAGTAAACTCGTCAGCTGATGTGAGGATCTATCGAGCCCATCAGCTTGGTCTTGCTCTGCGCGCCGAGCATGGTTTCGGCTATCTCGCCACCCTTGAACAATAAGAGCAGAGGGATGGATCGTACCCCGAACTCTTTTGCGAGCTCGTTGTTCGCATCAACATCGACTTTTGCGATCTTAAGCCTTCCTTCCAATTCTCCAGCCATTTCATCAAGGATCGGCGCGATCGCGCGGCATGGGCCGCACCACTCCGCCCAGAAATCCACGAGGACGGGAACTTCCGAATTTATGACCTCGGTTTCCCAATTGCCGTCCGAAATGGTCACTATGCTTTCGTGTGCCACGCAGTATTCTCCTGATTTGGTTGTGTACTAAAATTGGACATTACGGGCGAGAAAGCCGTCCGTCACCCCCCAATCGTGCCCGGGAAGGGAAGCTTCATCCCGACTGCAACCGTCTGGGCCGCGAGAGCGTATACAAGGACAAGGGATGCGATGACCGCGATGGCGGCCAAAATCGTGTAGAGGTTCCCTATCTCACCCTGCTCACTAACTACCGGTCGTTGACTTTTCTCAATTCTCGGTCTCCCGCCACCGGACAATGTGCTGTCGGGACGTTCAGCCCGCTTGATCTTGATGGTCTTCGGTCGACCGCCGGCCGAGCTGACTGTTTCCGCTGGAACGTCGATCCGGGCAGTTTTGCTTTGAGCCGGTAATTCTCCGGCGGACTCCGGTTGGGGAGCGGTGGCGGGTTCAGCGCCCGGAATCTGATCGGTCTCCGCCTTTGCCAGTTCGCGTTTCGCTTGGTCCGTGTCGGAGGGCGCCCTGTTTTCATCCGACGGCGCCGACACCGGCTTTCTCGAAAGTGTTGACGGGCCTTCTTTCTCCTCGACCGTAACTTGAGGTCTACTGAAGACGTCGCCGGCCGGTTCGGCTTCCTCGACTTTAATTCTGGCGGTTCCGGATGGCTTGGGCACCGGCTTCTCCTCGTTTACTATCTTTGCGGTTTCACTTTTGGTGACCTCTTCGTCAACCTCTACGCGCACTGTCTCTTTCTCGGATCCGGTCTGGTCGACGACGGCGGCAATTTCCTCGGTATCCCGTTTCCCAGGATCAGGTGCGGCGGTATCCTGGATGTCATCGGCGCCCACAGAGACACGTTTCGTGCTTCTCTTCTTCTTGTCGCCGGGCGGCTCCCGGGGCGGGATCACGGTCTTTTCGGGAACCTCCCGTACCGGTTGTACTGCAGATTCTGAGCGGCCGCGCGAATCCTCCACATTGATTCGGGACGTCTCTTTTCTTTTGGCTTCTTCGGCGGAAATCTGTTGCGTTTCTGTGCTGGGCCGTGTGCTCTCGAGCTGGATCCGGGCGGTTCGGGATTTCGGCGCAGTCGATTCGACGTCTTCAATCCGCTCGGTGCCGGACTCCACGACTTTCTCCCCCGGGCCGCCGGGGGTGGGCAAATCGATTCGGGCCGTATCCCCAGGCAGGTTTGAGCCGGTCGGCTGCCCAATGAGTCCGGAGGTCTCGGCCTCGCTCAGGTCAATCCTGGCGTCGTCGTCCCGGGGCTTTGGGGGAGGCGGATCATTTTGAATGCCATCCGGATTGTTCTTATCGTCTGATTTCTTATCTTTTGCCATCGTGGTACTCCCATTGAGTATAGGAACAATGTAAGCCGAACCAGGTATCGGGTCAAAGGAAAACACCCTGGCCCTTCATAACGGGGCCGTTTTCCTAGGATCATTCGAAATGAGATCCACGAAATCAGCCTCAAATTACCCACCGATCCGCTCCAGGTCGATCACCGCGGTTGCCTGCGGACCGTCCGCTGCCCGGCTACGCATTGCCGTCGAACGCCGGCTCCTGCCCTGGTTTCTGGAGCACGCGCGTGACCTGCCGTGGCGAAAACAAAGAACCGCGTATCGCGTCTGGATTTCGGAATTAATGCTTCAGCAAACACGAGTAGAAACGGTCCAGGACTATTACCGCCGGTGGATGAAGTCCTTTCCCAGCCTGAAGACCCTGGCCGAGGCGCCGCAGCGGGACGTGATGAAGGCATGGGAGGGACTGGGATATTACGCCCGGGCAAGAAATGCCCATAAAACCGCGAAAATAATCAATCGTGATTACAACGGGCGTTTTCCCGGGACTTTTGACGAACTGAACAATCTGCCGGGAATTGGACCCTACACCGCGGCGGCCGTCGGCAGCCTGGTGTTCGGACTCAATGTGGCCGCGCTTGATGGTAATGTCATCCGCGTCATCAGCCGGCTCCACCGTTTCAAGGGAGACCCTGCAAGCGTCGCGTCGCGCCGCCGACTTCAGTCCTGGGCGGATCAGCACCTTGTGCCGGGGCGAGCCGGCGAGGTCAACGAGGCCATGATGGAGCTGGGCGCAACGGTCTGCACCCCGAAGGCTCCTGCCTGCCATGCTTGCCCGTTGAGGAATGTTTGCGAGGCAGGAAAACATCAGGATCCCGAGAAGTTTCCAGTGAAAATCAGACGCCGGCCGATTCCACATCGTCATGTCGGCGCCGGCATCATAATCAACCGAGCCCGGAACGTCCTCCTTGCACGTCGACCCGATCACGCGATGCTTGGCGGCCTTTGGGAGTTTCCGGGTGGGGGTCAGGAGGATGGGGAAAGCCTGCCTGCCTGCATTCGACGGGAATTGTTGGAGGAGCTGGGGATTCACGTGCGAGTCGGACCCCTCCTGGTCACCGTGCGGCACGCCTTTACTCACTTCACCATGGATTTACATGCGTACTGGGTCCGCATTGAACGAGGTCGACCGCGCGCGATCGAGGCAAGCGATTACAAGTGGGTATCCGTGAAGGATATCGAGACCTTTCCGTTGCCGATAGCCGACCAAAAAATTCTGAGACAATTGAAGCGTTCGGATTTCCCTTCCTTCTGATTTCCGCGGAAGATCCATGCCCATGAACAAACGTCGAAAAGGAGGCGGTCGTACCATTTGTATGCAGGCGATTCTGGCGACCATCTGCCTCCTGGTTGGCTGCTCAACGGTGCCGCGGGGCCGGATCGATTTGTCGCGCCGGCAGTTTCGTAGTCTTGCGGCGCTGTCCATGGATCCAGCCGGATTCGGGCTGGAGGTATCCACCAATAAGCATGATTTCTTAGAACTGCGGGGGTTCTACAAATTCGAGCCCGACTTTAGGGCAAATGGGCGTTTTCTCGAAGTTTCACCGCGTGCCGGCCCGTTGCCTATCCTGGAAGTAGCCGTTAACGGGCATCTTGTACCGGCCCTCATCGATACCGGATCCTCGATGTCACTCGCAGGTATGACCACAGTACTCGCCGGTGGGATCATTCCGCTCGGACAACCCATGATCAGCTTTCAGACCCTTACTTTTTCGGGCACCAGGAGAGCTGTTCTCGGGCTGGCCGAAAGCGTGGAGTTCGGGGGGAATCCAACCCGCCGGGTGCCATTCACCATCCTGAACCGGATCCCCGGGCTGCCGTACGGGCCCTTTAACGCAGTCGGCAAAACGGATGTACTGCTGGGCGAGGATCTGCTCAGGCGGTTCGGTTCCGTCACCCTCTCCTACCTGACCAGGACCTACTCGCTGCAGGCCGATCCGATTGACGAGGGGCAGGACGACCGGACGGTTCATGCTTCGGCCAACTTGCGGCGGCAGGAGATGGGGGTGTCGGTCTTTGATGCGCGAATCAACGGACAAGCGGAGGTTCAGGTCGCGTTCGACTCCGGCGGGTCGTTCGGGCTATGGGTTCCCGAGCAACTCGCGAAGGAGTTTTCGCTCCCGGAATTAGACGTTCCGCCACTGGTTCACGGCGCACTCCGGTCCTCGCTCCCCGCGAGGTTCCGGCCGGTTGCGGCGGGTACGATGCAAGTGGACGGGTTCACGATCGCAAACTTGAGTTGTTACGTAGGGAGCATAGACGGAGGGAAAAGCAACCCGGATTTTGTGCTTCTTGGGAACGAGGTGCTGAAACTGTACGACGTCCGTCTGAATGATTTTGGAAACCGGATTGAATTCCTGAAACCCCTCACACTTCCATGACCTCTTTTTCTTTTTCTTGAATCATGTCGTCGATTTTCTTGATGTATTGATCGGTGGTCTTCTGAATTTCCGCGAGCGTCGCGTCCCGGTCGTCCTCGGTGATGGCCTGACTCTTCTGCAGCGCCTTGGTTTGCTCGTTCGCCTCCCGGCGGATGTTTCGGACTGCCACCCGCTGGTCTTCCGACATCCGCTTTGCCACCTTTAGTAGATCCTTTCTACGCTCTTCGCTCAATTCCGGAATCGGAACACGAATCACGCGTCCGTCGCTCAGGGGAGTAATCCCGAGATTCGCGGCCGTGATGCCCTTCGAAATGGCGTCCAGGGAAGAGGGGTCGAATGGGTTGACGACGATCAGCCGCGGTTCGGGCGTGGAAATATTCGATATTTCCCGCAGTCGGGTCACCGTGCCGTAGTAGTCGACCGGTATGTTTTCGACCAGGGACGGGGACGCCTTTCCGGTTCTGAGCCCGTTGAACTCGCTGCTGAGGAATTCAACGGCTTTGCTCATCTTGTCGTCGGCCTCTAGGATCACGTCGTCGGTAGAATCCATGTTTGTATATCTCCGAATTTAGTATGACACGAGGGTGCCTGAGGACTCGCCTTTCAGCACCTTGACGAAGGCATCGGGACTGAAGAAGTCAAATACGATGATGGGGATCGAATTTTCCATGCAGAGTGAAAACGCGGAGGTGTCCATGATCTGAAGACGCTGGTAAATCGCATCCTGGTAGGAGATCCGGTCATACCGTTCCGCGTCGGGATTCTTCATCGGATCGCTGGTGTAGATGCCATCGACCTTGGTCGCCTTCAGCAGCACGTCGCAGTCGATTTCGTTGGCGCGAAGGGCCGCGGCGCTGTCTGTCGTAAAGTAGGGGTTTCCCGTGCCCGCGCCGAAAATGACGACCCGGCCTTTTTCGAGGTGCCGCAACGCGCGCCGCCGGATAAATTGTTCGGCGATCGCGGGCATTTCGATTGCAGTCATGACTCGTGTTTCCACGTCCAGAGATTCCAGGGCGGATTGGAGCGCCAGTGCGTTGATGACGGTGCCCAGCATCCCGATGTGGTCCGCGACCGTCCGTCCGATCCCCAGGTCGGACCCGAAAGCGCCCCGGAAGATATTTCCGCCGCCCACTACCACCGCCACCTCGATGTCGAGCGCCAGGGCTTTCTTTATTTCCTCCGCGTTCTGTCGAAGCACCGTTGCATTCAACGGCTCTCCGCTGCCTCGGTCTTGAAACGCTTCGCCGCTAAGCTTCAGCAGGACGCGCTTATACTGTGCCGGCCGATTCGCATCTTCGTTCACACAATACCTCCAGGAAAATTCGCGGGATCTTAAACGTGAATGATCCAGGATGTAAAGACCGGGCTGATGAGGCCGGACTGGAATGGGACTGACTTAAGCTGCCGCTCCGATGTGGATTTCTCATAATCTGGCCTTAAGTGCCCTCCAGGCTGGACTACTCATCCCTGGTCAAACCCAGGCCCAGAATGGGGAGCGTTCGGTTCTGAAGAGTTGGGCCCAGGTCAAACATCACAAATCCGGGGGCTCCCAGCTCACGGAGCGAACCCACCTGGGCAATGACTTGATCGGGCTTGAGCTGGCTGTCCCCGGCGGTCACCCCGAGCCCCGGAACGATCCGGCTCTTCGCGCCGGGAAAGGAGAGATGCCGGGCTGTTTCGGTTTTGAAATTCGACAAGTCCTCCGTGTAGGTCATCGGACAAACGAAATCGACGTATCCGTGCTTCAGCCACTCCACCCAGTCCTGGCCCACGCTATCCCGGCACGACGGATACGCGCGAAAAACCGCGGCGGAGAGTTTGATGGTTGGATTAATTCCTCGAAGTTCGTTCCGTACCCGCCAAACAAAGTCGGAAATCTGTTTTGCCCGCCAGGTCCGGAATGTGTCGGCGAGGCTCCCGCCGTCGTGCACGCCCCTCGGCCAGTTTCTCACCGGGTACCCAATATTCTTTTCGAAAGCCTTTTTTGTGGCGGGGGAGTAACAGAAATCCTGGGAAGGATACCGGATGTAATCCAGGTGGATCCCATCGATGTCGTACCGCGCCGCCATCTCCCGGATGACCGCAAGTTCCAGTTCGACATTTGCCGGGACCGCCGGATCAAGCCATTCTTTTGTGGTCCCGCTCGAGCTTCGCTGGAGTCTTCCTTCCCGCCGCATCCGTTGTCGGAATTCCGCAGGCGCGTTTTCGATGTTCCAGCAAACCTTCCAGACGTGGACTTCCAAGCCCGCCTTTTTTGCCGCCCGGACGCACTGGTCAAGCTGGTCGCCGAAATCCGTGCAGGTGCGGGAGGCGGGAATGTGCTTCGATGGATAGTGCGCTTTGCCGCCCCAGGCGAGGTTGGGCAGGATCGCCGACATCCCGAATGAGGATAATTCGAGGCAGGTCTTTTCCCAACTTCGCCGGTCACCGGGATAGAACCCCATGCCGTCGTGATCCCACACGCCTCTGAATTCCCCCGCCCGAGCCTGCTGAGCGATCCCATTCGCCCGCTGCATCCGGTCCATTAACTCTTGACCCAGCCGTACCGCGTCCGGATAGCGCTTTTCCGCGAAAGAGGCAGCCTGGGACCGGTGCAGATTTCGCGCATCCTGCAATAGGGGCTCAATGCTGGACCTCGTGTTTCCGGATAGCTTGTTTTCCATGAAATCCATTGTTTCCGCGAGGTTTGCGTGCGGTTCTATGACGCCCGCGGTGCGTAGCGAATGCCGGGCGGCAGCAATCCATGTTTCCGGGTGCAACGAGCCGATCATCCCCAGCATCATATCCGCCTTCAATTGCGGATCCTCGCCACGGATCACGTGGCAGATCCAAAAGCCGGCAGGCGTCTGGAGAACCGCGGGATCGTCGAGTCTCTTCCCTGACCCGTTTTCCCAGTACGCGATAATCTGGGATTGCACCGATAGGGGGTACGCCGGAACCAGGGACCACGCGATGTCGTGGACCCGGTCGGGCAGATGAAGCCGCCTGGGGTGACTGAACCGGATACTCCGCCAGGTGCCTGCCTGCGTGGCTGTTTTAATCGAACGCAGACCCACCTTCATTAGTGTCGCCAGC
Source organism: Kiritimatiellia bacterium (assembly GCA_963578625.1). Classification (GTDB taxonomy): domain Bacteria; phylum Verrucomicrobiota; class Kiritimatiellia; order SLOV01; family SLOV01; genus CAUZEO01. The sequence goes on along the minus strand of CAUZEO010000030.1, from coordinate 12,766 downwards.
GATGAGTTGGCGCCCTGGCAGACAATCATTTTCCCTCCCCTTTTCACGAAGGACTCCAATGCCCTGATTTCAGCCTGCGGCGGATTCGGATTGTAGGGAAGGATTGCGATCCTGGCATGACCGAGTGCGCCGCGGGCAACGGCGTCGTCGTCCACGGATCCGTAGGGAATGTTATGCAAGTCCAGAAACGAACCGATGCGCTGTGCAGCCTTCGCCGCGACCGGGCGTTCCCCCGCGCCGGTTGCGGAAGTGGTCGCCGCCACCACCAGGATTTCGTCGACCCTGGACGCGAAGTTGAACAGGTCGAATGTTGCGGTGCGGTTCGTCCCCTTCCACGGTGCGAAACGTATTCCCTCCACCCGGTTCCATCCGGCGGGATTGCCCTCCTCGGAAAAACCGTTCTTTGGAAGCACAACCGTCTGGCGATTTACGCCGCGGATGGGCTGGCTCCAGTGATACCACCCATCCCCGCTTTTAAAGTAGACACTCAGTGTCCTGCACGCTTCCGGGGAGGACGCCTGCAACGTCAGTTCGAAACTCGATACGCTGCTGAGGTCGCGGCGCAGGGGGACGTCCCAGTAGAATCTGTCCACCTTTGCGTGAAAGGGGCAGGGCAAGCGGATGCCACCGGGAACCTGTTCCACTTTTTTCGCGCCCGGGCCGGCATTCCATGCCCTCGCCGCGGCGGCGGAACCGTCTAACGTAACCAGGGGGGCGTTGCTACCGAACGCCGGGACGGCAAGCAGTGCCACCAGCACCACCATCAAGTGACAAGTGAAGGTGTTCGGAGTCACCAATGACGAATGACGAAATACCCAATGTCGAAAGAAGTTCGAATGACGAATCCCGAAACTGATTCGTCCCTTCATAAAGCCATTTCGTCTTTCGTTGGTCATTCAGGATTCAGGGAAATCGCTGCCCGAAAATGTCGAATATCGAAGGTGCTTGGGAATTCAAAATTGAGCATTCGATAGGGGACATTTTTGAACACTGAAACCTCGTCTCTCAAACAATTCCGACTTGGGTATCTCGTCATTCGTCATTTTATTTGGGCCTGCCTTTGTTGCTTCCGGTACGCGAATTCCCGCCGGCGGAGCGCGAATGCCGCATCCATAATGCTGTATATCTGCAATACGATGAAGCCCCCGAAGGCCAGAAGGATTACTTTCATCCTCGGCGCGACAATGGAATCCTCGTCAATTTCCCACTTTTGTTCGCTCAGCGCTTGGAGCAATTTGTAGAGCGGCATCAGCGACTCATTCATGATGATCACGAGGAATATTGTAGCGAGCAGGAGCTGAGGAACCGCTGACGCCCACCGGCGCTGAAGGATCTGGCCGGTGCCCGGTATCACGATGCTGCCGGCTACCTCCAGCTTGCTGGGCTCATCGACTCTTTCGGAAGGGAGGGCTGGCGGTCCGGATCCAATTGTCATTCGAACTCTCCGAACAGGGAATAGGGCCCGGTCCGGGTAATGCGTATGTTCGCGAGAGATCCGCAATGGTTTTCGTCCAGTTCGAAGAAGACCAGCCGGTTGTCGGGCGTTCGGCCCCGCCAGCGGCTTTTCTGTTGATCCTCAACCAGGATTTCAACCGTGGTGCCAAGGTACCGGGTGTTGCGCTCGGTGAGAATTTCCGTCTGTATGTCGTCGAGAATCTTGCGCCGCCGTTCTTTTTCATCTTCGGTGATGTCGTCGGGCATCTGCCGTGCGGCAATCGTCTTCGGGCGCTCCGAGTACTTGGCAATGTGATGTTTGTCGAGGCGTAAATCACGCATCAGATCCACTGTATCCTGAAACTGGGCTTCGGTCTCGCCGGGAAACCCGACAATGATATCGGTGTTGATCGTGGCGCCGGGCACGCGCTTTCTGATTCGGCCGATCAGGTCGCGATACTCGCGGTTCGTGTATCCCCGCCGCATCCGCTCCAGCACTTCATCGTTGCCCGCTTGCACCGGCACCTCGATATGGGGGCAGACCTTGTCCAGTTCGGCGACTGCGTCCAGCAGTCCGTCCGTCATCCAGTTCGGGTGGCTGGTCAGAAACCGGATCCTCTTCAATCCGTCTACCTCTGATACTTGGCGAAGAAGATTCGCAAGATTCGTCTGTTCGTCCAGATCGGTGCCGTAGCGGTCGACGATCTGGCCGAGAAGCATCACTTCACGCACGCCCTGGTTCACGAGGGCGCGGACTTCCTTCAATACCTTCGCCGGCGGGAGGCTCCGTTCTGCGCCGCGGCGGTAGGGGATGACGCAAAAGGTGCATGCGTGCGAACAACCCAGGACGATGGGGACGTTTGCGGTTACCGCGCTGCCCCGGCTCAACGCGGGCAGGATGTGCTCCTCGTTCTGCACCGCGTTGCGAATCGCCTTTTCCCTGGTTTCCAGCAAGGCCGATTCGTCGTACGCACCCTGTTCCGCGAAGTAGTCAAGGAGCGGGGCGGTATCCGACGGAGGCATGAACACGTCGACAAACGGAAATTGCTTCTGGAGTCGGGGCGCTTCTCGCATCCCGACCATGCAGCCCATGAGACCGATCGTCATCTCCGGGCGGGCCGCCTTCGCGGATTTCAGGGAGCTAAGCCTCCCAATCGCTTTATCTTCGGCTTGCTGCCGGACCACGCATGTGTTAAGCACTACCACATCAGCGTTGTCGACGGTGCCGGTTTCGCGGTATCCAAGCGCTTCCAACTGGGATCCGAGATGCCTGGAATCGGCTTCGTTCATCTGGCACCCAATCGTCCAGATGTGATAGCGCTTTGCTGTGGCAATTCCCGGCATAACCTGAAATGTTACAAAACCCTGTGGATTTAGCAAATCCTATATAATCCCAACCTGGAATCTTACCTATGCCTAAACCCTTTTCTGAACGAATTATTGAAGCCCTGGAACGGCCCGATTATGAGCCGATGAAGGCCCGGAGGCTAGCCCGGGTCATGAGCATCGGCGAAGCCGAACTCGGCGATTTTCACGACGCGGTAGACGCTTTGCGGCGCGTAGGACGCGTCGTTCATGGAACCAAGAACGCGCTGATGCTTCCTCACGCAGCCGGCCTCGTGACCGGAATTTACCGGGCAAACCCCGAAGGATTCGGGTTTGTCGTGCCTGATGAGCCCGAATCGCATGCCGATCTGTATATTGCGTCCGGGAACCAGGGGGAGGCCGTAACCGGGGACCGGGTGGAGTGCTCGGTGATCAAGCGCGGGAAACGCGACGGCAAGCAATTGTTCGGCGGAAAAGTGGTCCGGGTGGTGGAGCGGGGCGACAGCCGGTACGTCGGCGAGCTGGTTCGCGATGGATCCGACTGGTACGTGCGCCCGGACGGTAATTCTCTCCACATTCCGATCTTCATTGGTGACCCCGGAGCGAAATCGGCGCGCGCCGGTGACCTAGTCGTGGTGGAAATCACTCAGTATCCGACCGAAGGGCGTCCAGCCCGCGGAGTTGTGGTAGAGCGGCTGGGAAAGCGCGGACGCCGCGGAGTGGATCTGCAGACGGTGGTTCATCAATACCACCTGCCCGATCAGTTTCCCCAGGAGGTCACTCAGGAGGCGCGCGAACTCGTGAAGCGATTCGATCCCGATGCGGAAAGTGCGAATCGGGAAACCCTTTTTGAGGAGCTGGTGGTTACCATCGATCCGGATGATGCGCGGGATTTCGACGATGCCATATCGCTGCGCCGTCTGAAGAAGCGCGGAAAGAAAGCACCCGCGTGGGAGCTGGGCGTACACATTGCGGATGTCAGCCACTTCGTGGTTCCCGGATCGGAGATCGATCAGGAAGCGGAGCAGCGCGGAACCAGCGTCTATTTGCCCGGAAACGTCATCCCCATGTTGCCCGAGGTGCTGAGCAACGGCCTGTGCAGTCTGCAGGAGAATGAACCCCGCCTCACGAAGAGCGCGTTCATTCGCTATGACGAGGCCGGGCGGGTAGTCGATACCCGGTTCTCCAATACCGTGATCCGGTCCGCGAAACGACTGACTTACGGCCAGGCCACAGCCATTCTGGACGGTAGTCCGGGCAAGCTCAAAAGGCCGGTCGTGGATATCGTGAAAAACATGAACACCCTCGCGCGCGCAATTCAGCGTCGTCGCATGAAACAGGGAATGATCGTTCTGGACCTGCCCGCCGTCTACCTGGAACTGAACGAAGACGGACAGGTGGTGGACGCCCACCCGGAAGATACCAGTTTCAGCCACACGATTATCGAGATGTTCATGGTGGAAGCGAACGAGGCGGTTGCGCGGTTGATGGTGCAGCGGAATGTCCCGGCGATTCGGCGGATCCATCCCGAGCCGGACGAAGATTCTCTTCTCGCAATGTCCCGATTCCTCCAGGTGTTCGGACTGAAAATGGGGAAAGATCTGTCGCCGGACTCGATGCAGAAGGTGCTCGACAAGTTGAAGGGCCATCCCCAGGCGTACGCCGTGAACCTCGCGGTTCTGAAATCGATGCAGATGGCCGAGTATTCCCCCGAACTAGTCGGCCACTTCGCGCTGGCGAGCGAGCACTACACACACTTTACGAGCCCCATTCGAAGGTATCCGGACTTGATGGTGCACCGGTTGCTTCAGCTTCATCTCGAGGGGCAGTTGCACGGCGGCGGCAAACGGTTGAAGAAGAATCCTTCCCTGCTTGATGCGAAGACCCTGAAAGAAAAGGGCCGGGCCTTGTCCTACCTGTCGCGTCGGGCGGAAAGCGCGGAGCGGGAGCTGAAATCGCTGAAAGTCCTGACGCTGCTGAAGGACAACGTCGGCGACACATTCGAGGGTGTCGTAACCGGCGTCACAAACTTTGGCCTCTTTGTTCAGCATCCTGCATACCTCATTGATGGATTGTTGCGCATTGAGGATCTGGGGAATGATTGGTGGGAAGCGGATGTGAAGCGGGGCCGCATCCGCGGGGAACGCAGCCGCCGGGCATTCACGCTGGGTGACAAGATCGTGATTCGAATCGTGGAAGTTGATCTTCCCTCGCGGCAGCTCAAACTCAGCCTGGTCGATGCGGAGAAAGAGTCGCCGGGAAAAAAGAGCCGCGGAGGGAAGAGGGATTTCGGCGCCAAGGGAAAGAAAAAGTCAAAGGGAGCGCCACGCCGCCGCAAAAAATCTCTGAACAAATCGGGCGTATCGAAGTAGACTAAAAGAGAGCTTGAACGAAAAAGCCCAGAGTCCGAATGGCCGGTGGATGCGTATCCTCATCGGCAGCAGGACCCGGGTGACCTTGATCCGGGCCGTGGTTATTGGCGCGCTCTGTTTCGTGGTGCTGAAGTTCTGGTTGCGGCCCGCCTGGGTAGACGGTCATAGCATGGATCCGACGATACGGGACCGGCAGATTCGCGTGATCAACCTGGTGGCATACTCAAACAGCCGGCGCGCGCGCTCATTCCATCGCGGCGGCGTACACGCGCTGCTGAAACGGTGTGATTATTCGCATGGGTCAAAGGTTCTCGTTGTCTTTGCAAGCGAATCATGTATCGTCCTCGATCTCCAGTGGAGAATTGCGAAAAGGGAATACTTTAGAAAAGAGAAACCCAATGAAGATTTTTTTCGACTTGTTGCCGGTGCTATTGTTTTTCATCGCCTACAAGCTGTTCGACATATTTGTTGCGACCGGCGTGATTATCGTAGCCTGCGTCGTTCAGTTGATCGCCGTGAAGTTGATCACCAAGCGGGTGGAGAAGATGTATATCTGGACATGCCTTGCGGTGGTTCTGCTGGGCGGGCTTACCCTGTGGTTGCGGGATCCGGTGTTCATCAAGTGGAAGCCAAGCGTCGTTAATTGGGGACTGGGGCTCGCGTTTTTGATCAGCCAGTTCGTCGGCGAAAAATCACTTGTAGAAAGAATGCTCGGCAAGGCGCTCGAAATGCCTACAGTGAAATGGAAGTGCCTCAACTTCGCGTGGGTCCTGTTTTTCATTGTGTGCGGCGTACTCAACATCGTGATTGCGTATGCGTGGACAGAAAGCGCCTGGGTGAATTTTAAACTCTTCGGACTCACCGGATTAAGTTTCGCCTTTGTTATAGGACAGATGCTACTGCTTCGCGCCCACGTCAAGGAGCCCGAAGAAGCAGAAAAAGAAGCAGCGGGATAATCACCTGTCACCGAATTGGCTCCTCCCGTAGCACGGGTGTCCAACCCGTGTAGCGGAGTCCCCGGCACGTAACCTGAGACTGGTCGGGTCTTAACATCTGGTTTTAGTTCCGTGTGGAACTGGGCGTTAGATGTTGATTCTGTCGTAAAACCCCTCTGACTTCGAAACGCGCCTCTACTCTTCATCCCTCCTCTTCATCGAACAGCAACTCAATCGGAATGAGTGGACTGGTGCTCCACCAAGAAAGTTTTACGACAAAATTAGATGTTAAGACGCGACATCTATAGCTCCTGCTGGAGCACCCGGTACATCCTTGAATCCGGTTCTGTCGTTTCAGCGCACAGGATCACCGACTGTCCGTTTCCAATCAGGTCGGCTCCGATGGAGGTGAAGGTTTCCACCGGGGTGGGCGTGGCCGGGCTCACCGAGCTGGCCCCGTAGTGATGTTAGTCCGGGCACCGCAATCCTCGTCGGCGTTGGCCTGCGTTTGTTCGCGGTACGAAATTGCGCATGGTTGGGAACCATTTGAGGCCCTTATTTCGAAGCGTTACTTGTCAAGAACGTTGTGCCGGCGATATGCTAGGTTCCATGCCTTCACAGGAAACAATTCAGGGTCGGCTGGTCTGGCGGCCGGGTCAACCGCGGACTTGGCCCATCGAGTCGGTGACGGCCGAGATTGGTCCGGAGATCGACCGCCTGACCGTCGTGAGTGACTTGCATGCCTATCGCGAACCGCTGGATGGCGTGGACCGATGCCTGCAGTCGCTTCCGGGCACCCATGCCGTTTTCGTCAACGGCGACTTGTTCGAAGGCGGCATCGATCCAGCCGAAACGCTCGAATGGGTTCGCAGTCACGCCACCGGCCAAACCACGAGGGGAAATCACGACAGCCTCGTCTTCGCCTACCTGCAGAACCTGGCCCTGGAAGATACATCCGATCATTGGACAAGGGACGCGGAACTGGGCGGCTACAAGCGTTTGAGTCCGGATCAACTCCAATTCGTCGCCGAACTGCCGGATCAATTTTTGGTGCGGTGGCGGGGGAAGACGATCCGCATATTACACGGCCACCAGAATCACGGGAACACCGATTACACCGATTGGCAATCCACGCCGGATCAACTGATGGCATTGTTTCATGAACCCGAAGTCGACGGCACCGTGATCGGCCACACGCACTATCCGTTCTTTCGGAAACAGTCGAGTTCATTTCTTGCCAATAGCGGTTCGGTCGCTGTGCCGATTCAACGATTCCGAACCGCCGCCGGCGTAGTGACAGACCGCGACGAGCAGGAGAATCTGAGGGCGAAGCAACCGGTGCAGTCCAGTTTGCTTTCCATTTCCGAAGACGATGGAGAACTCGACGTGGAGATTGTTTACTTCGACTACGATCGCGCCGGCCTGCTTGAACGGTATGCAGGGCAGGACGACCTCCTCATTCCTTTTCCCACGCGAAAGACCTGGATCCAGGAAGGTTTCCTTGACATCGGCCCACTAGCCGCCGCCCAGCGAGGAGCGAAGAGTTCGTAGCGCGGAGTAAGCTCCACGCTGCGGTCAATTCCGTTTGCTCTGCGCGCAAACCGACTCATACTTGGGACGTGAAACCAGCTGAAGAGCACCCGTTGCCGGCGGAAGCCCGTCTCGCATACCTGCGCGCACAACGAGGATCCGGCAGTACGCTTGAATTGCGCACGACCGGATTCAGCATGGCGCCGCTCATCTGTGAAGACTCGGTCGTCGAAGTTGCGTTTGACGACCCATCCGTTGTCCGTTCCGGAGACCTGATTCTGTTCGCGCGAGGAGAGTCACTCGTGCTTCACCGGGTGATCCACCGCTGGAAGACCGAACAGGGTGTCTGTCTTCGCGAAAAGGGCGATCACAAGATCGAGGCAACCGTGATCGGCGAAGAGGACGTTATTGCCCGGGTCATCGCCGTCCGGCGAGAAGAGAAAAGGATCGTTTTCGGCAGCGCCGGGGGGGAAATTACGGCGAGCGTACTCCTTGCATGGTCGCGGATGGAGTGGAGGCTGTACCAGGTGAAGAGAAAACTTTTCGGGCCTGAACCAACCCGGATCGGGCGATTCTGGTCGGCGGTCTCCAGGGGGTTGCGCAAGATTGTAACCGGGAGCAAAGGACGTTGATCCGGTGCTACAACATTCTCAATGTGCCCCTTCGGCTCGATGCCGGGGAGGCGCTGCTCGCGTTTTTCGATCTGCTCTACGGCTCCTTCGTTGTTGAACAATTCGATGTTTCCGGGGAGGTGCCCTTCGTATCCGTACGGGCAGTTGAGGAGGGCGAATTCATGCGAATCGAAAGCCCTTGGGGCCGGGTTGCCTGCGCACATGAAGATGCGATGGTGCTGTTGATGTTTCTCATGCAGAATCATTTTCTTCGGTCGGTGCGCGATTATTTCGCGGTACACGCCGCATGCCTGGATATTGTAGGCAGGGGATGTATCCTCACCGGCGCGTCCACAGTGGGAAAATCGACCCTCGCGGTGGAGTTGCTTCGCCGCGGTTGGACCGTATTCTCGGATGAGATCGCGGCGATCGACCGCCGGGAAAAAAGAGTACATGCCTATGCCCGGTCCCTGGCATTGCGCCCCCACACGCTTGAACTCGTTGAGCTTCCCGCGGGTTATACGGTAACGGAGATGGCCCTGGCGGATGAGTTGAAAGCGGTGGTCCAGCCTTTACATCGGGAACGGGATGTTTCAGGCAGGACAACGAGCGCGTCGGTGGTGGCATTCCTCGTCCCACCCCGTAACGCAGAAAGAGAAAGCGTCGAGCGGTCGGTGCTTGAAGTGTTCGCACCGGAATTTACCGAGAAGTTTTCCTACGCACTGCGTGAATTGGACGGAGTGATCGGGGTAGAGTCAATCGAAGGGAACTTTTACCCGGGGATTCGTATTTTACATCAGCCAGGCGTCTTGATCAGTGCCGCCGTGGATGAGGCAGCTGCGCGGACGAATACGCTTCTGGCCGCGCATCACCGGGGCGCCCGCGCGACCATCGACTATGATCTTTCTCCGCGAGTCACCGAGTTGGCTGCTCGAAAGGGAATCGAAATGCTCTTGGGATGCGTCGTGAATATGCGCGCGCTCATGGCAGAGGAAGGTCCGGCAAAGATGATGTTCGAGTTATCGCGAGCTTTTGAAGGAGCCCGATTCTACGAGGTCGTACCGGGTCGTCTGCACGAAACGGCGGAGTTGGTCGAATCGTTGATTAAGCAATAGGTTTCACAGCTCCAGCGAGTAAGGTGTATTCTCTCGGCACGGGAGGAATCAAGGCTGTGTTTCTGACGACGCTTAAATTCCTGGTGGGCAATCGGGCGGCGATCTTCCGGATTGCCGAGTCAAATTCCACCATCTGGCTTGGGCTGTTTTAGGTAGTGGTTGCTGGAATCGCCCGCGAGTTCGACCAGGAGTACCTCCAGAGTATGCCGATCGTATTGATCCTTCCGGCGCTGGTCTCGCTCCTGCTCTGCCTCTTGTTTTATGCCTACATTCGACACTTTTCTATCCGCCGGTCCGGCACAGGAACGGGGTACTTCATTCCGCACCTTCCTGGGACTGTTATGGATGACTGCGCCGCTTGCCTGGATGTATGCGGTCCCGATCGAACATTTCGTCGAGCCTCTGGCCTTTCTTTCAGATCATCGCCCGGAGGAGTTTTCTCCGGTTCAACAGACGTTTCCAGATCCGAACTCAGTATATGAGGGCCGATTAATTCCCCGCATCGTCGCGGCATTGAATGGCGACACCGCGGAGTGGGCGAAGGAGCGGGTGATCGAGGACTTGAACATCTACATGTACATGCTGGCGGAACAGCCCCGGGGCGGATATGGACTCCGCGCAGTAGAACCCGCATTTGATGAACTCCGGAAGTCGGAGGTGGGTCGCGAGTGGATCACTGTATAGGCCGCGCACGCGTGGTCATGGGAGGACTCCACGTCCATGCATGCCCGATGGTCTGAATTCTTTCCGCGTAGGACATTCGGAATCCATGGGGCCGCGTCGATCCGCCAGGCGGATACACAGGACATCTCTTGGAACTCTTGGTGGGTCCCTCTACAAGAGTGACTGCTCCTTGAAGTCCTGGAGGGTTGCTCGGACGTCGGCGAGGATTTGGTCCGGCGGTACCTCCGGATAGACTTTCGAGAGGAGATCGCCCATCTGTTCCGGGCTGTGATTGCCGTCGCAGAGTGACCAGATCAGGAGGGCGGTTCTGTTCAGAACCGTGAGTTCGTCGCCGCTTTCATCATAGAGAAACAGTTCGTCTCCTGCGACCTGCTCCCGTATTCCGTCACGCTTCTGAAGGGGTGTGCTCATTTATCCGTGAGTCAGGAGTCGGATGGGGCGCACATGAAAAGTCTTGCTGGGCACGAGGAGCCATGGAAGCGATTCAGCGCATGGATCCTTCCCGTCCAGTTCCTGCTGCATCGCCCCCATCAAACGCTGCTTAACTCGTCGTTCCACAGGACCTTCGCGCCGCACAGAACGCGCCGCGCCGTTGATGTTGCACGCTGATGGAAACAGGGTGCTACACAGCGCCAATACATCGCCTACCGCGTCCCGGCAGACCCATTCAGTCGCGGTGTTGAGCACGGCGTCCGGAGAAACTTTCTCGTACGTCATCATGAGTGCGATGTCGAGCAGCCAGATGAGGCGGATTTCGGAGTATGGATGCACTAGGAATTCCGGGCACCGGGCGTGGTTTGCGATTCGATTGTTAAGAAATCCGTGCTTTGCGGCATGGGCCGCAAGGTAGGTTACATAGTGAACGGGGGAGAGGATCCTATATCCCTCCGGCGACCGCTGCATCTCATCCCAGAGTTCTTTCTCCGGGACAACCGGCAATATCGATTTGTCCATAAGCCTCCAGTGCACCTCCAACATCCAATTCTCTTCCCTGTGAATGAGAGGAAGGTGGAAATGAAACTTTCTCACCCATGATGCCGGCAGTAGTCGGGGCGGCGTTTCGAATCCTAATCGGACCAGGTGTTTCAAAATCGTTGTAACATCGGCTGGAGCCACAAGAATATCAATGTCATCGAAAGGTCTGAGGCCCGGGTCGTAATAGATTCTCCGCGCAAGGTCTACGCCCTTGAGCGCGGCAAACCTTATATCGGCACGATGGAATTGATCTGCCAGGCGCTGGAAGCGCTGCTGCATAACCCGGGAGCGCAGTTTTGATCCGTGTAGCGAGGTAAACAGTTGTTGCGATGTTTTCTCCGTGAGTATTTGGCACGGATTGTTCTGAATCCGGTGCCCGAGATAGGAATCGAGGCGGTGACGCCGGCACATTGCTAGAAATGATTCAGATTGCGATTCGTCGATCGCCTCGGGTTCCGGAAACCGATCCGAGACGAGGGACAGCAGCAGTTGGACCTCCGGCTTCACAGAAATCGCTCCGCCTGAGCCAGCGCCGCGAATTGAGTCCGGTCAAAGCCGTCGTTGCGGGTTTTCGCCTCCTGGGACATCCATGCTGCGTAGGCGTAGGATCCTGCGTCGAAGCAACACTGCGCAGTATAGTTGAGGACGGGAAGGGTCGCCTCGCCATACTCTGCCAGGCGGCGGCAGATTGCAGGCAGCCGATCTGCCTTGCCCTGGTTGCGGACCTGGTTCAGCAGTTGGATCCAGGGCGTTGACTCACTGGGGAACTCGATCGTAATTCGTTCCAGTGCGTCCAGGGCCCGTGACGCGTAGCCTGCATTCAGGCATGTCTGATACACCGCCGTGAGTGCGTGCAGGCTGCCGGGCCGCTCCTGGACATATTTTTCAAGGAAATTCAGTGCGGTGTCCCAGTCCTGCTTTCCCACGAACACAAGTCCGATGATGTGAAAGAAGTCTCCCCGCTGTTCCTCCTCCAGGTTTTCTCGCACGCTCTGGATCGTCACCAGTGCCTCGTCAAATGCGCGGGACGCAAGATACACCTTTGCTCGGCCCAATGTCGCGGGAACGAAGTCTGGATCGATCGATATCGCACGGTCCAGGAAGCATGCCGCGGCCTCCAGGTCTTTCTTCAAAAGCTGAATGTGCCCGAGATTGTTGAGGGCGAGCAGATTATCCGTCTCCAGTGCCAGCGCATCATGAAGCAGAGTTTCCGCGCCCGCGAAATTCTTCGAAGTGAACTTCTTCAGCGCCTCGTCTACCAGTTCGTCGGCTTTCGTCATTAGATCGACAGAATGGGCTGTTGGAATCAAGCGACCAAGGGAAAAGGCCGATGGTCCGTCAGAAAGACAATGTTTCAAACGTAAGAAACCCCGGACCGCGACGAGAGGGCCGGGAATCTGTCTGCAAGGGACAGGGAGTCTAGTTGACCGAGATGGGAGTCGAAACCGGATCCGAACTGCAGTTATTCGAATCGGTCACGGTTACCTCGATGGTGTAGTCCCCGGGATCGAGGATGATGTTGGAAAAATCATAGATCGTTTCCCAATTGATGCTCTGGGTTTGCCCATCCGATGGAACGAAGCTTTCGGTGTCAAGGACTATGCTGTTTGAATCGAGCAGGCGGACTTGAATATCGCTAAAAGCGGGGCATGTCACGACGACCCCGTTCAGGCTCACGGTCGGATCGCGTTTGCCGTGGATCAGTACATCCGGCGTTGCCGTGATGCTGTTCAGCCCGCAGTACTGAGTCTCCACGGGCCCAAGCAAGTCTATCAATCCGCCCG
>CAUZEO010000029.1:0-26549 GCA_963578625.1 Kiritimatiellia bacterium | reverse complement strand
ACCCCCAGGTTCAGACGAAATGTCAGCCGCGTGGATATTGAAGCAATCCCGGCCCAGGCGAATATCTTATCCCACCTTGTCCTTGAGCTTTCTCAGGTTGCACACTACACGCCGAGGACGTATGCGAATGCGATGCTATCTCTGTCTAAGGTCGGTTGCACTCGTTGCGATATGCCTGCGCTTGTGTCCGGGAATCACGCGCGCGGTGTCATTCAACCTGGTAGATGATTTTGAGGATTGGACCACGATGCAATGGACCGGAAATATAAGAGAAACGGTTGAATCCATGGTTACCGGCGGGCCCGGACGAGCATGAGTACCGGAAACTGGATCCCTTTGACAGGCTTTGTTGCCAACGCCGAGATCTTGAATATTGTGATTCACATCAGTGGCGAGGCGGGGTTTTTCCTGGCGAAGATTCCGTAGCCCGCCGTGGCACAGGAGAACCCGGAATCGTCGGGCCACGGCAAGGGCATACAGGCAACCTTTTCGCGTAGGATGGCAGGATACGATCCGTCCGGACGGCGCATGGATCCTGCTCGAGTTTCTTGCTCGAATCCGACCTTTTTAATCAGGATTGGCATGGCGGAAAGACAAATCCCTACGTCGTGTGCTATATAGTGTTTTCTGATCGGAAAAAGCTTCAGGATTGTGCTACCTTGACCGTAGACGGCACGTCAGATCATGGATGATTCAAACGCTGGGGAACGAGAGGGAGCCGCGCGAGATCGCAGGCTGCGATTCGCCGTCATTACCGATGCGCACATCGAACATCCCGAGGATGAGAGGGCGGGCTACCTTCGCGCTGCCCTCGATGCGGTGAAGGCTCACCGGCCGGCATTTGTTATTTTCGCCGGGGATTTAATTAGTCCGGAAGCAGACACCCGGCGATGCAACGACGCAGAACCGGGCCACCTGCACCCGGGCGGCGACACGATCCTCGCGTCCGCGGCTGCAACCGAAGACTTCTCGTGGGTATCCGGCCTGTTCGGATCACTGGACATGCCCGTGCACCTTCTGCGGGGAAATGTCGACGTTGCCCTCCTGCAAGAACCGCTTCGCTTTGCGTTTTCCATGGAAGGAGTTGCGTTCATCGGATTCGACACCGCCATGGGCACGCTGGACGAATTGGAGGACCGTTGGTTGCAGGAGGTTTCTCTGCGCTACCTCGAGATGCCGAAGATTCTTTTCTCACACTATTATGTCGAAGCGTTGGACCCACCCGGTGCCGAACGCCTTCTGGCCCGGCTTGCGGAAAGCGGGGCACGCCACTTGATCTCGGGCCACGGACATCGTTGCGAGCACCACCTCATAGCGCAAACACAGAATCACCTGGTTGAGGCCATCGATCCGTTCAAGCCCGGATCCCATCGCCCAGGTTTCGATATTTTCGAGTTCGACGGTGATGATCTGCGCCGCGCGCACTACACCGTCTCTCTCGTCAGTCCGGACGCAATCGAGCAGTTCCAAAGTTGCCTGGGCTGTGCTCCCGGCAACCCGGGCAGCGCGCAGGACTTTGCCGGCCTGCTCACCGAGTGCGCCTTGCGCTATGCACAGTGCAAGTGGACGCCAAGGGTCGTTGAGGCGCTCGGCGCCGCGAAGGCGGTCACGAACCTGCGGGGCTGGATGGATGCGAAGACACTTCAGATCCTGAGCATCCATGGCAGTAATCCGCAGATCGATCCAAGTGGGAACCTGCTGAATGGATCCACCATCGAGCACGAGGTAAAGATCTGCAAGGACGCCGGTGCGGCTTCGGTCACTTCGCACCTGCCCATATGGGACGACCGCGAACTCTTTGACCCGGAAGACGGTTCCCCAACATCAACCGCCCAGGCAATCATCGACACCATGGCAGACGCGTTCAGCGGGTACTGGCTGGCCGGGATCCGTATCGACCTGGAAAATACACACTGGCTGGATCCGTTGCAGTACCCCGACTCGCTCGAAGAACATATGCTGGGAATCCAGATCGGCCACCTGTTCTGGTTCCGTGGGAATCTTGAATCACGGCTCAAACATCTCCACGGTGAAATTCCCGGTTCCGGCGTTTTCTTTACATTCGACGTCGGCCATGCGCTGACAAACGGCCCCCTGGCTTCAACCATGACAGTACCGGACTGGTTCGTTTCGCTTGGTTCTCACATCCGGTCCATCCATTTCCACGACGCGGTGGACCTTCCGGAAGGCGGGCGGCAGGCACATTACCCCTTGGGAGTGGCTGGCGGCCTGGTCGGGCTGGAAGGCTTTGTCCACCTCTGGCATCGATATTCACCGGGCGCAATACTCTATCTCGAAGTCGAAACCCTGGAGGATGTGCGCAAGAGCATGGAGCATCTGGGGCGGTGGTAAGATAAGAATCGTTTGGTACGACCCTTCTCGGTTCACCGCTGCCCCTGTTTTGGAGTGCGCCGGCAGAGTGAAGCGGCGACACCGCACTCCAAAATTTGCTCCGCTAAGCTCTCTTAAAATATAGCGAACAGCCTTATCTTTGCGACATTCATGCGAGACCCCTTTCCATCAGACTTTTACGTCTTTCCGTTTGAATTTCATGCTGTTATGTTGAACATCTGAAGGTCGATTTTTTTAGCCATGTGGAACCAAAGCCTCATCGTATCTCTCTTTTTGCTCCTTCTGCTTCCGGCATCGTGGAGTTGGGGGGCCACCTGGCTGATGGAGGAAGGCGTCTCGAACCAGCTCCTTGACAATGATGGGGATCCGGACCTGACGTGCACCACCTACTCAGCCCCCAGATGGACCATGGACATCCCCTTTGGCGAGGGCCTCACGCGCTCCTTGGACTTCGACGGAGCCGCCCAGCACGCTCGTCTCGATGCGACCGGATCGATGAAGACGGCGTTCCTGCCCACGGAATCGTTTAGCGTGGAAGCGTGGGTCAAGTGGGACACCATCGGGGACGCGTTGCAATACGTCGCCGGAAACCGGTGGTCGGGTGGATATGCCTTGATCATCGATCGCGACGCCGCGACCGCCTTCTTCTACTTCTCCGGCGACACCACCGCTGTGTCCGCCATCGGAAGCACGCTGATCAACGACGGGGGATGGCATCACCTCAAAGGGGTGTACGATCCGACCAGCGGGATTTCCCTGTACGTGGACGGCGTGCTCGACGGAACCGGCGGCCCGCTTAGCGACACCGTCAATTACAACGGGGTGTTTGCCGTCGCGGCGCGCAACCTCGGCAGCGAATACTTCTTTGCCGGGCGCATCGCCAACGTCGCGCTCAATGGCGTGGCGCTGCCTTCGCCGGGAGGCGGGGGTGCCGCCACCGATATCGCCTACTGGCTCTTTGACGAAGGGTCCGGAAACACAGCCGCGGAGAACGGGGGAGACGCCAACCGGAGGCTGACGCTGTACAACGGCGCCGGATGGACGACGGACACCCCGTCCAATCACGCGCTCGATCTCGACGGGGTCGACGACTACGCCCGCCTGAGCCTGGCCAACTCGGGCGCTCTCGCCTTCGGGCCCGAAGATGCGTTCGAGGTCGAAGCCTTGATCAAGTGGGACGGCCAGGGAACCTACCCGTACCAATACATCGCGGGGAACCGCTGGTCCGGCGGCTATGCGCTCTTTGTCCACAAGGACAACGGAGCGCCGTTTTTCATCTTCACCGGGGACACCGACTCGGTGACCGCCGACTCGACCGTCCGGGTCGACGACGGCGCGTGGCATCACCTGCGAGGGACCTACAGCCCGGACGACGGGATCGCGATCTACGTTGATGGCCAGCTGGAGCGCCGCTCCTCGCGGTTGACCGGCACCATCAACAATAACGGGCACTTTGCTATTGGCACGCGCCACATCGGCGTGGAGAATTTCTTCAGCGGGCAGATCGACGAGGTCCGGGTCTCCCAGGATCCATACTGGGGACAGGTGCACGTCGATGTCCTCAGCGGCGTCGATCTGCTGGCGTGGGACGGAAAGGTGCAGAAGAACGCCACCTCCGCGCCCGGGTTGTTTCGCGCGGACGTCGACAACACGACCGGGGGCACATTGAACCTGGATGCGCGAATCGACGTCACGCCCCCGAGTGGCGCCCCGTTTGTCGTCGTCACAAATTTGATCCTGCCGCCGGGAACGACCACGCTGGAGATTCCCTATCAACAGACGGGATCGGCGGGCCAGGACATGCGCTTTCAGCTCTATTTCTCCGGTTCACCTGCCGACCTCTACCACGAGAGTTTTTACCGGGTGATGGGCACATACGATCTGCAGGGCGAGGAAGCGGGGCGAGGCTATGTTTCGTTTGAAGAGGCGTCCCCGTTCGAACGAGTCTTCCCTTACAGCGTGCCGCTGGCTTCCAATGTCGGCACGTCCCTGTCCGTGCGGGCCAGTCCGGGCGAGTACGAACCCGTATCCTTCTGCATCTACAACAAGAACCACGACCCCCTGTCGAACGCCACTGTGCAGGTGACTCCGCTCACCGGTCCCGGCGGCGCCACAATTTCAGCCAGCGAAATCGATTTGCGCGTCGTGAAAGTCTGGTATGCACACGGGGCCATTTCGCCATCGGGGCAGACCCCGATTCAGTTCCAGACGGCGCCCGCGCGTCGGGAACTGGTGCCCGAAATGCTGCTGAAAAGCGACGACCTGATCGACGTCGGACTTGACAACGCATTGAATTTCAGCGGCATCCCCGACGATGCCGCAACACTGCAGCCGGTCACCATCCCGCTCGGCCGCACCCGGCAATTCTGGCTCACGGTCCGGGTGCCGGAGCAAACGGACCCCGGTCTCTACAACGGCATGGTGACCTTTTCGCCGCAGAATGTGCCGGCGCTGAACCTGGATCTCGCGGTCGAGGTGCTACCTATTGAATTGGCGCAACCCCCGCATGTTCGGGGCATCTTTTATCGACACACCTTGTTCAGTCCGTCCGATCCCGAATTCGTCGACATCAACAATTTCCGTGCCCACCTGCAGGACATGCGCGCGCACGGCCTCACCACGTGCACCGCGTACGACAACCAACGGGGCACCATTCAGCTTTCGCTCTCCGAGCAGGTGCAGGCGGGCATGACCGGCCCGCACGTGGTGATGAACCGGAGCCACATCGCGCCCCTGTTGAACTTCACCCAGACCACCTGGCCTTCCAACCCGCCGGAGTTGCTGTTCTATGTGTACGATGAACCGAACAATCCGACGCTGATCGAAATTGCCCGTGCCCAGTGCGTGGTGGTGCAGGGCGAGGGCGGCAAGACGACTGGCGGGATCACGAAATTCTACGCGGATAAGCTTGGGCCATTGCTCGACACGGCGAATTACAGCATTGCCAACGCGTACGGCTACATCCAGGACGTGGTCGACGGGACCGTGCCCAAGAATGCGAAACCGGAGTGGTACTACTTCAGCATTGCGCTCGAAGAGCCGGTCGTCAACCGCATGATGTTCGGCTGGTACTTGGAGAAGAATCAGCTCGACGGTTGTTTTCCCTACGCATACCGGCACGTCTTCGGGCCGAGCGCTTTTGATGACCTTGACAGCACCAGCCTGCGGGACCTGATGACGACCTACCCGGAGCAGGACGGCGGCATCCCGACCGTGCAGTGGGAGGCGTGCCGCGAAGGTGTTGACGACCTGAAGTATCTTGCAACATTGAACGGTCTCATCCAGCTTGGCGTGGATTCCGGCCTGACCGATCCGGCGCTCCTCGACGTCGTCTCCAGCGCCCAGGCATTCGTCGACACCATACTCGACGGCATCGCGGTTCGGCATCCGGCGACCGGTGTATCCGCGACCGACCAGTCGCAATGGCGCGAGCAGTTGATCGACGAGATACTCGCGGTGCAAACAGCGTACAACTCGCTGGGGATCGGTACAGCTCTTCCGGCGACGATCGCTGATCTACTTCCCGTTCCTGCCGGCGTTCGGCTAGAGTGGACCGGCAACGGAATTTCCACCTACCACGTGGAATTCAACCCGGCTTGGAACGGTTCGCCCACGTCCTGGTCAATTATCTGGACCAACCCGCCGGACCCGGGGGCCACGAGCTGGAGTTTCGAGACCGGTGCCGGCACGGACGGGGGAAATTACCGGATTCGCACGACCACGGATTGATCGTCAGGCATCTCCTCGTGACGTCTCGCGTCGGCTCGCCGCCAAACCCGTGGAATCCCAGATGACGAGTCTTGCCCAATGGAACCCACAGGCTGAACCCCCGCTGTATGCAGGTTGGCCTTCCAGGCCGACCTGGAGCAAGGGTGGATTGTTGGGGAGCGAATAGAGCGCGAATCTCGGTGCGTCGGCTCTTTCATGAACTCCTTTTGCGCCAGCTCGGGCTGGAAGCCCAAGCTGTTTTTGTTTCGAGTGCTGAAGAATATTTGCTATGTTGAGGTGATGAAAAACTCATCAATTCGCATCGCCACGGGCATGATGGTCGCCGGACTCTTCCCTGCCTTTTCGCCAACCTTTGCAGACCAACCGGATGGTGCCGCCGTGCTCTACCACGAAGGGTTTGAGGAGGCGGATCCGGTCACCTTTTGGACCAATGGAGGGAAGGGCGAGTATCGAGTCAACTTCAAGGGACTGACATCGGAGAGATCGGCTTCCGGGAAACAATCCTTCAAGCTGGATATCACGTTTCTGAAGGACGGAAATTTCAATTACTGGGCGGGTCCGGTCATCGATATTCCCGCGGTTCCCGGCATGCGGGTGCAGGCGAAACTGTTTGTCGAACAGAACGACGGCGTAAAGGTAGGCCTGGGGACCAGCTACTACGCGCCCGCAGTTACGCTGGAAAACCCGAAGTCGACCGGCCGGGGCATGTGCCAGGCAGAAGACATGCTGGGGTCCAAGCCGAGGCATATCGGCCGGTGGATTACGCAGGAGGCGGATCTCGGGATCGTCGGGAATTCCGTCAGTCCGACGCCGGGCGTCCGAATGGAAAAGTGGTATTTCCACATCGGTTGCCGGGGCGCGCGGGATGCGCGGCTTGTCGTCTACCTGGATGATGTTTCCGTGGAGGGAACCGTTTCCGCCGACTGGGAAGAGTCCAGCGACGCGGCCCTCCAGGCATGGGATGCCGAGCGGCGCGCAAAGCATGACGAAAAAATGCAGGCTTTCGAGACGGCCCTGGCGCCCCTGCGCGCCGAAGCGCAGGCTCTCCACGCATCGCTCCCCGGCGATGACGTGACAAAAGCAGTTCCGGAGGAGCCGTGGGGCCATTTTGCCCGCACGCTTCTCGAACAGGCCCGCGCCGAATCTGAAAAACTGCTGAAGACAACTGCGCCCGGACGAACCAAACTTCCCACGGTGAAAATCCCGGTGTCCAACAAGCCCGCCGAATATCTGCGTGACCTGCGCGACGGCGGCATCCGGCCCGCGCAGTGTGCGGTCGAAAACCTCGCGCGACTGGCGGGCCGGTCGGACCCGTTTCTCGTCTTCGTCCGCGACAATCCGGTCACGAATTACCGCGTCCTCCCCGAGACCCAGATGATCGACGGCGTGATCGGCGACACGATTCGCCTCTTTGCCGCGCCCGGGGAATACGAACCAGCCACCTTCTTCATCGTCCCTGCCGAGAATACGACCCTGACATTCGACATCAGCGATCTCCAGCACGACTCCCATGTGATCCCAAAGGGTGCTCTGGACCTGAGGCTGGTCAAGGTCTGGTACCAGGCCGGCATCGTGGTTGGTGAAACCGACAAGCACCTGCTCACCCCGGAACTGCTGCTGAAGGACAGCGCCCTGGTCGAAGTGGATCACGCGGGAAAGACAAACCGGGTGCGTAACGTCGACGCACCGCGTGACGCGAAAGAATTGCAACCGGTGCCCGTTCCGTCCCGCTCGGCACAACAGTTCTGGCTCACGGTTCACGTGCCCGAAGAGGCGGCGCCCGGAGAGTATTCCGGAACGATTACGGTTCAAGCGGAAGGACTCGGCGACCGTCAATTGGACGTGTCGCTTCGCGTGCTTCCCTTCGTCCTGGCGGAACCCGAGCAGGAGTATAGCCTCTACTACCGCGCGTTTCTCGGCGCTACCACGCCTGAAATCGTTTCCTCTGAGCAAAAGACCGAGGCGCAGATGGAGGCGGAATTCCGCAACATGAAGGCGCATGGCATCACGAACCCCAACGTCTATCAGCGCGTGAACGTCAAAAAGGACGGCAGTTTCGACTCGAAGTACCGCGCCGACGTGGACTTCACTCACCTGGACCAGGTGTTCGACCTGAGGGAACAGGTGGGAATGAAGCTGGATCCGCTTTATTTCCTTGGCGTGGGCACAGGTAGTTCCACGAACGAAGTGGAAATTGCGCGACGCATTGAGATCATGCGGAATGTGCTCGAGTGGGCAAAGGGCCGGGGCATCCGGACGGTCTACTTCCAGGGTTCCGACGAGGCGCGGGGCGAGGAACTGCGGCGTCAGCGGGAGATCTGGGAAGAGGTGCATGCGATTGGCGGAAAAATTTTCGTTGCCACGTCCACGGGCTTTTTCGATCTCGTTGGGGACCTGCTCGACCTTCCCGTGGTGGCCCGCGAGTCCCCGGACGACGTATCGCGGGTGCAAGCCCTGGGGCATAAGATCCACTACTACTCCAACCCGGCCGGCGCGATCGAAAAACCGTACACATTCCGTTACCGGTTCGGTCACTGGCTGGATGCCACCGGCATGGACGGGGTGCAGACGTATGCCTACCAGCACGGGATCGGACCCGGCAAATCGATGGGAAGGATGTGGGACGATTTCGACGACCCCAACGTCTATCGGTCCATTGCCTTCACCTATCCGACCGTGGACGGTGTGGTCGATACGCTGCAATGGGAAGGGGTCCGTGAAGGGGTTGACGACATGCGCTACCTGACCACGTTGCGCAAAGCGATCGACCGCGCCACATCGCACTCCGACTCTGCCGTAAAGCAACGGGCGAACACCCATCGAGCCTGGCTTGCCACTGCCGACCGGGAGGGAGGTTTGCAGGAGTTGCGTCGCCAGATAGCGGAACGGATCGTTGAGTTGCAGGAACTTATGTCGGGCGGGACTGAGCGTTGAGATGATGGCATCCCCTGACTGGCTGCACTACGCGAACGTCCGTTTCACGATGTGCGTCCCGGCCAAGGCCGGGAACCCGTCCTATGCACGCGACGAGATTCGACTCACCCGCGAGCTGGGGTGTGACGTGCTGGTCTTCTTCGTACAGAACGAGGGACTGCTCCTGTACCCGGACGGTGTCTCGCCCCAGGATCCGGCGGTCGGCGGACGGGATCTGCTCGCGGAGATCGTTGGCGAGGCGAAAAAGGAGGGCGTACGAATCGTCGCGGGATGGTTCGGAGCGCATTGCCAAACCCACCAGGTGAAGACGCATCCCGCGTGGCGAGTGTGCCGGCTGGAGCTTTCCGGCGACGAGACCGGCGGCGAGATGTCGATCGAGACCGCGTCCTATGAATTGGATACGGTCTGTTTTAACTCGCCTTTCCGGGATCACTTTCTCGCCGAAGTACGCGAAGTGCTCTCCGGCTATGATGTCGCCGGGGTGTACGTGGATGGCATGTACAGTTCGGTGGGCACCTGCTGCTGTGAACACTGCCGGCGAAAGTACCGGGCCGAGCATGGCGAAGAGATCCCTCTCGATGCCTGGTCCCCGGCGTGGCGCGACTTCGGGTTCCAGATGGTGGTCGATGTGTCGCGGGAGATCCGGGGGATTATCGACGAGGTAAAGCCCGGCGCGGTGTTTGTCCAGGATTGCCATGGAACGATCATTGGATACCGGGAGGCCGGGGAACCCATTTTCCTGACCGCTCCCTACGTGGACGCCTACATGCTGGAGTGTTACTGGAACATCATCCAGGAACCGCCCTGGTACGTTGGCATGGAATCCAGGCTGATTCAGGCCGAGACGGGACGGCCCGTCTGGAGCCCGAAGTGGATCGCCCGGAATCCGGATCGTGACTATGCGCTGGTGCCTCCCGCCGCGGTGAAAATCTGGATGATGGAAGCGGTCATCAGTGGCGCCAGCCCGGTGATCATCGACCAGGGCGCGTTCTGGTTTGACCGCACCGCCTTTCCCGCATTGCAGGACGGTTGCGCACATCTTCTCGCCTTGAGGTCTCACCTGATGGAGTCAAGGCCGGCACGGTTCGCGGCGATTCTGCATTCCATGGAGTCGAAATTCATCCGTCAGCACCAGGAGCCACGCAACGACCGCCAGCACTTCGAGGCCTTTTACATGGCCTGCCAGGAGGCGCACATCCCGTTCGACGTGACGACGGAGGAGCAGATTCTCGACGGGACGGTCGGCAAGTATCCGGTCCTGATTCTCCCGAACGTCGAGTACATGAGTGACGGGGTGGTGAAGGCCGTCCAACGCTACGTCGAGGGAGGCGGCGGGCTGGTAATGACGCACCTGACCGGCCGCGGCACGGAGACCGGCCGGGAACGGAACGATCTACCCCTCGCCGGATTGGCCGGGGTTCGTTTCACGGGCGAGGTGTTGCTCAACGGAAAGCCCGAGGGCGAAAAAGGATCGACGAACTACTACCAGGCGGTGACCGAGCACCCAATTACCGAAGGGATGGACGGAAACACCTACTCGTTCCGCGGCCGGCGCGCGGTCATAGAAGCAGAGAACGGAACGCATGTGCTGATTCGGGCCCGCGACTATGCATCCCCGCCAGGCCGAGACTCCGACTCCTACTTCCGCTGGTTTCCCGGTCCCGTGACCGAACCTCTGGTGACAGTGCATGAAGCCGGGGGCCGGGTCGTCTATATCGCCGGAGAACTCGACGCGGCGTTCTGGTCGTCGGGATGGCCCGAGGCCGGCCGGATCCTCAGCCGGTCGGTCATTCACGCAGCGGACCAGCCGCTCCCGTATACCACCGACTGCCCGGAACCGGTTCTGATCTCCAAACAGATGAACGACAGCGACGGGACGGTCGTGTTCCTCCTCGTCAACTACGCCACGAATCACCTCTACAGCGTCGGCTTTCCCGGGGCGGGTGTGACCAATGTCCAGGACCTGGGCCGGGCGAACGACATGCGGTACGCGATCGCGCACAAGGACATTGTGATTACGCTTCCCGGCGAGTTTCGTCAGGCCGATTCAATAACCGGTCAGGCACTTTCCCTGGAGACCGCGAATGGCTCGTCCACCGTGCGCCTGCCGCGGCTCGATGAGTACGAAGCGATCATTCTGAGGCCGTGACCCGTGGCGATCCGATAAGGAGGGCGGGCTTGTAACCCGCCTCTTTCGGAGAAGATGGGCGAATTGCAAATCAGCCCTCCATTTCTTGACGTCTTGCTACAAATTACACTGAGATGTTCTGGTGCCGCCACAAATCCGGCCCCATGCCACCATGCTGAGCGTACTCCTTGCCCGCCGCGCGCGTTGTCGGTGTGTCGGAGGCGACCTACAAGTCCGCACGCCAGGGCGGGAACTGCGATTCGACGATGCCTGCCTTGATCAGCGCAGGTGACAGTCCTCGCGCTTTCTCGTCGCCGACCAGCAGTCTTGGCGACGTCCGCTACGCGGTAAAAAAACCTACGGAATCACGATTCGGTAGATGTGTGAGGACGAGGGGCCGGAGGGGTCGGCCAGGGTCATCGTGCTGCCATTGCCCTTCAGGAAAGATCCTGTGGGTGAAAAGTCATCCGGCGGTCCGAGGGTGGTCGCCCGGTCGAGCCGGTAGGTCAACCCCAGGAAGCTCTCAAACTCGAAGATTGCAGCGTTCGTGACGCCCACCATGTTGAACGAAATCTCGATGGAGGATCCGAGGCTGTTGTTGAAATAAAAATCCACCTCCTGGGCGGTCAAGGCGTGATTGAAGACGGCGACTTCATCGACGCGTCCGCTGAACTGATTGTAGGTGCCAGCAGAGAGATCCCGCCCGGTGCCTACGCAGAAGACGGAGTTTCCGTAATCCGGGGGAGATTCCGTAATGACCTTCTTGTGACTCAGCGGCGCGCTGTTGTCGACGTAGAGCAGAATCTCGCCATCCCCGTTTCCATCGAGGTCGGAGGCAGGATCATTCACCACAACAATGTGATGCCATTGGCTGTCGAACAGGTTGGATTCGCCACTGACGCCGCGGGCTTGAGCTGCTGTCAAGCCCTGCGTGAACACGAACGCCTCACCGCCACTGTTCACTCCGACGTACCATCCGTTCCCGGTGCTCGCCTTCCGCTGGCCCACGATTTGGGCGTAGCCGCCCTGGACGGCGCCCTTAATCCACATCGTGATGGACCATGCCTGATTCTGATGGTCGAACTTGTAGGCGTCCGTAGAGATGTTTTCGGCCCTCTCGTTGAGGCCTCCCGAAACATCCAGGGACGTATCGGTCTCACCGCTGAACGGAGAGTCCACGTTGTACTCTGCGCTCGAACCGATCGACAGATCCAGCAAGGCGTCCCCGCCGGCATCCTCCACCATCGTAGGATTCTGTGTACCCGGTGTTCCGTCGAAGAGATAAGCGGCGATCCTTCCGGCGCCGGCAGATATCGGTTGCATGACAGCCAATATCATGACCGCGCACAGAACCAGAACCTGGCGTCCGGATCGACTAGACATACTCGTCCTCATCTCCACTCTCTCCTCCGCCGGCCGCCCGAGTTTTTGTCGGGCGGCCCGGTGAACCGGTGACGTAACGGAACTCTCTTATCGACGGCGGTATGCCAGCAGCAACCCGCCCAAACCAAGCAGCACGAAGGTTGCCGGTTCTGGAATCGTGTTCAGGCTGTTGTTGTACCAGTGATCCACTTCCTGCGCCGTCAGGGCGTGGTTGAAGATTCCGACTTCATCCACCAGTCCGTTGAAGGCATTGTAGTTTCCCCCGCCGTCGCGCCCGGTGCCTATGGCAAATTGAGAGTTGCCGTAATCCGGAGGTGATTCCGTAATGACCTTCTTGTGGGTCAACGGTGCGCCGTTGTCGACGTAGAGCAGAATCTCGCCGTCGCCGTTTCCGTCGAGATCGGAGGCCGGATCGTTGACCCCCACGATGTGATGCCACTGGCCGTCGAACAGGTTGGTGGTGTCGTTCTTGCCCCGGGCCTGACTGGCTGTCTGGCCCTGCATGAACACGGTCGCGGCGCCGCTACTGGTCAGTCCGACGTACCAGCCGTTGCCGGTGCCCTGCTTCCGCTGGCCCACGATTTGGGCGTAGCCGCCCTGCACGTTGCCCTTGATCCACATGGAGACGGACCACGCCTGGTTTTGGTGGTCAAGCTCGTAGTCGGTCATCCCGTCGTTTGCCCCCCGGTTCTGAATCGACTGCGTGACGTCGAACGAGGTGTTTCCCGCGTACGAGAAGGGGGTGTCCGCATTGTAGTCCGCCGAGCTTCCGACCGACAGATCCCGCCCCGTGTTCCCGCCCAGTTCCGCGATTGTCGAGGGGTTCGCCGTATCGGCGGTCCCGTCAAACAGGTATCCGCCCAGAAGACTCGCATGGCCCGGCACGGCGCCGATCACGAGCACCGAAGCACAAAGGGCTGCACAGATCGATTGAACTTTCATTTTTCTACTCTTTCGCATGATTACTCCTATTTTTTCTATTGTTCCGCTACCTTTGCAGAGGATTTGCTTCCATCCACATTAAATCCGAAACGACTGTATCCGGTCCTGAATCAGAAATGAATAACTCATCTTACAACGAAAATATCTTGTATACGTCCTGCGTGGAAAATCCCGTGGGATCGAACATCAACATCATATCACCGTTGCCTTCCAGGAATCCGCCCGTGGAAGTGAAATTGGTGGAAGGAGGCATGGCCTTGTCCAGTCGATAGACCGAACCGCTGACACTTTGAAACTCAAACCCGCTGGTGTCAGCAACGTCGATCGTCGAAAAACTGACCTCGATCAGGTTCGACACGCTGTTGCCGAAATAGAAGTCCACCTCGTCGGCCGTCAGCGCGTGATCGAAGAGGGCAACTTCATCGACCAAGCCCGCAAACTGATTGAAGCTTCCCCCGGTATCGAGACCCAGGCCAACCGCGAACACCGAGGTTCCATAGTCGATCGAATTGGTCTGCGTCTTGTGGTGCGTGAACACCGAACCGGACCCGTCCACGTAGAGTCGGATCTCCCCGTCGGCGTCCGCGTTCGGATCATAGACGGCGGTTATCATGTGCCATTGGCCGTCCTCCAGGGCCGTATTGCCCGTCGCGCCCCGGGCATCCGGCCCCGCTTGCCCCTGTATAAAGAATGACGGCAGACTGGCACTGGTCAGCCCGAGGTACCATCCGTTTCCGGTATTATCTGTCCGCTGGCTTACGATCTGCCGATATCTCCCGGGTAAGGAATTATTGAGCCATGCGGTGACCGACCAGGGCACGTTGTTGCTGAACTTGGCAACGTCCGTGTCCTCGTTCGACGCTCGGTCCTGGATTCCTCCTAAGACATCAAGCGACGTATTGTTCAGCCCGCCGAACGGAGCGCTCACGTTGTACTGGGCGCTCGAGCGAATCGTCAGTGTCGCATTCGTGTCCCCTCCCACGTCCTCCACCATGTTCGGGCTCTGCGTGCCAGGCGTTCCGTCGAAAAGGTAGGCGGCAATTCGCTCGGCTCGGACACTTCCTGGCGCGAACGCGACAAGGACGGTCAGGCAAAGCGAAACGCAAATGAGGATATCGACACGGGTTTCTGCTATCATCCACACGACTCCATCTTCCAATACTCGCATCTTGCCAAGGATTCGCAACAGCGTCAAATCAATTTGCCAGAATTGATAAAACAATTCAGTGCCAGTTTTCCCGAGGGAAATGGGGGCAGAGCGGGGATTTTGCTGTAGGGTCAAGGGTCTTTTGGTAAGGAGTCTCGAATCACTTTCCCTGAATTGATCCGCCAAAACGGCGAAATGAACAGAAAACGCCCGAATCTTCTCCTGATCACGACCGATCAGCATCGCTGGGATGCCATGGGATGTGCCGGAAACCCGATCATCCGGACGCCAAATACCGACAGGCTGGCGGCGGAGGGAACCCTGTTTTCTCAAGCGGTCCCCCCCTAGCCCCATCTGCATTCCTGCCCGTTTTCGCTTAGATTATTCGTGGTTTTGGTCAGATTTGGTTTTCTTCTTCCGAACAGTCGCCTGCAGGAATCCGAAGCGGGCCAGGGCACGTTACTGCTGAACTTAAAGACTTCATCGTCGTCTTGCCGGGCCTGATCATTAAGCCCCCCCGAGACATCGAGCGACGTATTGGTAGCCTCGGAAAACGGAACATCCACACTGTACTGGGCGGTCCCGCCAACCATCAGCATCACGTTCGTGTCCTCGCCAACATCCGCTATTATGTTCGGGCTCTGGGTGCCTGCGGTGCCCTCGAAAATGTAGCCACCGATCTGGTCGACATGAGCAGGAGAAGAAAGCGTGATTGCCCAGGTCATCATGCAAGATGAAATCAGTATGGCGCGACGGGTACGGGATGTTGCGCTCAACGTAATCACTACTACAGATGTGGGCTTTCTTAGAACAATGGACCCAAATTAGGCTGGATTTTGCTGTGAGTCTCCGGATTTTGCTGGTACAGCAAATGAAATCACTTCCTCTACATTGATTTCTGCAATCTTAATTATGGAGCAAATCCACCCTAATCTCATCCTGATAACAACGGATCAGCAACGCTGGGATGCACTTGCCTGCGCGGGAAACCCCATTGTCCGGACGCCAAACATTGACCGGCTCGCGGCGGAAGGGACCTTGTTTTCCCAGGCGGTCACCCCCTGCCCTATTTGCATACCCGCACGGGTCAGCATTTTGACCGGCCGGATGTCCGGAGCTTTCGGCGTGATCGAAAACTACCAGACCCGAACAACGCCCGAAACTGTCCTGCCGCGCGCTCTGGCAGAAGCCGGGTACAACACCCGCGCCATCGGTTGCATGAACTTCGTCCCTTCGACCGAGACCTATGGCTTTCAGGACAT
This sequence comes from Kiritimatiellia bacterium, assembly GCA_963578625.1. Taxonomy (GTDB): domain Bacteria; phylum Verrucomicrobiota; class Kiritimatiellia; order SLOV01; family SLOV01; genus CAUZEO01. The sequence goes on along the minus strand of CAUZEO010000029.1, from coordinate 10,672 downwards.
GATTCTGTGCGAAGAAACCGGCTGGGTACGTTCCCCCTCGATTCACACCGACGGCCGGATCCGATTCGACGACTACGACCAATACCTTCATGAACGCGGGCTCTGGGGATGGGATAAGCCGATTCAGATCGGATACAACGAGATCAAACCAACGATCAATCCGCTGCCGCTGGAACACCACGTTACAACCTGGTGTGGAGACCGCGCCGTTGAGTATCTCGACGACGCCGACGGACCTTTCTTCCTCTTTCTCTCCTTTACCAAGCCGCACCCGCCGTATGATGCACCGCAGGGCACCGAAAACTGGTACGATCTGGATTCGATCCCTTCGCCCAAAAAGAAAGAGGGCGAGTATGACACGAAACACCCGGACCTGGAAAATTACCGGAAACAGCACGAGTTCCACCTCTACTCGGACGAGGCAGCACACACATCCCTTTCCTACTACTATGCCAACATCACCCTGATCGATCAGCAGATCGGCCGCGTGCTCGACACATTGGAATCAAGAGGACTGGTCGAAAATACATTGATCCTATTCACTTCCGATCATGGCGACCTGATGGGCGACCATGGGTTGTGGTTTAAATCACTGGGTTACGAAGGATCCGTTCGAGTGCCGATGATCCTTCGCGGAGTTGGTCAACCGAGTAACGGCCAGGTAAGCGACCAGTTGGCAGGACTGATCGACATTCTGCCGACATTCCTCACCGCCGCCGGCTGCGCAATACCGGAAGGCATTCCGGGCCGCGACCTGGCCGCGATTGCACGCCAAACAGAGCCTGACCGGCCCTTCATGGCAATTGAAGTCGAATGCATGAACGGCCCCCTGCAAATCCTGCGCTCAAGAAAGTGGAAATACATGCACTACGAGAGCGGTGACTTCGAGGAGTTGTATGACCTGGAGAACGATCCGGACGAATTCGAGAATCTCGCGATACATGAGGACTTTCAAGAAACCGTAAAAAGCCTGCGCCGGGATCTCGCGGCCTACCTCGCGGAACACTCCACCCCGGCGCTCAGCCTCGCCAACGGGGATCTCCGGTCCCGTCCCTACGAGCCGATTTCCTCCGCCCCGGGTCCCATGCCGTTCTCCCCGATGCCCTGGATGCTCCGCGCCCCACCAGAGACTTTGAATGATCCCGAAGAGATTGGCTGGTGGTGGGCGAAGCAAAGCAAGAAGGACTGGAGCTGTCTGCTCGGGGATGACTAGCCTTCCAGATAGTCCATCCTGGCTGCACGACCGGCAGCTCCGCTGGGCGTGGCTCTCCTGGGAACCGCTGATGATGTACCGCCGTCATGGCGGCATTTTTGAAACCATTCCGGCCAATGCCCACTGGATCGGGGACTGGTTTGACCGGATCCACAGCGAAGAGTACATCCGCAGTCTGGCTGACGCAGGTTTCAACTGCGTCACCACGCACTTCCACAAGGGTTTCGGCATGGAAGCGGAGGCCGCCGAAATGGAGATGGCCCGAGACCTGATCGAGCGCTGCCACCGCCACGACATCAAGGTCCTTGTCTACGTGCACTCCGTCTCGATCATGCCGGAAACGTTTTTCGCGGAACGGCCGGGGGCGAAGGCATGGCTGCAGGTGGACGAAACCGGGAATCCCCGAACCTACAGCGAACAATACTGGCGCCAGTTTCCCTGCCTGAGTCACGACGGTTACGTGTCGTACGTCCGCGAAGTGACGGAAAAGGCGATTCGCTGGGCCGGCGCCGATGGGGCGTGGCTGGACAACACGAACTTCTTCGGTTGCCGTTGCGAGATGTGCGTGAAAAAATTTCGCGAATTTCTAGCGCGCCGCCACCCGCAACCGGATCCGGAGCGATTCGGGATCCCGACGATGGAGCATGTCACCGTTCCCGCGGTGGGCGAGACGTATGATCCCCTCTGCCAGGAGGCCATTCGGTTTCGCTGCGAGTCACTGGTCACATTTGTCGAGACGATCCGGCGGGATGTGCGGGCACTGAACCCCGAGGCCGTCGTCGCAGCAAACTACGGCGCGCCCTGCCCTTATAATGCCGCGGAAGTACTCGGTGTTGATTATTCGCGATCAATGCGTGCCGCGGATATCGTGCTGGCAGAAAACGGCAATTTCCCACGGCTGCAGGATGAATGGATGATCAACCAGATCCTGGCCTACAAGGCTGGACACGCGAACCGGGTGGTGGTCGTTCCGAGCCACTGGCGGATCACCGGCACCGATCGCGTAACCACGCATCTGCCCGAAACCGCCGGGCAGATCCAGCTCTCCCTCGCGGAATCCGCGGCCTTCGGTCGCCGGTGCGTGGGCTCGACCTGGGCTGCGCGCCCCACCTGCATGGGCCAGAGCACCCTGTGGGAACGGGACGATATTCAGCCCGGAGTCGAACGGTACCACCGCTTCTTCGAAGAGCATGAATCGCTCTACCTGGACGCGGCTTCTCTGGCCACGGTGGCAACCTACCGGAACTTCGCTTCGGCGGCTTTCGCACAGGACGAAGTGGACGCCTCGATCCTCGGATACGAACAGGCGCTGATTCAAAAGCGCGTTCCCTTCGAAGTCCGCTTTTGGGAGAACCTGGAGCACGGGGAGCAGATGGATCAGATCCAGGTGCTGGTCCTCGCGAACATCCTTTGCATGAGCAACAGGGAAATTGAGTGTATCCAGGCCTGGGTCGCCGCAGGAAACGGCCTGGTGGCCACCGGAAATACATCTCTCTACGATGAAAACTATCGGCAGCGCTCGGAGTATGGACTCGCCGATGTCTTCGGGGTAAAATTCGCCGAATCCGGCAGCATACGTGGCGCGAATCGCAATGGCCGCGTCATCTTTACGCCTCGTACGGACGAACGTGTTCCCTTCAACCACTTGAACTACCAGGTACGTCCGGCACTGCCTGAACGGGCCGACGAGTTAACCGGCTATGTCACGGAGCTGTGTGGTCCTGCCACGCCGGTTACCGTCGAAGTCGACAGCTCACATGTCGCGGTGGAAATCAATGCCGTCAAAGACGCTATCCTCGTGCACCTGGTGAACTACGCAAACGAAACTTCGGTGCCGAAGCTCCGCGTTTCGCTTGCCGAACACCTGGCTGAAACCGTCACAGGACGGTCGGCAACGCTCCTGACTCCAGACGGCGAAACCTCCGCCGAAGGACTTGAATTAGTCTGCGATCGTTACGGTAAAGGCGTAGTAAACGTTCCGCGATTGGATACGTACTGCATTATTCGGTTTCCGACCGATCAATCATCTGGATCCCCGCGCTGAAAGCGTAATTTCATCGTAGCCTGGGGCATTACGGGGAGGTTGCGAGAGAAGGTCCAGACGTCATCACATGAACCCTGAACTTCAAGACCTCGAACCACCTTCCTGGCTTTGCGACGGCCAGCTTCGTTGAGCCTGGCATTCGTGGGAACCGCTCATGTTTTTCACCCGCCTTGCCCGGCAGAATCCGATTGGCAATACGAATGCCTACTGGATGCGGGACTGGTACCCGCACCTTCACAGCGAAGAATACGTTCGCGCGCTGGCGGAGGCGGGGTTCAACTGCAGGTTCCGGAATTGAGGATTTATTCTGTTGTCGTTTGCGATTAATCCCAGCCCCTTGCGGGCACGATCGTCAGGCCGCGAAGCCCCCCACAATCCCACGGCGGAGTGAACTCCGCGCTACGTCATGTGTCAGATTCCAAAATCGACACTAGTTAGTAAGGCGGGCCCCAAAGAGGCTTGCCCCCTTCCGCCCACTCCCGTCCCGTCATCGCACGGGCGGATGAATCGATGAATCCGAAATTCGCCAGGCCGTCGTGGCGAGGGCCCACGTTGTTGTAAGGTCCCTCGGAGGGCAAAAGCCGACCGTCCGTATCCACCACGCCATCGCCATCCGTATCCTCGGTTAGTTTCCAATTGTTCGGGGAGTAAATGTGCCCCGAAGTGGCATCGGCCACAACGTAAGTTGTCGGATTCAGATTCGTCAGTTGTGCAGGGAGATTTGGATTATTCCTGTCCCCGGGCCCGGTCGTTACGAAACCGTAATTTGCGCCGTAGGTCAGCCCCTTAGCTCGTCTCCGATCGTAGGAAGGACAGAAAATCGATCCGTCAAGACCCCAACTCCCCGGTATCACCCCGATGGTAGTCCGCTTTCGGTCGAGCCCCAGGTATTCCGAGATTAGAAAGTGCCACCGGTCTCCTTGGGCGGGTGAATCAAAATTGTAGGGAAGGTAATCGTTGTTGTCCTGGGAAAAAAAGTAAAATGCGTAGCTAATTTGCTTTACGTTGTTCAGGCAGAACGCCCGCCGGCCGCTCTCCAGCGCACGCTGGACCGCCGGGACAAGTAACGCGGCCAACACGGAAATGATGGCGATGACCACGAGAAGCTCGATCAACGTGAAGGCACACCGCAATCTGCCGTTGACACGTTTCATGGTTCTAGATCGACTCCTTCGACGACGGGACTCGCCGATGCGTCTCACCGCCAACCCAGGACGCGTGGATGGCATGGGAATTTATTCTCGTTCCCGCGGTCTGGATCATTCGAAGCAGGCTGTTCACGACGGCTTCTCCGAATCCCTCGACGTCAAAGTCCATCCTGCTCCAGTTGTGTGCCTGCGGCAGTGGATAATTCGGAGTGCTGAACGTGATCACGCCGAGGTCACGACCGGGAACGATCCCGTCCAACTCGCAAACCTCCGCAACACCTGCCAATACCACGTCATCCGAAACGTAGATCGCGTCCGGAGGACTGTCGCTCCCCATAAGCGTCCGGAACGCCGCGATGCTGTCTCCAGGATAAATAGTTCCAAACTCCATTCCTCGATAGGAAAGACCGGCATCTTCCATCGCCCGGTCATACACCGTCATGACAGGCTCTACCGCCAGGTCCGGTCCGCGCAATCCAAGCAGTCCGATTTCCCGGTATCCTTCCTCGGCCAACACCCTCACAGCCCGGGCAACCGCTTCCTCCGTGTCCATGAATACGAATGGCTCATACGTAATCGGCGCGCTGGAATCCTGGAAAAAAATACTCGGAACCCTCGTTTCCGATGCGGCGGCCAGGAATCGCTCCGGATACCACGGCCCGACCAGGTACCCGTCAGCGGACGCGTCTTTCAACCGATCAGCAAGCTCGCCCACGGACAATTCGCTGCCCCTGCGATCCGCAAGCGAATGCATGCTTACACAATGACCTGCTTCTTCCGTGCGATGAACAATTCCTTCCAGCAAGGCCTGGCGCGAAGGACTTGGCTCCAACTCAAAATCCGTCCACAACCCGATCTGGAGTTGCCTCTGCTGGTGCGTGGGCGCCAAGGGCTTTTGATGCGCGCCGGATTGATCCGAACCGACAAACAACATGTCGGTTCGAATCGGCAAAACCATCTCTCGATATCCCTGCTGGTCCGAAACGATTGGCACCCGCCGGAGGTAAGTGCCGCTGCCATGCCTCCGCACCAGAACTCCCTTCTCAACCAGGGAATTCAATGATCGGCGCACCGATGCATGATTCACGTTCAGCAATTGAACCAGATCACGCTCGGAACGGAGACGAAGACCGGCAACCGAGGGCGGCTGACTCAAGGCGTGCTCAAGCGCATCGGAAAGCGCAATATACGGCTTAACTGCTACAGTCATCGTATCAATTATCTAAAAATGATTCAAAAAGTCAAGTGGACACCAGTATACAATTTTGAATGAACTTTCTACAAAATCATTACTTTGGACGGGAAAACGGGAATTCTTGCAGACCCTCTGGACAGTTTCGGTGAAATCAATTAGCATTAAATGATTGAGTCGAGGAGAGACTTAAGGGTTTGCACGAATAACATGAAGACTTTCGCAGCTATAGAATCGCCGATCGTACGGGCAGCCAAACCGGGTGAATTGGCACAAATCATCGAGTTGACGCGGATGGCCTGGCCCGCAGAAACCGGTGCGCATTTTCAGGCCGACCCCTGGTTCGATTGGGGTCAGTTTCGGGTAGCCCGGCTGAACGGCGACATCGTGGGGATGCTGAAAATCTATCGTCGCGAAATCAGATGGGGCGATTCAACCGCGGTAGTGGGCGGAATCGGGGATGTCGTCACGCATCCCGATTACCGGAATCGGGGATTCGCGCGATTGGTAATCGATGACGCGATCCGCTACCTCACCGAGAACGGGTATGAATTGTCCATCCTCTTCTCCGGTCTCACGGCGCTGTACAGGCGATTCGGCTGGAAACCGCTTCCCCAGCCCTTGAGTTCCGGAACGCTGGAACAGTTTCGACTTCACCGAGAGCCGAAATACCAGCTCCGCCTGTTCAACCCGGTCTCTGACTTGAAAGAAGTCTCATCGATCTATGAAAGCGGAAATACGGGTCGCCATGGCTCGATTTTTCGCACGAAAGAATACTGGGAAGCTCAGCTCTCCTGGAAACGTGAAGAGGCAGAAGCGTTTTTTGTGGCCCTTGAACAAGATGCCATCGTCGGATATGTGCGTGGCAAGCGGGTCGACAACGTGTTTCAGGTATTCGAATGCATCTCCCTGGACCCGCACCGCGATTGCGAAGTGGACCTGGCGCTCCAGGCGACCCGGTACGCTTTGGATCAAGGGTGTACGCGGTTCGAAGTGGCGCTCCCCGCGGACAATTGCTTGACCGAACGACTTGGTAAAATAGGGACCGAGCTTACGAAAGGAACGTGTTCCTTACTGATGCTTCAGCCCATCGCAGTTCAAGCCCTCGCGAAGAAACTCAGGCTCGATCCGTCCACACCGGGCAGTGAACTCATCGGAAAGATGCCGCCATTTCACTTCTGGGGGCCGGATTCATTTTAAATGATTATCGACGTGCATGGTCATCTGCTGCGCGATCCCGAAGACCTTGCGTGGATTGCCGAATCGGAACTGATCGATAAGGTCTGGCTGCTGGCGTTACCGGAGATGCCGACTCCGTATCGTCCCGGCAGCAGTGAAGTGGTGTTCGGAACGGACCCTGAAGTGCTCGAAGTGGCGAAGGCCTTTCCCGATTTCTTTCTGCCGTTCGGCTTCCTCGACTTTCGCAACCCTCCCGGGGCAATTCGCGACCAGCGGGAGGCCGGGATGGTTGGCCTGAAAACAATCTTCGCGGAAAGGCCCTACGATGATCCCTCCTACATGGCTCACTACGAGCAGGCGGAGGCGCTAGGTATGCCCATCATGTTCCATCTAGGTGGTCTCGGCGAAATCCGAACCCGGGACCTTGGCCCCGGTCTTTCCACGCGGGCGGTCAACATGCGACCGAGCCACCTCGGCACCATCGCGGGGAATTTCCCCGATCTGGTCTGCGTCGGCGCTCACATGGGTCAGGCGTGGAACGGCGAGGTCATGGAATGCATGCGATGCTATCCCAACGTTTACTTCGATGTAAGCGGGGGCGATACCGTGCTCGTCATGCGCTGGCTTCTGGAACACATGGGCGAGCCATGCGTAACCGGCAAAATCGTTACGGGAGTCGACAGCGTGTACGGCCGCCGAAGGTATCACGAAGACATCCTCGAAAAAGTCCAATTCTGGGAATCGTTCTTCAAATACAGCGGCCATTGGTTCGAATGGAAGGACCAGGCGAAAAACATTCTGCATGGAAATGCGGCGGCGATCCCCTTCCCCTCATGAATGTTCTCTTTATTCTGTCCGACTCTCATTCACGAGAATTTACCGGCTGTTACACGGGAACGGTAGAAACCCCGAATATCGATTCGATCGCCCGGAGAGGAACCCTGTTTAGCAACGCCTATTGTTGCTCGCCCATCTGCGCACCGACTCGCTCTGCCCTCTTTTCCGGCCGCTATGTACATGAGACGGGCGTATGGGATAATGCAACTGCGTATAGCGGCACGCCGGCGAGCTGGCCGGCGTGGCTCCGGCAACAGGGCGCGCTCTTCACCTCGATCGGACGCCTTGACTGTCTGCCGGATGCCGACACGGGCATCGAGGACAAACGTCTTCCTGGCGTAAGGGGCTCCTTCGATCCCATCACTTTTTTTCGGGAACAGGAAACCGTACAAAGACGCGCCGAGTACTATGCCTACTATGACATTCGAATCCGCCGCCAAGGTACAGCACTGCCCGAGGAGGAGTCGGAGCCCGGCGACCGGGCCATCACCCGGGAGGCCGTGAATTGGATTCGCAAGGAACGGCCGGCGGACCGTCCCTGGGTTCTATATGTCGGTTACAACCATCCACACCCGGAGTGGGCGCCCGACGGGGATCTTTACGACAAGTACCTCAATGCCGCCGCTCCCCTCTCCCCAAAATATCTACAGCCGATCGAAGACCTCCATCCCTACGATCAGTGCAGCGCAGTTTTTAATTGCTCGTACCACCGGAGCGACGAAAACCGGATTCAGAAAATCCACGCCGCCTATCGCGCAGTGGTCGAGGAGTTTGATCGCGAAGTCGGCCAAATCCTCGATGCCATGGAAGAGGAAGGAATTCGCGATGATACGCTCATTATCTATTCCTCGGACCACGGCGAGTCCGCGCGTGCCCACGGAAACATGGGGAAGACCTCGATGTACGAAGAGTCAATCGGGATCCCGCTCATCCTGTCCGGTCCCGAAATTCGCCCCGGAGCGGTCGTTGACGCACCCGTTTCGCAATTGGATTTCTTTCCGACTGTGGCGGATGCCATGGACGTACCGGCGGATGATGGATTTCGGGGAAATTCGATCCTGCCCCTGGCTCGCGGTGAGGCGGAAGAATTTGATGCTCGACCGGTTTTCATTGAACATCATGCAGGACCCGCGCCGCGGGCAATCTTTGCCCTTCGCCTGGGGGAATGGAAGTATGTCGAGAATGTGGGCGAAAGCCCGTGCCTCTACAACCTGGCGGAGGATCCCGATGAAATGTTCGATCTGGTGAAACACAAGGCCGATGACCCGGCAGTGCGCGGTCAACTCGAGCGATTCGGGAGCCGGCTTCGGGAGATCTGTTCGCCGGAAGAGGTGGATGCCCTGGCCCACTCCGATCAACGCCGACGTATGCAGGAGATGAAAGAGTCCGGCGACCTGGCCCAGCAGGTCTACTACCGCGGATACGAAAAAAGCACAGAAAAGCTCGTGCCGTGGGACTGGTCGGAATTTGAAGCGTTGAGGGTAGACAAGTAGGTTGGGCTTCCAGCCCGAGCAGAGCAAGGGATAATCATGAATCTGCGAATGAAAAGCGGATGCACAGTCCATTCTTGATCCATGAACACCCATTGCTCCGGGTCCGCCTGGAAGACCAACCTGCGCAAGGCTCTCATTATGTTGCCAATGGCTTGCACATTCGGCGCGATCTTTAGTTTCCCGTCGCTGGTGGCACAAGCGGGAGAAGAAATGGGAAAAACAGAGTATCAAGAAGACTTCGAGACGGAGAATCGGGTCACATTCTGGACGGGCACGGGCGAGTACAAGGTAAACTACGCCGGCCTCAGTTCGGAACGAAGCCACTCCGGAAAAAAATCGTTCAAGTTGGACATCACCTTAATCAAGGACGGGAATTACAACTATTGGTCCGGTCCGATCCTCGACATTCCCGCGATCCCGGGAACCCGGCTGACCGGGTTTGTCTACCTGGAGCAGGCGCCGCCGAACGTTTCGGTCAGCCTGGGAACCAGCTTTCTGCTTCCCGCCTTGAGAGAGACAACCGGGGGCAGCGGTCGGGGTTCCTGCGTAGCGATCGGATCCCTGAACCGCCACGACGAAATGGGCACCTGGCACCGGCAGACATCGGACATCCTGATCGGAGCTGAAGGCACGAGCCGAAAAATTCTCGGCGAAGTGACCCCCGCATTGCATCTCGAAAAATGGTACATCGGAATATCGTGCCGCGAAGCGGTGGATGCGCGCCTTGTGATCTATATCGATGACATCTCGATTGAGGGCGGACCCGTCCCGGAAAACTGGCAGGCAGAACAGGATCGACTTCTGATAACATGGGCGAAAAATCACAACAAGGCAGCGATTGCTCGAAACGGCCCGTTCCGCGAAATCACAAAACGCATCAACGAAGAGGCGAAGACCATTGCGCGCGAAATCTCCGAATCGAGCCTGAGGGAGGAGAAAGCGGACGGTGTTTGGCAGCGGCATGCGTCCGGAATGCTCGATGAGGCCCGGAAAATTACAGAGGAACTCGTGGAGCGCACCCGACCGGACTTTCCTGTGCCGGAAAAAGACAAACTGCTGGAGATACATCTCCACGACCTTCGAAATCAATGGTTGCATCCAGCACGTTGGGCACTCGACAACGCACACAAGGTTTGGCTCAGGACAGAGCCGTACCTGCTGACGGTAAGCAACGACCCCATTACGAACTACAGGGTGCTGCCCACGTCACGCATTCTGACCGGCAAAATTGATAGCGAGATCGACCTGTTTGCCTGTCCGGGCGAATACACGCCCGCCTCGTTCGTCCTCGTTCCATCCAATTCGACAACCGCCACGTTTAAGATCGGTGACTTAACCAGCGGCGAGAACACCATCGCGGCAGCCAACCTGGACCTGAAGTCGGTCAAGGTCTGGTACCAGGCCGGCATCTCGTTTTCCGAGCTCGACAAGAAACTCCTCACACCAGAATTGCTCCTGAACGACGACGCCCTGGTGCAGGTTGATTATGAGGCGCAGGCAAACAACGTCCGCGACATCGATCACCCTCGCGATGCCGCGGCATTGCTGCCGGTGCCGATCCCGGCG
>CAUZEO010000028.1:0-26985 GCA_963578625.1 Kiritimatiellia bacterium | reverse complement strand
CGAATCGGGCTGGCCCAGGCTCTCATTAACGACCCGCAGCTTGTGATCCTGGATGAGCCGACGTCGGGTCTCGATCCCCTGGGGACACAGCAGGTAAAGAACCTGATCGTGGATCTGAAGAAAGCGAACAAAACAGTAATTCTCTCGTCGCACTTGCTTTCGGATGTAGAGGACGTTTGTGACCGGGTAGCGATTTTATACGGAGGCCGCCTTCGCGTTACCGGCGCCGTCCATGAGCTCCTGGAAGAACAGAACCGGTACCAGGTGACGCTGCCCGAGCTTTCCCCGGATAAATTGAAGCGTGTGCTGGAAGTGCTACGGGAGGCGTTGGGAGATGAACCTGACGTCGACCACCCACGGGTCAGCCTCGAAAACCTGTTTCTTGATGTCGTCGAAAAAGCCCAGACGACCGGGGATGATTCCGGCGTTAAGCACGCGGAGAATGTGGCCGAATTTCTGGGCCATACCGGTGAGGAGAAGAAAACGAATCGACTGGATGAACTCGTCGAACAGAAGTCCGACGGGGGGGAGGCTCTTCCGGCGGAGAAGGAAGAAGGGGCCCCGCCCGAAAAGGCCCCCGAAGTCATGGATGAAGAATCCCGCAAAGCGGCGGATGGCAAGTTGAAGAATTTCCTTTCCGAGTCTGCCGACGACTAATTGTTCTCATGAACAAGATTCTAGCCATCGCATCCATAAGCCTTCGGACGACGGTTCGATCCAAGATCGTACTCAGCCTGATCGTCATTCTCATGATGGTGATCATCGGGCTGCCGCTGTCGATTAAGTCGGACGCAACCATTTCCGGCGAGGTTCAGATCCTGGTCATCTACACTCTGGGAATCGTGATTGCGATCCTGTCGATCGCCACCCTGTGGGCGGGCTGCGCGGCGATTTCCGGCGAAATCGCGGAGCGGCAGATTCACATGGTGGTATCCAAACCGGTGACCCGTTTTCAGATTTTGCTGGGCAAGTGGGTGAGCCTGGTCGCCTTGAATGCGGCCCTTCTGTGCGTAAGTGGCCTGGCGGTATACGGCCTGTTGCGGTGGAACACCAGGCCATCGCAATTGAACTCGGAAGAAATCCAGCAATTGGACGAGGAAATACTCGTTGCCAGGAGGCAGATTAGGCCCCAGATCCCGGACGTCGACCTCGAGGCGGGGAAGACGGCGGACGAATGGATGAAAGCCCCGGATTTCCCCCGCGAGATTTCGCGGGCCGATGCCGTGGAAGAGGCTCGGAAAACGATACTGCGCAGTGCCTTTTCCGTGCCTCCAGGTACCACCATCACCTGGAAATTCGACCTTCCAAGCGGGGTGCGGAAAGATCAGCCGTTTCACATTCGCTACAAGTTTGCGTCAGGGCGGATGGAGATCACAACCATCCGTGGTACCTGGACAATTGGTGGGCCGGATGTGCCGGGGCGCGCGACGATCGAAGGCAATGATACGGCCGAAGGGTTCCACACAATGCGCGTTCAGGATGACGTCTTCTCGGCGGACGGTACGCTGGAGGTCTCATACAAGAATACGAACGATCAGCGGCCGGTCACCATTTTCTTTCCGCCGCAAGACGGCATCAGCGTGTTTGTGTACTCGGGCGGATTTGAAATCAACCTGGTGAGAACTCTCCTGATACTGCTCCTTCACCTTTCATTTCTTTCCGCTATCGGCGTAGTCGCGGGAAGCTTGTTCTCCTTGCCCACGGCGGCATTTACCGCGCTGTATCTCGTCGTGTTGCTAAAGTTTATCCCCTATATCGAAATCATGGCGGCACGCAAATCCTTTGTCAGCGGTCCCGGGCAGCAAGGCAGCGCGTTCCTCGATATATTCCTGATCCTGTTCTACCGCGGCATGCAGTTTCTCGTTTCGCCGTTGAAATCGCCCAATCCGCTGGACTCTCTTGGCATCGGGGAACTCGTACCCTGGAGCTGGGTCGCAAGTGTCTTCGTGGTGAAGGTGGTAGTGTATGGGGGAGCCATCGCATTAATCGGTCGACTGCTTTTCTACCGTCGTGAGCTGGGCCTGCCCTCATGAAATCTTTTCTTCAAAATGCCCTGCTGGTCTTGCTCGCCGCTGTATTTATTGCCGGTTCCGGCCGGGTTCAGCAAGGCCTGCTTCTGCAGCGGACGGAACTTACCCAGGGGAATATCGCCCCGGTGGAAAATATGCCTCCCTGGGTCGCATTCGTGACGGTGGCATTGGGCGGTTTCCGAGGCCTGATCGTCGATGCCCTCTGGCTGCGGGCCACGCGCATGCAGGAAGAAGGGCGCTATTTCGAACTGGTCCAATTGTCGGACTGGATGACGAAACTTGAACCGCGATTTCCTCAGATCTGGGAGTTTCATTCCTGGAACCTGGCCTGGAACGTAAGTGTTCTTTTCAATGAGCACGAGGACCGGTGGCGCTGGGTGCAGCACGGCATGAGAATGCTCCGCGACGAGGGGCTCGTGTACAACCCGGGCGCACCTCAACTCTATTGGGCGCTGGGTTGGATTTTTCAATTCAAAATGGGCGCAAACCTGGACGACGCTCACTACTTTTACAAGGAGAGCTGGGCGAGGGAAATGGGGGCGCTTTTCGATGGAATGGCCCCGGATTACGAGCAATACCTGGAAGCCCCAGATACGATGGATGGATTGCGGGAAGACCCCGCTGCGCAACCCCTGATCAAACGCCTTGCCGAAACGGGCATCACGATACTGGAATTGGACGCAATTACGTCCAGCAATGCGACCGACCAGGTCCGGGAACTGATGTCCGACGATCCGGCAGCCCCCCTGCTGCGGATCTCCCTGAAGCGGCAGAGGTTGAAAGAGGTGTACAAGCTCGACGTAGAAAAAATGAAGGACGTGGACGATGCGTATGGTCCGCTCGATTGGCGGATGGCGGATGCCCATGCGCTCTACTGGGCGGAACAGGGCAAACAGCACGCCGAAGGGTTCACCGCGCTTTCTCTAGACCGGATGACCTCCCAGTGTCTCGCCTCCGCCTTCCGCGTTGGCTCCGCATTCTTCGATATTGATGGGCAACTCATTCCCTCGCCCAACCTTGCGATCTATCAGCATGTTCGGAAGGCGTACCTGGAAGCGCTGGAAAAGCATGACAATGAGAGTTTCCATACTGCATACGAAAATTTTCTGAACCTGGCTTTCAATTATCACATCGGCTTCAACAGAACCGAGGTAGCGCATGAGATCTTCAAAGAAATCAAGGAGCGCTACCCGTCGGATAGAACAGACAGTGGATTTAATCACTTCGTGGCAACGTCCTTTGGGGAAGCCCAGCGGGAATTGAACGGCCAGGAAGTTCGCGCCGTGGCGGAGGGATTCATTATCCAGGGATTCACCTGGTACGCGCGCGGGGACGAGGACCGGTACCGCGGTGCGGTGGCGCAGGCCACGGCCTTCTACCGGGATCACCGCAAAGAATTCAATTCACAATCACACTGGGAACGAGTGGGGCTGCCGGAGTTCAACAGGCTGGTGTTCAAAGCATTTCACGAACTCCTCGACCGGGTCGAACATCCCGTTGCACGGCAACGATTGGAGCAACTTCAGATCGACGAAGGGATTCCAGACAAGGCTCCGGTCCCGGAGTCGCTCCTGGAAGAAATATAGGCCTTACGTAGCACGGGTATCCGACCCGTGTAGCGGAGCCCAACCGGAACCTAAATTCGAATATCGAATTCTCAATGTCCAATGTCGCAGGTGGTTCCCTTGGACATTGAGCATTCGATATTCGGACAACTTCAAGCGCGCAGAAAAGGGCAGAATACCCGAGGGGTCGACCTACCCGCCTGAAATGATGCGCTTGCCTTCGTCCAGGTGAATCCCTTCGAGGTACATCTGGAGCTGGGACGGGTTGTTGGAGCTTGCAAGACCTGTTTCTTCCGTGATGGTCCCGGCCTTGATCAACTGGTGCAGGGAATCGTTGAAGGTCATCATTCCGCTTTCCGCGTCTGTTTCGATGGCCGAATGAAGCTTTTCCAGTCCGCCGGTAAGCAGAAGTTTGCGAACGATCGGGGTATTGAGCAGGATCTCCACCGTGGGGGTGAGCTCCCCCTTGACTGTTTGCAGCAGGCGCTGGCAGACAACGCCGCGCAAGTTGTCGGCGAGGCTCATGCGGATCACGTCGCGCTGCTCGATTGGAAAGAAATTCAAAATTCTTGATATCGCCTGGCTGGCGGTATCGGTGTGCAGCGTGCTCAACACGAGGTGGCCGGTTTCGGCCATGGTCAGCGCGGCCTGAAAACTGTCCGCGTCGCGCATTTCCCCGATCATGATGATGTCCGGATCCTGGCGGAGCGTGCTGCGCAGGGCGTGGGAAAAGGAAGGCGTGTCGGTGCCGATCTCCCGCTGCAGGACAATCGATCGCTTGTTCGTAAACAAAAATTCAATGGGGTCTTCGATGGTGATGACGCGCATGTGATCGTTTTCGTTGATGTGCTGAATCATCCGCGCCAGCGTGGTGGACTTTCCGCATCCGGTGGGACCACTGGCCAGAAGAATACCGCGCCGGCACAATGCGATGTCCCCAATGATCGCGGGAAGCCCCAGTTCCTCGAACGAAGGAACCTCGGTTCGAACGGCCCGCAATGCCAGGGAAGGCCGTCCTTTCTCGAAGAATGCATTAGCCCGGTACCTGCCGATTCCCGGCTCGTCCATCGAAAAATCGACTTCATGCTCGTTCTCGAAAGACGCCAGAAGACGCTTCGGGACAATTTCCTGCAAAATTGCGTGAATGCTCTCGGACGTGAGGACATCGGAGCAGCCCTCAACCAAGTCCCCGAACTGGCGGAAAACGGGCTTTTCCCCGGCAACAAGATGGATATCCGATGCGCCCACCTCAGAAGCATATTCTAGTAGTTTGGAGATTTCAGACATGATGTTCTCAATGCCCTACTCAGGGCCTGTATTTCCGACCTTCGTGCTTGTTGCTGGATTTGAGGCGCACAATAGCGTAGATTATCATCCCCCCGTGCCGGAGGGGAGCCTGAGCCGTACAGAATTCTCCGACATCTGCAACAAATGTACAGCTCAGAGTGTCAAAAGTAACGAAATGAGAAAGAAATATTTCACAGCATTGGCGGTCCTCGTCGCACTTGGCCTCGGATGGGCCTCACTTCGCGGGATCGGACAGGATAAAAATGATATGACCGACGAGAATTCCCCCCCGGCAGCGGTTCCCGAAAATACGGGATTTGCAAGTTTTGGCGGCGGCTGTTTCTGGTGCGTAGAAGCCGTTTTTCAGCGGATCGAAGGCGTCGTTGGTGTGGTTTCCGGCTACCAGGGCGGTACATCGGAGAACCCGACCTACAACGAGATCTGCAGCGGTACGTCCGGGCACGCCGAGGTGGTCCGCGTCGAATACGATCCTGCGAAGGCCGACTACCAGGAATTGGTGGAAGTATTTTTCAAATCCCACGACCCAACCACGTTGAATCGTCAGGGCGCCGATTCGGGAACGCAGTACCGGTCCGTCATTTTCACCTACGACGAACAACAAAAAACAGTTGCGGAAGCAGTCAAAGTAGAGCTCGAGAAAGCAGGAGCATTCCCGAAGCCGATTGTCACGGAAATCGTTGCCGCGCCGGAGTTTTTCGAGGCGGAAGAATACCACCAGAATTACTACAATAAGAATAAGTCGGAACTCTATTGCGTGTACAACATTACGCCGAAGCTGAAGAAGCTGGGGATGAAGTAGACGTCAACTTGCGTTCTTCAACTTCGCTAATCTCTTCCGTACCGTACGGAAACGAGCCCAGTCGGCCAGCGCGTCCGGGCAAAACCGATGAATGAATTCGCCGCCGTGCGCTTGTATCGTCACCCTGTATCGTCTGCGGGGAGAGGATGACTCCAGCGCGTGTACAATTTTTTTTGCCACGGCTTCCGGAGGAAGCGTGGCAGCCCGAGGTTTTTGAGGCCCCTTTTTGGCCTGCGTCAATGCCTGCCGATAAAGCGCGCCATAGTGCGCGGTTTCAGTGTTGAGGGTTTGCATAGCGACTGCGCCGGCGTTCTTTTTAAAATTGGAGTGAATCGGGCCGGGCTCCACCAGGCTCACCGCAATTCCGGAATCGATGAGTTCCGTTCTCAACGAATCGGAAATTGCCTCCATGGCGAATTTAGAGGCACTGTAAATACCATTGAACGGCATAACGATTCGTCCGAGCACCGAACTCACGTTCACGATGCGCCCGTATCCCTGCTTGCGGAAAACCGGGATGAACAGGTTGGTTAGCTCCTGCATGCCGATCACATTTACTTCGAATTGTCTGCGTATGGAATCCCTGGAGAGATCTTCAATCGCACCGGGTTGGCTGTAGCCGGCGTTGTTCACCAACCCGCCGAGTGTCCCGCCGCAAATTTCAAGAATCCGGGATGCGGCATCCTGAACCGACCCTGATTCGGCGATTTCCAGCGGCACCGGCTTGAATCCCAACGATTGAAGCTTCTCCAGATCTTCCTCTTTTCGCGCCGTTGGAATCACGGTCCACCCTTTGTCCCGAAGCATGAGAGCGGTCGCTTCTCCGATTCCGCTGGAACAACCGGTGATAGCAACTTGCCGACTTTGAACCGCGGGATGCCTCACAGGCGGGCATCGTTTCAAAGTTTTCCAGGGAAAACAAGGAAAGGCGCATAAACTCCCCCGTTGCGGACGGCGGCCTTGTGACCTATCTTTAACCCATGCTTGGAAAGAGACAAAAGCAAACAGGCTCGGCGGGAATTGCGGGCGCCGGACTGGTGGGAAGACTCCTTGCCCTGGAACTGTCCGATCGGGGTTGGGACGTAACCCTGTTCGACGCCGACGAAAAGCGCGGAGCGTCGAGCTGCGCCCATACCGGCGCCGGCATGCTGGCGCCCCGCAGCGAATTGGAAACCGCGGAATCCGGAATTTACGATCTGGGAATCACATCTCTCGCCCTGTGGCCCGGAATTTTGGATCGCCTGGAGTTTCCCGTGCCTTTTCACACCACCGGCACCCTGATCGTTGCGCATCCTGCGGACGAAGGCGATTTGAACCGTCTCGAAAGACGCATTCGCGATCAGACCGGCGGGGACGATGTTCCGGAACGGATCGACGGTGGCCGCATCTCCGCCCTGGAACCGGAATTGGCCGGACGGTTTCATCAGGCGCTCTTCATGGCGGGAGAAGGACACTTGGACAACCGTGCGCTGCTCGTATCTCTCGCCGCTACCCTGGAAAAGCGGGGCGTGGAGTGGCTCACGGAATGCCC
The DNA here is from genome assembly GCA_963578625.1 of Kiritimatiellia bacterium. Taxonomy (GTDB): domain Bacteria; phylum Verrucomicrobiota; class Kiritimatiellia; order SLOV01; family SLOV01; genus CAUZEO01. The sequence goes on along the minus strand of CAUZEO010000028.1, from coordinate 19,752 downwards.
GGTAATCGACCTGAAGGCAGGATCCATCCGCTCTGAACTTCGGACCCGAACCTTCGATTGGGTTTTCGACTGCCGGGGCTACGGCGCCAAGGCAGACTTCCCGGATCTCCGCGGCGTCCGGGGGGAACTGATTTATCTTAGCGCACCGGAAGTGGGTCTGCTCCGTCCGGTCCGGCTCATGCATCCACGATATCCACTCTACATTGTTCCCCGGGATGAACATACATTCGTGGTGGGGGCGACGACTGTGGAGAGCGAAGACAGGGGACCGATCACCGTGCGCTCCACACTGGAGCTTCTCTCCGCGGCATATGCAGTGCATCCCGGCTTCGGTGAAGCTCGCATCGTGGAGACATGCGTAAATCTGCGTCCCGCGTTTCCCGACCACTGTCCGCGAATCACCTGCGAGCAGGGATTGGTCCGCATCAACGGCTTGTACCGTCATGGATTTTTGGTGAGTCCGGCCCTGGTTCAACAGGCGCTGGACAGGATGTCATGGAAATACGAATTAACGGAAACCTCACGGTCGTAGAGCCGCCGATTACGGTGGCGGATCTCCTGCGCAGTCTGGACTGCGACCGCGAGAAAGTAGCAGTGGCCGTGAACCAGGAATTTATTCCTCGAAGCAGGCACGGTGCGACACCATTGTGCGAAGGCGACGATGTGGAATGTGTAGCGCCCCGCCAGGGCGGGTAATCCGCGCCCAACAGCAACGTCAATTTGTCGATCTAGCCCACACATCTCACTCTTTTCCGTCGCGAGAGCATGGAGGTTGCGGCAGAAAAAGCGTGAGATGTTCGGGCTAATTCTGGAGACTTGGAAGAGCAGGAAGTACTTTGTTTTTCAACAAGTCCATGGACCGTGTCCAAAGCGGCTTGTTGTCCCAGTCATGCGCCATCATGAGTAGGGTGCCGAATCCGCCGGTCACATCCCACACATGCTCCAATTGACTGGTACACTCTTTCACGTCGCCGATAATACAGAGGTTCTTGAGCAGATACTCGGGCGTAATGTCATCTTCGGTATGCTCCGGATCGGCTTTAAACAGCGAAAGCATTTCGGCCGACTTAAAGAGCGAAATGAAGTATTCGAACGAGCGCCCCAGCGTACCGTTCATGGCGAGATCCTGCACCTCGTTGCTGGATTCGCCCACGAGAACCGTCCGGGACACCCGCCAAATTTCACGGCCCGGCTCAGGTTTTCCGGCATCTTCCGCACCGGCGCAATATGTGGGCCAATGCTCCACGACAGTAGAAATCGGAACCAGATTCGTGCTCAGCGGCATATATCCTCGTTGCCCGGCCATTCGAGCGGCCATGGAGGCGCCCTTGATTACGCTCATTCCGATGGGCGGATGCGGTTTCTGATACGGTTTCAGGTATGTTCCCAGCCCGAGTTCGGGAATCTGACTTTCCATGCGGATCCGCCAATACTCTCCCTTGAAGTCGAACGGCGGTTCGGCTTCCCACAATTTCAGGATGAGATCGATTCCTTCAACCGTCATCAGACCCTGGGTCTTCGGATCAGGAAGGTCGAATAACTCCCAATCGGTGGGCACGCCGCCCTGGCCAAATCCGCAATTAAAGCGCCCTCGCGCAAGATGATCCAGGAATGAGGTGCGCATCGCCACGTTCACGGGATGATGTTGCGGAATGATTGAGACGCCGGTGCCGAGACGAATGTTTTTCGTCCGCGGTATCAGCGTGGCAATGAAGACGTCGTTGGCGGGAATAGGCTCCCAGCCCAGCGAATGGTGCTGTCCGAACCAGGCCTCGCTAAAGCCGAGTTCGTCCGCAAGTACAACGAAATCAATATCTTCTTCGAAGCATTCCGTCCGGTCCTTCTCCGGCGGATGCAGCGGCATCATAAAGGTTCCAAGCTTGATCATTTTACTTCCGTCCATCGCTGAATGGAGCGAAAGGATATAATCAAGAAAACCAGAGCTTACAAGCGTTGTTGTACGCCACGTCCCTGATTGCGCTGTCCGGGATCGGCAGTCGCCCCTCCAACAACAGGTTCAGATCCTTCTTTACGTCTGCTTCGTCACCCACCACGGGATAGTTGGATCCCCACATCAGCCTCGAGGCACCGAATCGGTCAAAAACTTCCGCCACCAGGGGGTACAACTCCGTATGGGGGTATGGACAAAACATTTTCATGCCGGATACCTGGAAATAGACCCCCGAGTACGCTGCCAGGTCGAAAACTCGCCGATATTCCTTCCCCGCCACGCCGTCACCGGCAGTGGGATTACCAAGATGCGTGAGAACGACCCTTCTTCCGAGATTCACGTCCAGCAGTCCTTTGAGCGCATCGACATCAGCGGCGATCCCGTTAGGCGCGTACGCAACGATGACGAACCCCAATTCCAGTGCTCGCCGCCAGAGTTCCGGAGCACTGTGCAGACTGCCGGAAAGCAATCGAAGACCCCGAAACAGTTTGGTATCCGAGAGCTTTACGAGATCCTCAACTGCCGATGGGGACGCTGCATCCAGATGGCAAACGCCCGCGAAATGCTCGGGGTCCTCGCTGACCACACTTCCGATGTAGCGGTTGTCGTATTGCCCTAGATGCTGAGCCAGGACCGCGCGGTCAATACCCGAATGCGTCATCATCTCCCGAACCCGGTCGATCGGTTCATACTTGTCGAGACCACAGTGGGTGTAGGCGTCAATGACGTGGGCAGACATAATGGGTCTTTCTCCCGGTGGGGAAAATCTACAAATTCGAAATCGGAAATCCGAAATTCGAAATTCTTTCCGCCTTGTCCAGAATTTCCATCGCCGGCAACACATCGGCCGGGGTAATCGCAGGTGGTCTATCATTTCGAACCGCGTCCACGAACTCACGGTTCTGTTCATGCAAATCAACAATCGATTGGTACGCTACGAGTTCCTTTCGCTTCAGGTCGTACAGGGTCCCGTTGTCGAATTCGAGAGTCCCCTGGTCGCCGACGACGGTCAAAGTCCATCGAAGCAATTCAAGGTTGAACGACTGCGCCAGCGTAAACAGTGCTCCGCCAGGCAGCGTCATGGATAGTGACATATCCATGACACCCTGGGTGGGGTGTTTCGGACCGAATTGACAGGAAAAAGCCGTGGCATTTCTATTGCCCGTGAGCCAGAGAACCACGTCGACCATGTGGGCTCCGAAGTGCCACAGAATATCGTCGGTCCAGGAACGCGCCTTCCCGGCGGAGGTAACATTCTCACGCCTCGGCAGGCCGAAGAAACCAACGATGTGCTGAATCGTGAAATCTTCTTCCACCACCCTGCGGCGAATTTCTCTCAGGGCCGGGAAGTATCTCATGGTGTGGGCAACCATGACTTGCCGATCGCTCTTCGCCGCCAGTTCAACGACTTGTTTCGCGTCCGCCAGGTTCAACGCCATCGGAATCTCCAGTAGAACATGCTTATGCGCCTGGAGGGAAGCCACTGCCTGCTCCGCGTGCAAGGCATTCGGAGAAGCAATCACCACTGCATCGACCGCATCGTCGGCGAGCGCTTCGTCCAGTTGCATCGTAACGGTCTGGAAGCCCCACCTTGCCGCAAACTCCGTGGCCGGTTCCATGCGCCGTCCCACGAGAACACGGGGCACCACCCCATCGATCGCGCTGAACGCTTCCATGTGCTTCTCCGCAATCGCACCATAGCCTACCAAGCAGATATTCATAACGAACTCTGCAAAGTGTGCCATGCCGGAGCGCATTACGCCACCACCGATGCTTGCTCGGTGGAGCGAAACGGGCTAATCCCCATCCCCTTTCGAGATTTTCAGAATCTTCCCTTTAGCAGAAATCTCGATTTCGTACTTCTTGCCTCCATCGATCTTCTCCGCCTCCGTGATGAGAATGCCTTCCACGGACTTCTTTGCCGCCCCCATGACCTTCTTGGGAACCTTAGGCTATGGATCTCCTCCTCGATATCGGGAATAGCGGGTGAGCTCCAAGGGTACCTGCCAGAGTAATACCAACTATCAATATTCCTACTTTCCTCATTTTTGTTTCCTTTCTTGTTTCGAAGTTGGCCCAGAATCCTCGCGGCTGGACGGTCGGGATAGAAGCGGAAAACTTACTCTTTGGTAAGGGAGGTTTCTTACTTTAATGTAAGACTAAATATTTACGGGCTCGCCCTGACCATCCTGTATCGCTTGATGGAGTGAAACCTATCTTCAACGGCAAGACCTCCACCTGGTCGTCCGGCAAAAGAGATGGGTCGGACCGCTGCATCTTTTCCTGCCGGAGCGACTGGTAGCGTTCCCTCGATCCCGTTTTCCGGACGGCGGTCATCGTACGGGTTATTGCTCTCATCGCCATCATCGTCAGGACACTGGTCCGGAGAAGCCGGCAGGGTGGAGTTTACTCTATTTACGAATCGGCCGCCGAGGCATGGTTGGACGGAGCCGAAATGTACACGGCCAGCGATGGGTTTTTGTACCCCCCAGTCGCTGCGGCCTTCTTCGGCCTATTCGGCTTCATAGGTACCACCCTCGGCCGCTTGCTGTGGTGCGCGATCAACATGTTCGTCTACCTGGTCGCCATTCTCCTGGTGTACCGAAGCGGAGTTCTTGAAAGAGTCTCTGCCCGCGCGTATTTGGCGCTCCGATATCGGATGGCATTTACTTTATGTTTCAAATCGTCACCGACATTGGCATCGCCGGAATCTGTCTGAGCGACCGGTTGGCGGGATGGTCGATCAACAAGCTGAGTGGATACGCATTCGCGTTCTCGTGTATCTGGATGACTTTGCTCGGCCCCGTGACCGAAAAAGCCACCTACATCGTCATTGCGCCCCTCCTCTGCTGGCTGATTCTCGACGACCGGCAGCGGAATCAAAACAAGTAGTTCGAGGTCTATCTTATCTGTTCCATTATGGGCTTTTTGACCCCCCCAGGTGATCTCCCCATTCCCACGCGAGTTCCAGGACGAATATCCAATCAGCCGGGCCCTGCTGCCGATATAGGCCATCGTGATTGCCCTGGGCGTGACGCGTCAGGCACGGCTCGATCTGCCTGTTCTCAAATTTCAACGATTTCCGGGAGAATCTCCCACCGGGAATGGAGCTGATGTAGCGGCTAGCCCGCTTATCGCACACTTATTCGTCGCGTGAGCGTGGAGGTTCCAGGAGGAAAAGTGTGCGGTAAGCAGGCTAGGAGAACGTCAATTCGACCTCTGCCCGATCCTTAAAGGATGTAACCAGGACACTCTCCGTTCCTGCATCGTACTCTCCGCCCGAAACCGCGGAGGGAGACTTTTCCTGGGGATGGGGAAGCCGAATGACCACAGTGGAGGGCTGGCGATCGGACGTGCACTCGATCACCGCCCTGATCGATCCATCCTCTTCTCGCGATTCGACGTGGAGAGAAACGGGTCCGAAGTAAGTGGCGGCTCCATCCAGTTCGATGATCTTTCCCCTTTCCAACCAGGCCCGCGGAACTCCCGGGAGAAGAGTAAGCCTGTCGCCGTCCTCCATGTAGAGCATCCAACGGGTTTGCATGAGGAACCAACCCTCTTCGTGCGTTTTGTGCGGACTGGTCTCTTCCACCTTGGTCACCGACCGCCAGATGCCTTCGGGGAACGTATAGGTATCCCGGTCTCCCTGGATGGCCATGGTGTTATAGTAGGCCTTGAGAAACGCCTTCACCTCGCCACGCTTGAGATGAATCCATGGGTGCCGGCTGTAATAGGGCTGACAGGAGGCGACATTGCGCTTGAGGAACAGATCAGAGTGATAGGCATGAAGCCACTCCGCGGCAGGTTCCTCCAGACCAATGATCTCCTGGAAAACCAGATATTGCGGGCTGAGCAGAGAATCCCGAATCCAAAACTGGGCACCTGTACGGTTGTAGTAGTTCCACCGCGCCTTGCTGTACCAGTCGATCTGCTCGCTGAAAATCGCCACCGGGCCGCAGCCCTCGGCCCAAGGTGGCGCCGTCGGACACCAGCTGCCATCGCCCAGCGGAACCACCGGCGAGCGAGCCATGGATTCGCGCAACGATTCCCGGATGTCCTCTTTCCAGTCCTGCGCCTCCTTCGCGAATGCCGCGGACTTCTCCGGGTCGACACCAGCCAGCATATCGGCGACTCGCTTTAAGCCAAGGTAGGCATACCCATTCAGCGCAAAATGCCGGTAGGGATCCGGGAAGTCGCAGATCTGGCCGTCAATCATTCCGTATCCCCTGCCCCGCAGCGCCTCGTCTTTGCTTCGGTTTCGCCACTCGATGAGGTAGTTGCATGCATGCACGAGCTTCGGCGCAATCTCACGCACCCAATCGTCATCGCGGGTGTAGCGATAGTGCTCGCCGATGCTCCAGAGGACCGCGCCGGTTTCGATCAGGTAATCGCCGAAGGCTATCATGGATCCGTCTTCGCGTTGAATCTCAAGGAAGAACATCAGGGCGCGCCGGGCAAGATCATGCCGGCCCATGGAATCGAAGAACTGAATGATGGGAGCACTTTCGGTTCCGATGGGCGTGTACATCCCGGTGCAGGCGGCAATCGGACCATCCGGTTCCAATCCGTAAGCGTCCATCTCGATATGAATCAATCCCGCTCGAATCATCTCGTCGATCCGCGGCTCCGGCACTCTAATGGTCGTTCCGGCGCTCAGTTTTTCATTCCAATACGCGCGGCATTCGGCATGCCGGTCATCGAAGGACTGCTCCGCCAATTTCAATGCCCGCTCATGGGGAATCGGCCGGTGGGGAAGCAGGATCTCGAAGGTTGCAGTCTCGCCCGGCGCAATCATCACACTCAGTTCCGGCTGGGTCAGCGCGGCGCCGTTGAGTCGGCCGATGCAGAAGACACCGATGTTGTCATACGTGCAGAATCCGTTCTTCTTGTCATACGACCACTCCGGGCAGCTATATCCATCCGTCGTGTGCAGGGGAATAGCCGATTGGAACCAGGCATAGCGGGGAATGGCCCCGGTGTTCGTCGCCGACGCCCGCAGAAACAGCACCGGCTGTTCGTCCCGGCTCAATTCCGCCTGGGTCAACCTCTCCAACTCCTCCTTCTGTTCATCCGTCATGTTCGCCCCGATTCCGTTGGCATAGGCGAGCAGCCAGGGTGTGCCCTCAACCGCGTCGGCGGTGAGCGGACGCTTTTCCAGGGTGGCGAAGGTCGAGACATTATAGCGTATGTCTTCATCCACGATCGTACCGTGAACAATGGGCAATACATGGTCTTCCAACCGACGGGTATTGTCGTGAATGCACATCTCGCCGCGACCCAGCGCGAAGGAGTATTGGACGGCCTGGTTGTCCCAGTTCGGCAACGGTGTTTTCGTGTTGTGCAAACGTGGACGGATGTGCCCCTTGTACGCCTTGGGAAAATCGAATTCGAAGATTCGAAAGTCACGTGTCAATCCAAGCCAGGTCGGACAATCTGTAGGCCGGGTGTTGGCGGCGGCGGCATCAAAATTCTCCTCCGCTTCAGTTTCAATGCATTGCCGAGCCGTCTGCCGCCCTTTGCATCGAACGTCCTTCGCGATCTGCTCGAAAGACCGGCCGTCGGTGGATTCCGTCACCGCCGCGCCGTGATCGGGAAGAAAGATCGGATAGGTACTGTTTACATCTCGGAGAAAAAAACTGAACGGCGCCTCTGGAGCACGGATGGTTACGATGGTGGCATCCGGACCCGGCTCAAGGTTGAACTCGGAGAACGCGAGATCGAGGCGTCCCGAACCCGCCCCATTTTTGCCCGAACCGTTTTCCTGGAGCTTTCCGTTCGATACGTCAACCTTGCCCGAAAAACCCCCGGTCTCCCAAACGATGCCAATTTCTTTCATTATAATCTCCCTATCGTGATGCTCTTCTTTGTGCCGGAACTAAACTCTCCGCACCTACCGGCCCGCTCGTGCGACTAAAGGATCGGTTCGCCTTGCTTGTGAATTACCAGTTCACCCATGTCCACCGAGGCCGGCCACTGGGTCATCAGGACTGCCATTCGCGCCATCTCGCCGGCGGGAATCAATGCGTCGCGGTTAATGCTGTCGACCTCGACGCCCGCCTTCCCGAAAATCTCGGTGTCGGTCCCCGGCGGAGAAAGCACATTAACGCGAATCCCGCGCGGCGCCAGTTCCTTGGCGAGCACCCGGCTGAACATGTTGACCGCAGCCTTAGACGAGCAGTAGACCGCAAGACCCATCATGGACAAATGCGCCGCTACCGAAGATACGTTGATAATCTGGCCAGACCCGGATGCGGCCAGCGTGGGAATGGCCTCACGGCACATGCGCATGAGAGCGCGTACATTCAGGTCCAGGATCTCATCCAACTTCTCGTCGGGTGTATCAGCCGTTTCGGCCACCCAACTCACGCCCGCATTGTTTACCAGAAGGTCGACGCCGCCGAACTCCCTCTCCGCCAAAGCAAACACCTCGCCGGGAGTTTCATCCTTCACCAGGTCGCAGGCAAAGGGAACAATTCGTCCGTTGCCCTCTCCCGCCAGGGATTCCAGGAGGTTCGCCCTGCGCGCCACCGCCATCACGCGCCACCCTTCTTCGGCAAACTGTTTTGCGATCTCTCTGCCAATCCCGCTGCTGGCGCCGGTTACAATGGCTCGTCGTCTGTCCTGCTCATTCATCGATATCTCCCACCAACAGCTCTTGACACTTCGACTCGGTAGAATAGACGATTTTCAATGGGTGACAAGTCCATCCGGCAGTTTGCAAGAAGGCGGCGTTGTGAGTCCGTAGCTTGAGCTTCCAGCCAGAGCAGAGCAAGCGACTTTCATGAAAAAGGGAATGAGTGGAGCAATCGCCCTCCATTCCCCTTACATGATCTGTCCTTGCTCAGGGTCAGCCTCGGAAGGCCAACCTACGCTCCACTTCGAACGCGCAACCAACGGGGCGAATTGTTGGGACGGAACTTCCCTGCGCTTTCGGGAATGAGTACAATTGGGATTGCCCGGGGACATTTATGAGCGAATCAGGGAGATTAAATTTGAACGTCATTTGCATCCTCATGGACAGCATGAACCGGCACTTCCTGCCGGCCTACGGTAACGACTGGGTCCAGACGCCAAACCTGGACCGGATTCAAAAGCGGGCGGTAACCTTCGACCGGTTCTTCACCGGCTCCATGCCCTGCATGCCCGCGCGGCGCGATTTGTGGTCGGGAAACCAGGAGCTTCTCTGGCGGCCCTGGGGCAGCCTAGAGCCCTGGGATGCGACACTGCCCCGGGCGCTGAAAGACAAGGGCGTGTTCACGGGACTCGTGAGTGACCACTACCACTTGTGGGAACGAGGCGGCGAAAACTATCACGTCGACTTTGAAACCTGGGAATTCATCCGTGGCCACGAGAACGATCCCTGGGTCGGCGGTCCGACGCCCGAAGCGGACACCGGCAAGGGACATGTCAGTCCGCAGTTCCGGCGGAACCGGCAACGCTTCATCAACGAAAAAGACTGGCTCGCGCCGCAAACGCTGCGGACAGCTGCAAAATGGCTGAAAGACAACGCGACCGCGCACGAACAGTTTTTCCTGATGGTCGATGAATTCGACCCGCACGAGCCATTCGATTGCCCGGAAGAGTACTGGCGCCAATACGATCCGGATTGGGCCGGGCCGAAGGACTTCTATTGGCCCGCATACGGTCGAAACGAGTACACCGAAGCCGAAGCCCATCACATTCGAGCAAGGTATGCGGGAAACATTACCTTGGCCGACAAGTACCTGGGGGAAGTGCTGGACCGAATGGACGAAGACAACTTGTGGGAAAACACGGCACTGATCGTGATGACCGATCACGGACACTTTCTCGGCGATCACGATTGGTGGGGAAAACCCTCCTGCCCGCAACATCGGGAAATCGCCCACATCCCGCTCTTCATTCACGTTCCTGGTATGGGAGGCGGCAACCGGAGCAACGCGCTGGGCACCCACGTCGACATCCACGCCACCATCCTCGATCTGATGGGTTGCCCGGCACCACGGGACATGGACGGGAAGTCCCTCGTGCCAGGCCTGCGGGGCGAAGAATCAAATCCGCGGGAGAGCCTGCTGACGGGTTGGTGGGGATGGCACGTGAACTGGACCGACGGCCGGCATTTCTACATGCGGGCGCCGGCAACGAAAGATAACCAGCCCCTCTATTTCTACACCAATCGCTGGGCTCCTCCGCCCTGGTGGAACCTGCCAGGCCCGGACGACCGAACGGAATTCGGACGATTCATGCCCCGCGTCGACATGCCCATGTGCCGTCAACCGATTCGGACGGAAGAGATGCCCCGCGCAAACAACATCAGCCTGGAAAACCTACGTAAGGGGTCATTGCTATTCGATCTCCTTGAAGATCCCGATCAGCAAGAGAACCTGGTGGGCGGCAGCGCAGAAAAAGACGCCGAATCCCAGCTACGAGCCCTCATGAAGCGCCAAACCTCCCCACCGGAACAATTCATAAGACTCGGACTGGAATAAGCGCCAAATGTACCGGAACTCGCGAATGGGCAACATCCGGAATTTACTATGGATATTCGATCTGTACCGTATCGAACATGATCAGGCCTTTCGGCAGGGTTTGCATGTCGACCTTGTAGTCCTTGGCCGCCCACTGATGGTGGAGATCGTCCACCTCCCCAAGGGGAGAGATATTCAAGGGGAACAGGACGAAGATGACGTCCACGTTCACATCCCGAAGCACCTCGGCAATGTTTCCGTAGCCGTACAGGTCCGTCAAGTCATGCCGGGCGCCCAGGCAGGTCCATTGTTCGGGGTCGGGAACGAGTTGGACCGTCTGCTCCGACCATTCCGGAGTGACCCGAAAAGGCTGCCCGGTCAGAATGAAGTTAGCCGTTGTTTTCGGCGGCCCTTCGACCTTCGCCTGGACAAGAAGCAGGAGTTGAACGCCGCCGAGGTCGGGTTGCGGGATGGGAGTGTGATCATTGCAGAGGGGGCCCGCCAGGTCCATGGACCCGCGCAGGCGGACGGTGAGTTTGGCGTTGGTGAGGTCGGTGCTGTGACCCTCCGTCACGAAGCGGTTCCCTGCGCGCACCGCTTCAGCAATCCGGACCGACACCTCTGCGCGTGTAGGCAGAAACATGAGAAGGTGAAGATACCCCGCGCCGGGCGGCGCATGGTTCGCATCCACCGACCAGGGACTGTGACAACAGGCTACCCCATCCCAAACCGGCAGGGCACTGCGCAAATCCGCGACCCACCCTCCGGGCCCATCGTCAAAGGTCTCAGTGTATGTCGTCGACATAAGTACCCCAATAATGCAGAAAATGGATACGTCATCAACAACAAAGGACTGGCCATTCCGGTTAGTGTGTTAAGTTGTTAAATCCAGCATGGCCTTGCTCAACCGCCGGACTTTCACGTGGCTCCCTTCCCGAAACGTCTTCACCGCATGATACACACTCGTGCGAACTCCCATCCCGAGATGTTCGCTTACCCACTCGTTCTTCATTGATGTCCGGCTTCTGATCAGCCAAACCAGGCTCTCTTTAACTCCTCAATACCTCACTTACCGTCGGCCATTCCGGTCGCTGGGACCGTGACAGTATAAAAGAAGTAAGATTATCGCTGCGTGATGGTAAGATCGGAAAGAGTTGAGCCTTCGGCAGCCGCCAGTTCGCCTGCGAGTCCCTCCTGGGCTGCCAACCGGCAGGCCAGGGCAATGGCGGATCAATGGAGTGAGCAATTTCTATGAATGTCGATTACTTCTCAATTCAGACGGAGGAGAAGATAAAAGACATCGACGTAAGAAAGCAAACACATGGCGCTTCAGGCAGGTGGCACGCAGCATCGGACCAGATCGAGACAAGCAATGTGAAAAGCGGAAGATCTACCGTTTCGCATGAGGAGCGGAGCTTTGCTCGCTGGCCAATACTATGGAATGAGTCCGACGGCACTCTCAAGGTTTCATTCACGGCGTCAACGGGAGACATGGGAAAAGATACATATAAACCGCGCGGAGCCATTTTTTTGCAAGCGGCACACACCCGTTGCGCAGCGTCTCTATCGTAGCGCCCGGCGGTTATGGTGGAAACAGGATTGCGATAGCCGAATCGTGGGACGGCGGCAGATCATGGAGCCCTTTACAGTGTTTCGGGAAAGAGAAAGTAAGATTCTTCGCTCATAACGGCGATCATCGGTCATCGCTCTTCTCTGCAACAATTTTTCTATCACGGAGTTCACGGAGCACATAGAGTGACCAAAACTCCTCTCCGCTGACTCCGTGCGCTCCGTGGTTAATTTCGTTTGATGGCGGCTTAGCTGCTATGGGATATTAGTGAATTTCGTGTTTCGACTTCTTCGTTTCGGCCTGGATGCTCTGGGTGATTTTTCTCTGTGGGGCTTATCCGTCGCCGAGCGGAAGTCTTGGCGACTTCCGCTACTTTGGGTCGCCGACTTCGAAGAGGCGGATTTTTTCACGGAGGGGGTAGGGAGAAAACTCGATATCTCGTGGGGGCTGTGGGAGAATTAGGGCTTATGTTTTCTCTCGGAACACTTCTACTTCGCAGCCGGCTGCTTCTGGGAACAGCGCAGTATCCTTCTCCGGAAACCATGCAGGAGGCGATCCGGGCTTCCGGCACCGAACTGGTGACCGTTTCGATTCGCAGGCACACGCCTGAAGACCGGGCGGGCGAGGCTTTTTGGGACTTGGTGAAGGACTCCGGCGCGCACGTTCTGCCGAATACTGCCGGGTGCCACTCGGCCAGAGAGGCCATCACCACGGCCCTGATGGCTCGGGAGATTTTTGAGACTCCCCGCATCAAATTGGAGGTCATCGGCGATGATTACACGTTGCAGCCGGATCCTCTGGGCCTGGTCGAGGCGGCACGGGAGCTGGTGTCGCAAGGCTTCGAGGTCCTTCCCTACTCCACCGAGGACCTGGTGCTCGCTCGCCACCTCGTGGAAGCGGGTTGCCTCGCCGTCATGCCATGGGCTGCACCTATCGGATCCGGCCAAGGAATTCGAAACCCCGCCGCACTGAGAACGTTACGAGAACGCCTGCCCGAGACGCCGCTGATCGTCGATGCGGGCATCGGAAAGCCTTCCGAGGCCGCTCGCGTCATGGAAATGGGATTCGACGCGGTCCTGCTCAATAGCGCCGTCGCGCTGGCGGATGATCCCGCAAGAATGGCTGAAGCATTCCGCGACGCGATCACGGCCGGACGCGCGGGTTTCGAAGCGGGACTGATGGAATCGCGCGACATGGCCTCGCCCAGCACCCCTACCCTCGGCACACCGTTCTGGCACCAGGACGAATCGTCAAAGTAGAGCCGCGGAGCCCCATGTGCGCCACAGTCATTTCAATCGCCGGGACCGATTCCTCCGGCGGCGCGGGAATCCAGGCGGACATACGGACCATGGAACGTCTCGGGGTGACCGGCAGTGCCGTTATCACTGCCGTCACCGCGCAATCTTCCTACGACGTGGATCGGATTGATCATCAGGATCCAGGATCCGTTAGAGCCCAATTGATATCCGCGTTCGAGGGAAAGCATCCCGATGCCGTCAAAATCGGGATGCCCGGTTCCGCGGATACGATCCGCGTCATAGCTGAGGTCTTGGGATCAACCGATGTTTTCGTTGTTTGCGATCCCGTCGTTTCCGCGTCCTCCGGTGGCAGATTGATTGAGACCTCCGCTCAAAACGCACTGATTGATGAACTTTTCCCCCGTGCGAACCTCGTCACGCCAAACCTTGCAGAGGCGCAGACCATTCTTCGCAAAGAAATTTCCACGGACGAAGAGATTGAGGAAGCGGGTTCATTATTCCTTGAACTCGGATCTGCCTCAGTACTGATCAAAGGGGGTCACAGGAAAGGTTCGTACGTTCAGGACTACTGGACGAACGGACAGGCTTCGTTCTGGATGACAGGGAATCGAGTCCAAGGGGAAGGCTCACGGGGCACCGGCTGCGTTCTCTCCTCCGCCATCGCATCATTTTGCGCACTCGGACGCCCTCTCAGCGACGCGCTGGTGCTTGCGAAGGCTTATGTTTCCGAGGGGCTACGCGCGGCGGCAGGACCGGGTTCCGAGAATTGTCCGCTTCACACAGGCGACTGGCCCTCCGATCCTGAAGACTTTCCATGGGTGACGCTCACTGCCAAAGCAGGTCGAGACCGTCCGACATTCCCAACGTGTGACCCTCCACCTGTCGGCCTATACCCCATTCTGCCCGATGCCGGCTGGGTCGAGCGGCTTGCCGCCGCAGGGCTGAGTGCCATGCAACTACGGATCAAGGATCCCACGACTGAAAACCTGGAAAGCCAGATTCAGCGTGCGATCGATTGTACGCGGGCAACGAAGACCCGCTTGTACATCAACGATCATTGGGAATTGGCGATCCGGCACGGCGCATACGGAGTGCACCTCGGCCAGGACGACTTGGACCCACGCGCCCTCCGAGCGCTCGCCGATGCGGGGATCCGCCTGGGACTAAGCACCCACAGTTTCTTCGAACTGGCGCGCGCCCTCAGCGTAAACCCGAGTTACGTCGCGATAGGCACCCTCTTCCACTCGACATCGAAAGTAATGAACTATGAACCGCTGGGATTGGATCGACTCCGACAGATCTCTTCCCTCTCACCATTCCCGGTCGTGGCGATCGGCGGGATTCAATTCGAACATGCGATCGCGGTTCGGCAAGCTGGAGCGACTGGAATGGCCGTAATTTCCGAAGTTACTGAATCGCCGGATCCTGAAGCGACGGTTCGGAAGTGGAAGAATCTCGATTAACGGGAACGAGGGAGCGCGAATCCCGAAATCACACTCTCCGCTGTTGGTATGGATTATTTGAGCTGACGCGCTGATTTGGAGCCTTTCTTGATCTACACATTCTCAGTACGGTGGGGACAGCCGTCTCCAGTGTTGTGAGAAGGAATTGAAACCGAACTGGCCTTACGTGACCACCATTGCTGTCAGTCCGTTCGGAAAAATTGTAGCGAAGAGGAAAAGGATAGCTGATGCAGGCTGGTTACGCCCGGGGATGGGTTTCTTCGTAGACTTGCTTGAGGCGTTCGACCGACACGTGGGTATAGATTTGGGTGGTGGACAGGCTTGCGTGGCCCAGCAGTTCCTGGACGCAGCGCAAATCAGCACCAGCGTCGAGCATGTGGGTTGCAAATGTGTGGCGAAGCGTGTGAGGAGAATGGTCGATATTCAATCCGGCCAGCGGCGTGTATTTTTTCATCATTCTCTCAATGGACCGGGCCGTAATGGGTCCGCCATTCTTGTTCAGAAACATGTGCGGGCATTTACCCAACCCACCCCGAAGGAACCAGGGGGCCTGTCGCGCTTCAATAGCGCGGCGAAAAGCCCTCGATGCCGGTTCGCCGAGCGGACAAAGTCTTTCCTTCTTCCCTTTGCCCCGCACGACAACTACGCCGGACAGAAAATCGCACCTGGATTCGGACAGCCCGGACAACTCGCTCAGCCGCATTCCCGTGCTATAAAGGACTTCAAGGATTGCGGTATCCCGCTGCCAGGCGTACTCCGCCCACAATCGCTTTCGATTCTCCAGCTTTGTGCCTTCCGACTTCCACAATTCGGCCGGCGCATCGATCAGCCTGTTGACTTCCGGGATGGACAAAATCCGGGGCAACTTACGAGGGCGCCGGGGCATCTGTAGACCGGAGAACGGATTGCCGTCCACGCGCTCTTCGCGTTGAAGGAACCGATAGAAAGATCGGAGGCTGGATAGTTTGCGGCCGGTCGTCGCCGGGGAACTGCCCGCTTTCTGAAACACCACGAGGAAACCACGCGCGGAAAACCGGTCTGCGGCACTCCAGTCGATCGTCGTGGTATCTTCGCTCTCGGTCAGATGCGAGGCGAATTGATGTATGTCGCGCAGATAGTTGGAGACTGTGTGCTCCGACGCATCCCTCTCGGCGCGCAGGTAACGAACGTACTGCGTGACGCAGGGATCCAATTCGGGCTGGGCGACCGTCGTCAAAGATTGGATTCGGCTTCAGGGCTGTCGTCGTCGGACTTCTTGTTTTTCTTTTCGGCGGCCTTTTTCGGGGCGCCGGGCGGTGGAAGGCCCAGAGTTTCCACATACTTCTGGTAGTCTGGAATCTGGTCGGCGTACCGCTTGCACATTTTTTTGAGGGATTCGCGTTGCTTGATCGACAGAGATTTCTTTTGCTCAAACTGGGTTTTGAGAGAGTCGAAGAATTTACTGTCATCCCATTCGCGTTTTCCGCGCATGACGGGGGGCTTCCATTCGGAGATATTTCCGAGCAACTCAAGAACGGGACCGCTCTCATTATCGGGGCCGGCTTCCTCGACGTTCAACTCAAGATCCTTGGCAATATCCTCGAATCCGGGAACCTGCTCCGCATATTTGAGCACCAGGCGGTCGAGATACCTTAACTGGTTGTCGGAGAGTCGTTTGCCTGATTCCACCTGGTCCCGAAGGGATGAGGAAAACTGCGAATCGTCGTAGGTTCGCTTGCCCACCTCCCTCGGCTCCTCAAATGTAACGGCCTTCAACAATTCCAGTTTCTTGATCGAATTTTCGCGCGGAGGTTCCCGGGGAGCGGTCGCGGTTTTGTACACCTCGCCAAACCCGAGTTTGGTCACCCTCTCGCCCACATCATCGGGAAGTTCTTCCCGGTAGCGGGCGACCAACTTGATCAGGGCATCCACCTGTCTTCCCGATATCTCCTTTTTGCCCTCGTCCAGCTGTTTGCGGACGGAGGCGACGAATTCCTCGTCACTGTAGGTTCTCTTGCCTCGCTTGACCGGCGGAGCCCACTTGTTCACGCCTCCGAACAAATCCAGGAGCGCGGTAACTTCTTCCGGGTTCGCCGCGGGTTCCTTGGTCTTTTCGATCCATTTTTGAAAGGAATCGTAAAAGCCCTGGAGCATTCCGGTCCACTCTTTCTCGCCGCGCTCAATGTCATCCAGCTCTTCCTCCATCTGCGCGGTAAAACCTACCTCAAAAAGTTGGGGCAGGTTTCCAACCAGAAAATCATTCACCTTCATGCCCAGTTCGGTCGGGATGAGATTGCGTTTTTCACGCGCAACGTAATCCCGGCTCTGGATCGTAGCCAGGACCTGGGCGTAGGTGCTGGGGCGCCCCACGCCGTTCTCTTCGAGGGCGCGCACCAGGGAGGCCTCCGAAAACCGAGGAGGTGGCTGGGTAAATTTCTGCTCTCGGATCCAATCGAGGCGCTCAAGGGACTCCCCTTCCTCCAGTGGCGGAATTTTCTCCACCTCTTCGCCTTCTTCCCCTTCTTTCCCGGCCTTTTTCTTGTCCTGGCCCGTGACCTTCATATAGCCGGGAAACGTTACGTCCGAGGTGGTGGCCCGAAACAGGTAGGATCCCGCGTCCGCATCGCCCGATTTGGAACTCGCATCGATTTCAATCGTGCGTTGAGCAATCTTCGCGGGCGCCATTTGAGATGCCACGAGCCGTTTCCAGATCATTTCATACAGCTTCAATTCGTCTGGTTTCAAAACCGACTTCAGATCTTCGGCGGTTCGGGTCACGTCCGTGGGTCGCACCGCTTCGTGCGCTTCCTGCGCGCTTCCGCGACTCTTGAACGTCGGAGGCTTTGCGGGCACGTAATCGTCGCCGAACTTTTCACCGATGAACTTGCGACAGTCATCCTGGGCGCTCTTGGAAATCGCGACCGAATCCGTACGCATATAGGTAATCAACCCGACCGGGCCTTCTCCGAAATCAACCCCTTCATATAATGTCTGGGCGATTCGCATCGTTCGGTTGGGCGCGAATCCATAGGCACTGGACCCGGCTTGCTGAAGAGTGCTGGTGATGAAAGGTGGCGGCGCTTTCCTGGAAAGCTCCCGATTGATGATTTTCGAAACGAGGAAACGGCTCTTTTCCAGGTCCGCGAGGATTTTATTGACGGTCTCCTCATTCCCCACTTCCGCTTTTTCGCCATTGATCCTTGCGAGGCGCGCGGGAAACGGATCGTGAGGGTCCACTTCCTTGCGGAGTTTGGCGCCGAGGTTCCAATACTCCACCGGTTCGAAATTCTGAATTTCGCGCTCCCGCTCACACACCAGGCGGAGGGCGACAGACTGCACGCGGCCGGCACTCTTACTGCCGCGAATTCGACGCCAGAGCAGCGGACTGACCTGGTACCCGACGATCCGGTCGAGGACCCGGCGTGCCTGTTGGGCGTCTACCCGGTGCATGTCGATGCGCGAAGGATTATCAAAAGCGGCGCGAATGGCAGGGGCTGTGATTTCGTTGTAGGTCACCCGATACAATTTTTCATCGGAGACCGATTTCGCCAGGGCCATTTTAAGATGCCAGGCGATCGCTTCCCCCTCGCGGTCCGGATCCGGGGCAAGGTAGACAGCGTCCGCCTTC
This sequence comes from Kiritimatiellia bacterium, assembly GCA_963578625.1. Taxonomy (GTDB): domain Bacteria; phylum Verrucomicrobiota; class Kiritimatiellia; order SLOV01; family SLOV01; genus CAUZEO01. The sequence goes on along the minus strand of CAUZEO010000028.1, from coordinate 1,455 downwards.
TTCGCCTCGGCGGATAGCTCAGTCAGCACCTTTTGCCGCCCCTTAATGGTTACGTATTCGGGCTCGAAACCGTTTTCGATATCCACCCCGAGCTTTCGCTCCGGGAGGTCCCGGACATGCCCCATCGAGGCGCGTACGACAAAGTCCTTACCCAGGATCTTGTTGATCGTTTTCGCCTTTGCAGGCGATTCTACAATGACCAGACTTTTACCCATAAATACTCAATTTCGTAGCTTTTACAAACTCGGCACCTCCGAATCGGCCGGTTAATGTGCGAAGAGGGCGTTGGTATGTCAAGCCCTCGGTTTTGCGGCTTCGGCCAGTTCCACGATACGTCCAGGACGCATTCTCACCACCCGCTTCATTTCCAGGGTAATCAGGTGCATGCTGATTTCAGAAATGGTCAGGCCTGTTTTCCTTGACAAATCATCCACGTCTAATGGCCCGTTCCAAAGTGAACGGACAATCTTCTCCTCAGGTTCGGAAACCTGAATTGTGGGCCCCTCGTCCAACTCTTTTGCCTGGGATTTACGCTCCGGCGGGATCAGAAACTCCAATTCCTCCAAGACGTCATCGATCCCGTCTACGAGACGAGCGCCCTGTTTCAGCAGGTCGTGGCAGCCCCTCGAAGTCGGGGCATCGATCCGGCCCGGCACCGCGAACACGATTCGGCCCTGTTCCATCGCCTGGTTAGCGGTGATGAGGGCACCGCTCCCTCGGCCTGCCTCGACCACGATGATGCCGACACAAATGCCGCTGACGATCCGGTTCCTCATTGGAAACGTAGTTTTGCCCGGTTCGGTGCCGAGCGGAAACTCGCTCATCAGGTAGCCGCTCTTCTCGACCTTCTGCGAGAGTGTGCGATTCTCCGGGGGATACAGATGGTCCAGCGCGCTGCCGATGACTGCGCCGGTTCGCCCCCCTCCTTTCAATGCGCCTTCGTGCGCGGCGGTATCTATCCCGCGGGCGAGCCCGCTTACTACCATCAGCCCGGCCTTTGCGAGTTGATAGGCAAGCCGGTCCGCCACCGTCCGGCCATAGAGCGTGGTGCGGCGCGAGCCCACGATAGCGATGGAATGCCGGTCTGCGGCTTCAAACGTTCCGCACACATACAGTGCCAATGGCGGATCATGAATTTCTTTTAAGCGGGCAGGATATTCGTCATCGAGAAACGTCACGATCCGCGCGCCGAGCTTCCCTGCTCGTCTGATCTCCGCTTCGGCATCCGGTCGCTCTTCCGGTGAAGTAATCCTGCGTGCCAGCTCCGGGCCGATCCCTTTCACGCCGCGCAACGCATCGCTGTGAGAGGAGAGGATTGCTTCGGGGGAACCCAAAGCATCGATCATGGCACGTACTTTTACAGGGCCGATCCCGTCCATCATGTTCAGGGTGATGTATGCGGTGCGGGCGTCCATGGATTCGGGGTCAGGGTCAGGGTCAGGGTCAGGGTCAGGG
>CAUZEO010000027.1:0-27394 GCA_963578625.1 Kiritimatiellia bacterium | reverse complement strand
TTCGATGAAGCGGTCGCGACGATCGACGAAGTCATCCGGACCTATCCTGAAGGCACGCCCGAATTCGACACCCCCGACGATGCATTCTTTCAGAAGGCATGGATGCTCAAGCAGATGGAGCGTCACGCGGACGCAGTCGCCCTGTTTGGTGAGTTTATCGAACGTTTTTCGGACAGCCCGCTGCGGCCGCAGGCACAATATTATCTTGCGGTGGCGATGGACGCGGGCGGAGACCAGGAAGGCGCCTTTGAAATTCTGCGCACCTTGGCGACCGATGATCCTGAGCACGAACTGGCCCCCGTTGCCCTCTACCAGATTGCGATCTCGCACTACGAGAAGGAGGAGTTTGAAAAAATGGGCGCTGCGTTGCGAGATGTCGTGGAGTCTTTTCCTCTGTCTCCTCTCGCCGCGGAAGCCTATTTCTGGCAGGGGTGGCTCCAACGGCAGGATGAGCGGTTTGACGAAGCGATGGCATCCTATCGGAAATCGGTGGAACTCCTCCCGGACGGTGAGCTCGCACCGGAGGCGATGCTCTCTATTGCCCTTGCCGGGAAAGAAAAGGCCGGCGCCATGGGCTTGCCAACGGTCCTGCCGGAGGAAAAGCGCGAGACCTATCGAATCACCATGATGGAGGCCGTGCAGGCATACGAGGAGCTGCTTTCCGCTTATCCCGATTCGGATCAAACGCAGAAAGTGCCGGAAGGCGTAGCCACCATCTATTATCGGTTGGTTCACGCGCGGCAGATGACGGCGGAGGAGGTCGAGGCAAAGTATGGCGAGGCACGGATCCGGCACGACGGCGATTCGCGCGCGACGGCGTTTCTTGATGCAAGCATTGGAAGCTTTCTTGCACAGTTGGACGATCGGCAGGAGGACGCGTTGGACGCGTTCCGAAGTGCGCTGGAGCAGGGGCAGGGGATTCCTTTACCTCCATCATTGCTGTCGCGGTACGCCGAGGTGCTGAAAGAGGAAAATCAGTTGGAGGAAGCGGAAGGCGTGTACGTGAAGATTCTGGCAGACAATGCCGATGATGAGCGTGCGTGCGCGCCTGCGCTGTTCGGATTGGGTGAAATCAAGTATCGCCAGAATGACTTCGAGGGCGCGAAGGAGATGTTTGCCCGGGTCCTTGAGCAGTATCCCTGGTTCGAGGAGGGAAAGAAAGGTCGTGTGCTGCTTGCCCGAATTCTTGAAAAAAACGAACAATTCACGGAAGCAGAGGAGATGTTTACAGCGGTGTGGCAGGAGGAGCGGGGCGAAGCGCGCATCGGTGCAATGCTTGGGGTATCCCGCTGCCAGTTAGCCCTGGCGGAGCGGGCAAAGGAGCAAGAGGACTCCGGTGCGTGGCGCGAGAATATTCGCGTGGCAGATGAGAATCTCACCCGCATCATTGTGTTATACGAAGCCTTTCCCGAATACGTGGCAGAGGCGCTCTGGTTCAAAGGGCAGGCGCACGAGCTGAACGGCGAACCGGACGCCGCCCGCACCAACGCGTACGAGATTCTCGTGGAGAAATACCCGAACTCCGCTTGGGCGCAGAAGGCCCGAAAATAGCTCACGGGTATCCCGGTTAGCGGAGCCCAATGCCGTGCCACGATGATCGCCACAGGATTCGGACCACCATGCCTGATTCGCCAGTTGGAATGGCTATTCGGATAACCGCGCCTTGACGGACGCGGTAAACTCGATGAGTCTTGGCTGCATCATGAATATTCTCATTACCGGAGCGGGGAGCGGATTGGGACGAGGCCTCGCGTTGCATTTCGCCGGGGCGGGTCACACGGTGTTTGCTGCGGATGTGAACGAAGCCTCCGCCACGGAAACGGCTGCGATGACAAGTGCACCGGCCCCACAGCTTCGGGGGTTCAGGTTGGATGTAACCTCGGACGAGGACATTGCCGCACTGGATTCAGCGCTGGAGGGTGCTACAATCGAGGTTCTCATCAACAACGCCGGACTTCAGCAGGTCTCCCGATTGGAATCGTTTCCCCCTGCAAGTTGGGCCCACATGATCGATGTCATGCTCACCGGCGCTTCCCGGACCGCCGCGGCGGTGCTTCCCTCGATGAAGGAGCAGGATTTTGGGAGAATCGTAAATATCGGATCCGTTCTATCCCTGGTCGGCGCTGCCTACAAAACGGCGTACGCAGCCGCCAAACATGGGCTACTCGGATTCTCAAAATCACTCGCGCTTGAAACCGCGGATCACGACATCACCGTAAATACGATTTGCCCGGCATTTATCATGACTCCGCTTATGCAAGGGCAGATCAAGGACCAGGCCCGGGAACACGGGATTCCCGAGGAAGAGGTGATCCAGGAGATCATGCTCAAGCCCATGCCCAAGGGAGTATTCGTCACCGTGGAGGAGATCGCCGGCACGATCGACTTTCTCCTCAGCTCTGCCGCTCGGAATATCACCGGCCAGGCAATCGCCTTAGACGGCGGGTGGACCTGTCAGTGAACGGATCTGGTGGCTCAGCCGTTTAGAAGCCCGAATCCTGCCGCGGGAAACCGCAATGCAGGTTCCCGTGAGATCTCAGGCTCGTCGAGCCGTCGCCGGTGGCCGATGCGGTTAGCGACGGCAACCGTAATTCCTCTGATGGTTTTCGGGATGTTGGACATTTTTCTGCGTGTTGCGGGCTACGGTTACCCAACGAGCTTTTTCCTTCCGAATACTATTGATGGACAGAAGTACCTGGTCCCGAACGAGAAGTTCAGCTACCGCTTTTTTCCTCCGGCACTGGCCCGTACCCTGTGATGTTCCGCATGGCGGCGAAGAAGCTCGAGGGAACTTTTCGTCATTTTAGGGATATTCTGAGACCCATGTCCGGAAATGCGCTCAATCCGATTGGGACATGCCGGCATCCCATTCCTCACTTTTCTGAAGTCGCAAAACTGCCAGTGTGTTTGGATTGAGACGGTACGACATATTTCCGGGATCCTCTACGCGCCCGGTTTCCGGCCCCGACAGGGTCACGAGATCGGGCCGCCCGATCGTGTTCTCCGCAAGATAACTATCGGCCCCCACATGGTAAGCATCTACCGGGGATCTCAGGTTCCAGCCACGAACGAGAATCCGAGCATCGACCGACCGGTGGGCGTCCTTGTTCAGCAGAGCCAGATAGAGCTTGTCGCCGCGTATCGAAGCGCACTGCGTGACACGCGAAAACGTGTACTCCGGATCTGTATAGAGACCGTCTTGCGGAGCGGCAATGGTGTTCTCTCCGCGAAGACGGCTTTTCACCAGGATGTCGCCACGCTGTTCACTCAGGAGTTTGAAAACCCAGTAGACCGGCATGCGGTAGCCGTACCCTTCATCGGTACTTCTCCCCTTGTAGGAGATGCCTTGGACGCGGGTGGTTTGGACGGAAAACAGCGACTGGGCATCGTTCGAGAATGCGTGCCAGAACGCCCCGTGGATGCTCTCGGAAGGAACGCTCTTCTCCATCATGAACAGGAGGATGTCGGCCATGAAAACCCCGGACGCCATGGTTCGCATCATCGAACCGCGAAAGCTGTTCTCATGCTCCCGGAAAATCGCACCGGTCCAATCGCCTGACCATTCGCCGACCATGATCCCGGGTCGCGGCTCCTGGCTGCACTCGTTCCGGATCAACGAGGTGATGGCCCCGTAGCACTCGCGAAACTTCGTCCCCCAGCAGTAGTAATGCTTCCATTCGTCGTCGGTTCCAATATAGGGCCAGTCCCCGTTCCATCCGTTGGCCGGATAAAAATGCCAGTCGAAAAAGTCGACGTGGGTATCCAGGTTCTTCAACAAACTCAGGGCGAACTCACTGCTGGTCGTAAAATTGATATCAACGTCGCCCGATTCTCCCTTCAGGCCAGTGCGTGGACGCTGGATGTTGATGAAGGGGACTAGAATCCTGGCGCCGGGCGCCATGTTCCGAATCACCGGAACCAACCGCTCCAGTGCCTGGGCATACTCTCTGGCCCCTTCGGCGTTCGGGTGGAATCCCTGCTGGTAACTGTGGACTTCATTGCCGAGTTCCCAATAGGTGATTTCGTACGGCCTGGCGCGTCCGTTTTCCGCCCGTCTGGCCGCCCAGTTGATCCCATCTCCGTCGGTGTCTCCCGCCCCGACGAGATACTCGATATAGCCTTGCACCGAAGCCTGCGATTCGCCCACGAAGTTGATCTGCATCAGGGGTTCGATGTCGAAGCGCTCGCAGAGTTGGAGAAACGTATCAAGATCGTAGACTTCGGTGGGGTGCCGGTTCGGATTCTTCCCGATGTGATCCCGCCAGTAGAAGTTGGCCCAGGAGCCTCGGTGTTCGCCACGGCTGTAGACAAAGCCGCCGGGATAGCGCGCGATGCGCAAACCGGAGTCCGCGATGTCTCGCAGAACTTTATTCGGGTATTCCGGAAAACGAAGAGGATTTGTCTTGGGATCAATCCCTGCGCCGAAAATATAAGGACTGATCCGGCCTATCTGCTCATCCGGAGAGACCGTTATTTCAATGCTCAGTTCCTCGCCGCGCACCGGCAAGCAGTGAAGTAACACCACGAAGAGGATAATTCCTTTTCCCGCCGCCGTTGCAAATCTATCTGGAGAGGCGTGTCCTGGACCCGCACCATCCGATCGTTGGAATTCGTATCCAGTCATTGGAGCTTGCTTATGCTACGTAGTATGCTGCATAGGGTTCTATTCCGGCACCCGAACCCCTTGATTGAGATTACAGCGTTCAATTTCGAATGTCCAAGTACCTTCGATCTTCGATATTGAGTATTCGATATTCGAGATTTTCTGACAAACAGTTCCCTAAAACCTTGTTTCTGAGTACAACTCAGTCAACTGTGAAAACTCCGGTCCCGAACACCGACAACCGAAAACCGCGGCCGGAGGCCGCACTGAAACCTGAATCTTCCAATTCGTTGCCCGCCGATTCCGGCCAACCCTCCACGCTCAAGGTCTTCGCTGCCCTGGCCGCGTGCCACTGGCTGGGCGACTGCTATGGGGGGATGTGGCCGATGTTCAAATACCTGGCCGACCTGGATCTTGGCAAAGCCGGTATGATCGCCACGGTGTCCACACTCCTGGGGGCGGGGCTGCAGCCGCTTTTCGGCGTATTGTCCGATCGCGGCGCACAGCGGGGGCTGGTGTTGTGGGGCGTTGGACTGGCGGCCGCGGGCATGCTGCTGGGTCCGGTTTCTCTGATTGGGGACGCCATGACCCAGTTCCAATGGTATGGGCTGATGTTTTTAATCGTGCTCGTTGTTCGGGTTGGGCAGGGGATGTATCATCCCTCGGCGGCAAGCGCCGCGGGAAATCTGAACAGCGAGCGCCGATCCATGTTCGTCTCGATGTTCATCGCCGCCGGCATGTTCGGGTTTGCTTCCAGCCAGGGGCTGTTCAGCTATGTGTTCATCCTGACCGGGGGGCATACCGAGTGGATGCTGATCCCGGCTGCCATGATCCTCCTGTTCGGATTTGCCTGGTGCCGGCCGGTCCTTCCATCCCGTGAAGACGCTCAGGGACGACGGCACCGGATTTCCGACCTCGCCGCTATTCGGCGGCCCCTGGCGATCCTGTTCTTGTTCGAGGTCATGATCGGCGGATGGTTCCACGGAATTATTTTCCTGATGCCGGAGTTGCTGGAGGAGAGCGCCTATCCGGTCTGGATGGTGCAGGGGACCGGATACTTTTTCTGGGTTGCGGGGAGCGCGACGCTGATGATTCTCGCCGGGCATCTTTCGGACCTCTTTCGGGGCACTCGGGTCCTCACCGCGTTCACGGGAATTGGCCTGGTCCTTTACTATGCCGTGGTCCTCGCCGGTCCCATCCCATGGTGGGTCATGCTGGGGTTACTGTTTGTCGCCGGTGGCTGCATCGGGTCCGCCAATCCCATGGCGGTCGCGATGGGGCAGCGGCTGGATCCGCGCCATACCAGTCTCATCAGCGGCATTCTTATGGGGCTCGCATGGGCGGTTGCCAGCCCGGCCGATTGGATTGTTGGCGTTCTAGCCCAGCAGCCGAAGATCGGCGTAACGGGTGCGCTTCTTCTCCTCGGAATCGCGGGAGTCTTCGCTTTCATCTTCGCCCTCCTGCTGCCCCTGGCCCTCAAGCGCACCACTCCCGTGGTGCCGGGCTGAAGCCAGGAAGCGCCGGCTACAGGGGCCGCAATCGCCGGGGATGCGAACCCGAAAATAGCTCACTCCTACTTAACGCTCGTTTAACCAGTGGGGCGTTCCAGCGTCCTGGAAGTTCCTTCCAACCGTTTGAGCAGTTCCCGATCGACGCAAGAGACTGTGATTCAATGTAATCCACACCTCAAGATGGGGCCTCAAGCCGGTCACGCCAAGGACAGGATTAAAGGATTAGGATTGGTTCGAGCCGCTGCCCGGAAGCACCCTTTCGTCGTAGACTTTGTCGTGAGGTCAGTCTTGCACGGGTTCCGCCGATGAGGCTCGCGAGTGGGCTCGCGAGTTAGGGAAAGCCAACTCGTGAGCCTGCTCGCGAGCTTAATCGACCCACCATGTTCGACTCATTACGGCCGGTTCCCAAATACTGCCAGAACAGAAGGAGTAAGCTCGCGACGATGGGTTGGGAGGCCGGTACTCTCAAACAAGCCCCTGCCCGTTACGATCGGTCCCGTAGATCCCGGTAGTGTGCCGGGGGGAAGTCTTCGCCGCCGCCGATGTTCTTGAACGAGAGGTCGACCCACTCCGATGGATATCCGTGGGGGAACTCCGCGACCTTCGTCAGGCGTTCGTGTTGCTCGTCCGAGAGACTCCAGTCGCCGGCCTCGAGACTGTTTTCCAAGTGATCCACGCGGCGCGGCCCCACGATTACCGCGGCGACCCGGCGGTCATGCAGCAACCAGGCCAGGGCGACCTGAGAGTTCGATTTCCCCGTTTGCTGCGCGATCCTGGCCAACTCCTCGACCACATCGAATCCGGGATCGCTGTAATAGCGGGGGATATCGACGGCCTTCCGGAAGGCGAGGCGTGTACCGTCCGGGGGATCCTCCCCGCGCTTGTACCGTCCGCTGAGAAACCCGCCGCCGAGGGGGCTCCAGCAGAGCATGCCCATGCCCTGGTCGGCACAGGCGGGCAGAATTTCCCGTTCGATGTCTCGGCGCACCAGGTTGTACATGTGCTGGGCCGAGATGAACCGCTCCAGGTTCATGCGTTCCGCGACGCCGTTGGCTTTGACGATTTGCCAGGCGAAGTAGTTGCTGCAGCCGATATACCGAACCTTGCCCGCCCGAACCAGGTTGTCGAGGGCGCGCATGGTTTCCTCCATGGGGGTAAACCCGTCGGGACCGTGTACCTGGTAAAGGTCGATGTAGTCGGTGCCGAGCCGTTTCAGGCTCGCGTCGACCGCCTCGCAAATGTGTTTCCGGGAGAGCCCCTTCGCATTGGCCGAATCCCGCATGCGAAACCAGGCCTTGGTGGCCAGCACGAGGTCATCCCGGTCATAATCCCGAATCGCTTTGCCGACCATCTCCTCCGAGACGCCTCTGCTGTACATGTCCGCGGTGTCGATGAAATTTCCGCCGCCTTCGATGAAGGCTCGGGTCATGGCGGTAGCCGTCTCCTGGTCACAGCCCCAGTCATCCATCCCGAAGGCCATGGCGCCCAGGCAAACGCGGGAGACCATCAATCCTGATTCACCCAGATATCGATATTTCACGGTGTGCTCCTCCTAAAGAGTCAGTGTTCCGGAACTATATCGGAATCCGCCGGGCAATAGATAGTGAAAAAATCCGGCGAACGACGCGATCCCTTTCCTGCAATGTTCGCCATCGAACAGCGTCCCATGCCCGCCGGGGAAGATACTGGACACGTTGCTTCCCATGCTGGTCGGGCCATTCCGCCGCTCGCAGATGGATCATCCGCAAGAAGTCCGAAACGAGCTAATCGAAGCTCAGTATCGTTTCAGTGGGGGCACGGTTTCAGGTGATGAGGATCTCATCTTTGTAACGGCTGGCATCTATGATAATCCAAATGACCTACAGGAGGCCGTCGATATTGTGCAGGCGGAAATCTCTCATTTTGAAGTGTTGCCTGGCGACCAGGCTTCGCTGAACACGAAACCGAGTTTTTTCAGGACAATTACACCGCTCGAGGTTTTCATGGCCTGGACGCGTGGAAATTATTACTTTACAGCTTCGGCCCGCTCAAAAAAGGCTGAAAAGAACCTGGATCGCTTTATGGAAGCGTTTCCATATTGATCGTGAAAACGGATCGTCCATACGTAAGGTCATCATGTTCCATCTCTAGCCTGCACGTACTGGCTCGAATGGCATCATTCCTGTTCCAGGGAGATCTTGGATCCCCCATGACATGGGGGCGGCGGCGGGACATTGCCTTGAATTGCTTTCCATTCTTCCGATGTATGTGTCCGAAGTGACAACGCATGCAGGCCTGCCTGAAATTCCTCGCGTAGTATTTCATTGATCGTCCGATGCCGCTCCACCAAAGAAACGCCCTCGAAAGAATCTGAAACGATGATGATCCGGAAGTGGGATTCGGCATCCGGAGGACCACTGTGCAGGTGACTCTCGTTGATTACCTCAAGATGGGCTGAAGATACCCGGGCTTGAATTTTGGCTTCAATCTGCTGGCGCAGCGACATGGTGGCCTCCGGAGAATACGTCCAGTTCTTGCTGGACAATCGGCGTTAGTTTCATATAGGTAGTGGCATGACTATACAGGATCGAATTAGCAAAGATATCAAAGATAACCCAATCGTGCTCTTTATGAAAGGAATCCCTGAAATGCCTGCGTGCGGATTTTCTGCGCAAGCCGTTCAAATTCTTCAATCTTCCGGCATCCCGTTTACCACTTTTGACGTTCTTGAAGATGAGGAACTTCGGAGTGAAATCAAGGTCTATTCCAACTGGCCTACCATCCCCCAGCTCTACATAAACGGTGAATTCATAGGAGGTAGCGATATCATATTCGAGCTACTCCAAAGCGGGGAATTGCTCCCAAAATTGAAAGCGGTTCGCAAGGGGTAATCATGGAGAATATCTCGGAGTTTTCCCTCGCGGTCGGCGACTGGGTGCTCCCACGGGGCAATTTTCAGGTACCGTGTCAGGTGTCGTCCTCATCGGCGGATCAGATCGAAACTACGTCCGGCGACACCATCCACAAGGCCGACCTGTTTCCGTACTTGCTACCGCCCCCCGGCGATGGATGCACGTATTGCTGCCGGGAGGAGGCGGAGCAGTGGTTCGCCTATCACCGTGATTTTCCCATTGCGAAGGATTGGGATCTCGAATGGGACCGGATTTACCCCGGCTGTGCCGAGAACGACGCCTACAAACATTTGTACCGCCGAAGGCTTCGGAAGGAAGAACAATCGTAGCCGGCAGCCCGCGGTTTGCGCAACTCTCAACACTACGTAGTATGCGGTGTCGTGTTTTGTTGCTGGCGCCTTCCCGCTCGTCACCGGGATACGGAATGTGAATTTCGTGCGATCTGCTCTATTGCGGGTCACTTGAATGTCCCCCTGGTGGTTTTCGATGATGCTTTTTGCGATGGCCAGGCCGAGTCCGCTTCCGTACTCACGAGGTTGATCCTTGGGTTCGTTGGTAAAGAATCTACCAAAGACCTTGGGAAGATTCTCCGCGGGTATTCCCGTGCCGTTGTCGCGGATCCTGATGAGAACGGTTCCGTCGTCCTGCTTCTCGTACCATGATCTCCACCGTGCCCCGGATCGCCGTGATGGGTGTTTTAAGTTCGTGCACGATGACGGACATGAACTCCTTGTTCGCCCGGTTTCGCCGGTCGATTTCGGCCGCCATCCGGTTGAACGCCTCGGCCAATTCGCCGATTTCGTCGTGGCCGCCAACCTGCACCGGCATCCCCTCGTCGCTGCTGGATGTCAGCATGATCACGGGAACCGAGGGGCGCAGACCGCGCAGGGTCTTGAAAAGTTCCTTCCCCGGTAGTTTAGGCAGATTCAAATCCAGAACCACGAGTGATGGCTCCTGCTCTTCGAAAAGCCTCAGCCCCGCTTCACCGTCCAGTGCGACATCGTTTGAAACCCCTCAATCTCCAACGCGTACACCACGACATCGATGATCGACTGCTCGTCGTCGACTACCAGTATGCGTTTGGTTGAGATCGTCCGCCCCTACAATCCAGCGCGGACACACCGATCAGGAATTCGGGGATTCCCCAATCTCATCCAATCGGCGTTTCGCCTCCTTGTAGACATCGTCCGGCAGGGGGCCGGCATCCGCCGCTTTGAGATTCTCCGCGATGTGGGCCGGATTTTTCGTTCCAACGATAGTGGTGTGCATGCCCGGGTGGGTGATGGTGAACCGAAGCAGAAACGCGCTGGGGCTTTCTCCGGGTTCGCAGAGATCAGTGAGTTTGGCCTTTTCCCAAGCGGACCAGCGATCTTCATTGCCCTGGCCTTCCCCGGGTTCTCCCCGGGCAACACCTCCCCGAATGATTGTGCCGGCGCCGGAATCAGCCGCGGCACTGATCGAATTTTCCTCCGCGCGGTCCAGGGCGGAGTAGGGGATCTGGTAGCTCTCAAACCAGCCGTGCTCGATGCAGGTCACGATGTCCGGCAGTCTCGAACTGATCGACACGTGGCGGACCTTTCCTTGTGCCTTCACTTGTTCCATCGCCGCAACGAGCTCGCCGTTTTCGATCTCCGCCACGGAAGGATTGTGAAGTTGCCAGATATCGAGGACCCCCGTTTTCATCCGCTTCAGGCTCAATTCAACATTATGGACGAGCTGATCACGGTTCCAAATATGGCCCGGTTGGTCTGCTCCATCTTTTCGGGGAACGTTGCAACCGCATTTGGAGGCGAGGGCATATTCGTCGCGCCTCCCGGCAATGTATTTACCGATCCGCTCCTCGCTCAATCCGTAATCAGGCGCGGTATCGATAAAGTTGATGCCGCCGTCGAGTACCGCGTTTAATACAAACTCGGCGTCTGCCTCTGTCACGCCGTCTGCTGCCCCCTGGCGAATTTCCATTGCTCCGTACCCAAGTACGGTTGCTTCGATTCCTGTGTTTCCGAGTATTCGCTTTTCCATGATGCCTCCTGATTTCCTCCCGAGATGACCGGATCTGATCCTGATCGCGAACGGATGATGGGCTTACCCTCTGTTTTTTATCACCAAAATTCCGCGTATTTTATCCGCGTATTTTACAAAATACGTAATCCCCCTTGATTTCTCTGCCCCATTCGGTTACTATTTAAAACGGTTAAAGGTAGCGGTCATAAACAACGCGGCGGTTTGTCGGGAGCAAACTACCGCATGGAGATGAACCATGTCCTTAGCTGATCGATTGACCCATACCCCGCGGCTTGCGTTCCGTGCCTTCCTTCTCATCACATGCTGTCTCGCTGGAATTTTCTGGCTCAACGGGCAGATTCCAGGTGTCGTTTCGACCGACGCGGTCGCCGCGAAGGTGAGCGACATTTCGAAATCGTCAAAGATTCGCGTCGAGTTCGACAGCGAAGGACCGGGGGATTATTGCCCGGAATACAGTACCGATGGGGGAGATGTGTGGACTCCAATCCACAACTTCTCGCACCACTATTACGACGGATTGAATGTCTGCTACATTGAGATTCCTGATCCCGCGCCGAATGATCTGATGCTGCGGGTCGTGGAAATTGAGGCCGAATTACGGCCGACGATATTCCCCCAACATCCAACTGCCTGTCCCTCACATATCACGGTCTGTCCGGGAACGGCTACGCAATGTGTACAACTCCCGACGCATTGCCCCGTCGACATCGCCGTGACGCAATGTCCCCGGTTGCCGACGCATTGTTTCTCGCAGTTGACACGCTGCCCGGTACGGCCGACGCATTGCCCGATTGACGCGACTCTGTGTGTGCTGAATGAGCACTCGACGATTTGCCCGCTCACTCATACGCAGTGCCCCGCGGATCCGACCGAGTGCCTGTCCGCACCTACCTTCTGCCCGAGAACCCCCACAATATGCCACGGCGTTCGCACCGAGTGCCCGCTCTCAACGGAGTCGACCCATTGCCCTATCGTTCACACCGAATGTCCGAATAAGGTGACGGTATGTCCGAGCCAGCGTCCTACGCATTGCCCGGCCCTGCGTACCCAGTGTCCGGCACACCCGACCATTTGCCTGTCGGAGCCGACCCACTGCCCGGTGATCCCGACCCATTGTCCGGTCGCGACCTTGTGCCCGGTCGAATTTACGCAGTGCCCGCGCATTCCCACCACCTGTCCGACAGAGCCGCAGGAGACGGAGTGCCCGATCCAGATCACAACCTGTCCGCGGTTGCCTACGCACTGCCCGGCGGAAGAGACGCGTTGTCCCGCCGAAGCAACCCAGTGCCCTTCGTTCCATACCCTCTGTCCGCAGGACCCGGTTGATACGCAATGCCCAGTGGATGCGACGGAGTGCCCGCGGCGGAAAACCCATTGCCCGGCCGAACCCACCAAGTGCCCGGTTGATCGGACACAGTGTCCCTCAGGGGAGACGGAATGCCCGATTTACCATACCTCTTGCCCGCGCGTTTTCACGCACTGCCCCGCGGCAGCGACGCGTTGCCCACGGGAAGAGACGCGGTGTCCGTCCGGACCGACGGAATGTCCGGTGGAGCCCACGGAGTGTCCGCGCAACCTGACTCAATGCCCGCGGACACCGACGCATTGCCCGCGCAATGAAACGGTTTGTCCGGCCGAGGACACCTTTTGTCCGCGCGTGGAGACCGAGTGCCCGCGGGTCCTGACGCAATGTCCGGCCCGCGAAACGCATTGTCCGATGATTCCGACGGAATGCGTCCAGATTGGAGCGTTCACTCAATGCCCGACGCACGATACAATCTGTCCGCAGCGCCCCACGCATTGCCCGCGTTCGAAAACGCAGTGCCCGGCGGAGCGGACGGTTTGCCCGGTCGACCCCACGCATGCCACGGTTTGCCCGGTTATTCAGACCGTTTGTCCCGGACTTGCAACGCAGTGTCCGCGGGACGAAACGGTGTGTCCACGTGACAAGACTCGCTGCCCGTCGGATCACACTGTTTGCCCGAAGGTAATGACCCAGTGCCCGGGTGGGCCGACCGAATGTCCGCAGGGGCTAACGGAATGTCCGAAGCAGAAGACCTTGTGTCCTGCCGTTCTCACCGAATGCCCTCGAATTGCGACCGAATGCCCCCGCGTTCCAACGGAATGCGCGGTGATTACGGATCCGACACACTGCCCGGTGGGCCGAACCATGTGCCCGGCCGTGGATACGTATTGTCCCAGGGTCCCCACCGAGTGCCCCCGAGACAATACGGCATGTCCGCTCGAACCCACGGTCTGCGTGGTTGCGCACACTCTGTGCCCGTCAAATCTCACCCAGTGTCCTTCCGATAAGACGTTCTGTCCGATGGATCAGACGCACTGTCCCCGGGTTCGCACTGAGTGCCCCGCCGGTGCGACCTTCTGTCCTCGAGCGGATACGCTCTGTCCCGCCTCGCTGACCGAGTGTCCGCGGCACCAAACTGCATGCCCGAATGTCGAAACCGAGTGCTCGCGCCGGCCGACCCACTGTCCCGTGGAGCAAACGCATTGCCCGCTGGTTCCGACGGAGTGTGTAGACATTGGTGGGATCGTTACTTTCTGTCCTGCGATTCCGACGCAGTGCCCTCGCTCAGAGACCGCGTGTCCTGCCGAAGAAACGCAATGTCCCCGGGTTCCGACCGAATGCCCGTCCGGTCCGACCTTCTGCCCGCAGGAGCCCACGCTATGCTCGGCCTCGTTCACCGATTGCCCCCAGAATGAGACGGTATGTCCGCGCACGCTGACAGAGTGCCCGAGAAGATTGACGGCTTGTCCGCAGGCTCCCACGCGTTGTCCGCTGGTTCCGACGGTCTGCCCGGAAGTGGGGATTATGACCGAGTGTCCCGCCATGGATACGATGTGTCCGAAGCGTGAAACCCATTGCCCGGCGCACCCCACAGTATGTCCGCGTGAATTGACGGCCTGTCCGAGCTCAACGACCATCTGCCCGCATGAACAGACGATGTGCCCGGTGGTCCGGACGGAATGTCCAGGAGGCGAAACAATTTGCCCTTCGACGCTGACGGAATGCCCGGTCTTTGGGACGCTGACGGAGTGCCCGGCGAGTGTGACCACTTGCACGATCGCAGAAACAGAGTGTCCCAACACGATCACCTCTTGCCCGCAGGAACCGACTCACTGCGCGTATGTCGCGACGATTTGTCCGCCGGTGGCAATCGATACTCAATGCCCCGCTAAGCAAACATTGTGTCCCACGGATCATACAACGTGCCCGGCCAGTTTGACCGAGTGCGTGCAGAACCCGACCGTGTGTCCTGCGTCGCTTACTGAGTGTTCAAACAGATCGCCGACGGTGTGCCCGGACGGAACCTCGCTGACGCAGTGTCCCGATGGATCCCGTACCCAGTGTCCCGGAACCATTACGGAGTGCCCGCTCTCGACGTCGGGCATGCCGTGCTACGTCGAAATTAAGCCAAATCCTTAATGTAGGAAGGTCTCTTTCCTCTGCGAAAAAGGGCCGCGAATTCGCGGCCCTTTTTCGCGTCTTGAGAATCCCCGCCTGGAATGGGCGGGGATTCGCTTGACGGTACGGGGGCTAGCGTCTATTGAAATACGCTCCGCACCATAGAATCAAAGCAGCAGGAAACAGGAAACCGTTCGAATGGCCAAAAAAACATACGTAGTCGTCGGCACCGGCGGCAGGTCAACGATGTACATTGAAGCGATTCTGAAGACCTATCCGGACAGTTGCCGGTTGGCCGGATTCTGCGACGTGAACCAGGGGCGAATGGATTTCTACAACGAGGAACTCCAAAGCAAGTACAACGTGGAACCCGTGGCGACGTACTTTCCCGACCAGTTCGACCGAATGATCGAAGAGCAGAAGCCCGATGTCGTCATCGTCACCAGCATGGATTCGACCCATGACATTTACATCACCCGTGCCATGGAGCTGGGTTGCGATGCGATTACCGAGAAGCCAATGACGGTCAATGCAGAGAAGGCGAACCTGATATTCGATACGATTGAGAAGACGGGCCGCAAGCTCACCGTCACCTTCAACTACCGGTATACGCCGATATCCACCGTGGTTCGGGACCTGGTCATGAAGGGGATCATCGGCACGCCCCTGGCCGTGGACTTTTCGTGGGTTCTCAACACCAGCCACGGCGCGGACTACTTCCGGCGCTGGCACCGCGAAAAGGATAAATCGGGCGGATTGCTCGTTCACAAGGCGACCCATCACTTTGACATCATCAACTGGTGGATTGAGGGAAAACCGGAAACGGTTTTCTGCATGGGAGACTTGAAATTCTACGGCCGCGAGAACGCGAAAACCCGGGGCAAGACCTACGAGTACGATCGATACACCGGCAATGTGAGCGAAGACGACGATCCGTTTGCGCTGGTTCTCGACGGCGGGGACGATCCCGAGAAGCAGAAGACGATGGCCACTGCGAAGGCTCTCTACCTGGATGCCGAAAAGTACGATGGCTATGTCCGCGACCGGAACGTGTTCGGGGATAACATTTCAATCGAAGATACCATGGCGGTGATGGTCAAGTACCGGAATGGGATCATCTTGAACTACTCCCTTCTTGCGTATTCTCCCTGGGAGGGATGGCGCGCTGCAATCACCGGTACTAAGGGCCGAATCGAAATAGTGGAGCGTCACGGCTCGCACATTATCCTCGGCCAGAGCCAGGAGGAGATCTCGGCGGCACAGCAGGAGGGATTGGCTCATGGTATCAAAGTCTACCCGATGTTCGGCGTTCCCTATGACGTAGAGATTCCGACGGCGGAGGGTGGGCACGGCGGCGCGGATCCGATCATGCTTGAGCAGATTTTCAACCCCGATCCTCCGGCCGACCCCTACAACCGGGCGGCAAGCCATATCGACGGAGGCGCGTCCGTCCTGATCGGCATCAGCGCCAACGAGTCGATCCGCACCGGGCTGCCTGTCCAATGCGACGACCTTCTGGCTCTTCCGTAGCTCCTCGGGTATCAAACCCATGTTCCGGATCCCTGGCCCATACCGCGTTCAGGCGAAAACGACTCTTGCACCAGCCTCTCTTTCCCGCTTATTTTATTGCAACCTATGAATAACCGAAATCTTAGCCCCCAGGAAATGTTCATCAGAATTGCAGGTGAACATCGCCCGAAGTTCCAGTTTGATGCTTTCTCCGGTTCTTTTGAAGAATGGAAATCGGAAGCAAGACCGGAAGTCCTGTCCTGTCTCGGTACGTTTCCCGAGAAAGTGGATCCGCGACCGGAGTTGCTGGTCGAGTGGGAGCACCGGGGACTACGGAAACAAAAGTGGGTCATCGATGCTCAACCGCATCTGTCCGCGATCCTTTATGTCAACATTCCGCCGGATACGGCGGATGATAGTCCCCGTCCGGCCCTGCTATGCTGGCACGGGCACGGCAGTTCCGGCAAAGAGCCGGTCATGGGCAATGATTCGACGCCGGTTCTGCAGGCCAACATCCAGGCGCACAACTATGAATATGGACAGAAAATGGCGGAGGCAGGATTCGTCACATATGCGGTGGACTGGATCGGGAAAGGCGATCACAACGACGACGGAAAGCCGAACTGGCGAGGCCGCGGCGGCGGCAGGGATTGGTGCAACCTCTATTACCTGCATGCCACGATGCTCGGAATGACATCGATTTCAATTAACGTACGACACGGGATGGCCGCGACCGATTTCGTTTCCACGCTCCCTTTCGTGGACGAAAACCGCCTTGGCGTAATGGGGCTGAGCGGGGGCGGAACCATGACGACCTGGACCGCCTTTTGCGATGAGCGGATGAAGGCTGCCGAGATCATCTGCTATAGCGATGTGTGGCGTGTTTTTGGCATACGAGATGTGAATTACTGCGGCATGCAAGTGGCACCCGGCCTGTTCGATCTCGTGGACCTGCCGGATTTGCAGGGCCTGCTCGCACCTCTTCCATTGCTGATCGATATCGGCAGCTATGACGATTGTTTCACGGTTGAAACTGCGATGGAATGTTACCGGAAACTCGAGAAAATTTACGAGGGCGCCGGTGTTCGGGATCGCCTGGACCTCGACCTGTTCGGCGGCGGTCACGGATGGGGAGAGAACAAGAGCGTGAAGTTTTTCCAAAATTCCCTCTGATGTATTTTGACCTCCAGGTAAACGGCTACGGCGGAATCGATTTCAACCAAAACGATTTGAATGCCGGGCAGTTGCACGCGGCCTGCGAGAAACTCAAGGAAGACCAGGTCTCCGGGATCCTTGCCACCGTCATTACCGAGTCTGTTGACGAGATGGCCCGCCGGTTGCGGCGCATCGCGGAGCTTCGGGAGCGGGACCCGCTCGCAAAGGAGGTGATCGCCGGGTTACACATTGAAGGGCCGTTCATCAATGAGCAGGACGGATACAGAGGCGCCCACCCTCTCGATGCCGTGAGGCGGGCGGACCTGGATGTGATGAAACAACTTTTGGATGCGGGATCCGGATTAACCCGGATCGTGACTCTCGCGCCCGAGCGGGATGACGGGTTGAGGGTTACCCGTTTTCTCGCAGAGCAGGGCATCGTTGTCTCGGCTGGACACTGCGATCCGACCATGGAGGAGCTTCGTGGAGCGGTGGACGCAGGTCTCTCCATGTTCACGCACCTGGGAAACGGCGCTCCCATCATGATGCATCGCCATGACAACATCATTCAGCGTGCGCTGAGTTTATCCGACCGGATCTGGTTCGGCCTGATCGCGGATGGCACGCACCTTCCCTATTTTATGTTCGCCAATATTCTGAAACTTGCAGGAATCGACCGTTGTTTCGTGGTGTCCGATGCCATCGCGCCCGCGGGGCTCGGACCCGGCCGGTACACCGTCAGCCGGTGGGACCTGGTCATTGGCGAGGATCTCGTGGCGCGGGCACCGGACGGCAGTCACTTCGTGGGTTCCGCAATCAGCATGACTCAAAGCGCGGAGAATTTGCGGAGCCAGGTGGGATTATCCGAGAAAGAGATCGCCCGCCTTACCCAGACAAACCCGCTACTGGCAATCGGTCGGTCCTGAACGTGAGCACGATAAGACGAGAAGACGGGCGGCGCGAAGATTGCTTTCTTTTCCAGCCCGAAAATATTCCCCGGCGGGCCAGGTTTCCTGTTATCGATGCGCACAACCATTTGTGGGGGGCCTGGGACCAGGTTGAAGAATTTGTCAGTACTTTCGATGATGTGGGTGTCGTCTGCTACTGTGATCTCACCTCCAATATATCGATAAAATGGGTCGAAGGGGGTTATGAGATAGCCCCGGGTCGAATCGAGGACTTCATCGAGACGTGCCAGGGGCCTTATCCCAACCGGTTCTACGGGTTTTCAACCGCGACCTTCTGTGCACCCCATGATCAACCCCTGTACGACGATGTAGATGCGTTCGTCGATCAGACGCTTGAACTACTTGAATCTGATATTCAAAAAGGCGCGCGGGGTCTCAAAATTTTGAAAGAGGTTGGATTCTTGTACCGGGATGCGTCCGGCAGACTGATCAATATCGATGACGAGAAACTTGCCCCGATTTGGGAAGCGGCAGGAGATCTTGGCGTTCCGGTTCTGATTCACCAGTCTGATCCGTATGGCTTTTTCCAGCCGCTTGATGAAAAGAATGAGCACGCGTTCAGCTTGGAAAAATATTCCAACTGGTCGTTCGCTGATTCGAAGTACCCCCGCAAAGAGGACCTTCTCAAGCGGCGCGACAACCTGTTGCGGAACCATCGCAACACGACGTTTCTTTTGCCCCACGTTGCTAATTTCCCTGAGAACCTTGACGAGGTCGCCCGGCTTTTGGATGAGAACCCCAACGTCTATATCGATCTCTCCGCGCGGATGGACGAGTTGGGGCGCCAACCTTATTCGGCCCGCGAATTTATTCTCCGCTATATCGATCGCATTTACTTCGGAACGGATATGCCTCCGTCACGGGACATGTATCGGTTCCATTTCCGCATGTTCGAAACATTTGACGAGTACTTCGTGCCGCCGGATTACGACGGCACCTTCGGCCGGCACCGGTGGCGCGTGCATGGACTGGGTCTGCCGGACGATGCACTAAAAAAGATCTACCACGAAAATGCGCTACGATTGATTCCCGGGCTGGCCGGGGACCTGGAGTCGATCTTTCCAAGCGGAGACGCACCATGAAGCTGTCGGGAAAGCGGATAATCGTCACTGGAAGCACCGAGGGTATCGGCGCGGCCGTGGCCGAAGGATTATTGGGGGATGGCGCGGAAGTCGTGCTTAATTCTCACTTGCCGGATCCCCCGGCGGATTTCCTGGACCGCATGAGGGCGCTGGGCCCCTGTCATTACGTGCACGCCGACCTTTCGACGACCGACGGCCCGCGGAAGGTCGTAGAGGAGGGTGCCGCCTGCATGAATGGTGTCGACTGTCTCGTCAACAATGCCGGCACATGCGTAGAATCGTCGTTCCTGGATACTACGCCTGAAAATTTCTCGGCGGTATTTGACCTGAATGTTCGCGGGTATTTCCTCGCCAGCCAGCAGTTTGCGCGGATTGTCGGGCAACGGGAGTTTGACGCCTGCGTGATCTGCACGGGTTCCACCAATTCCATCCAGGCAGAACGCGATCTCGTGCTGTACGACGCAAGCAAGGGCGCGGTGCTGATGATGGTTCGAGGATTGGCGGTAACCCTGGCCGGTCAGGGCATCCGGGTCGTCGGGGTTGGCCCGGGTCTCATCCGCACCCAGTTGAACGACTACGGGCATCAGGATGACGAGGGCATGCAGCGCCTGTTGGAGTCGCAGATTCCGGTGGGGCGAATCGGTCTTCCCCGTGATGTTGCGGGGGCGGTGGCATTCCTTGCTTCCGATGACGCCCGGTACATCACCGGGCAGATGCTCTATGTCGACGGTGGAATCTCTGCGCTTCAAATGACCTATGAGCTGCGAGAAGGTAAAAGCTGACGCCTCTCTTTCCTACAGCCGGAACTCCTCCCACACCTTCTCAATCCGACGGCCGATTCGTAGCGGTTTTTTGCCTTTTCGGAAGCATCCTTATCTATTCCTCGATGCCGGTCATTTTGAAGTACTTCACGGACTATATCGACGGGTGGACCGCGAACGGTGTTCGATACGGCTTCGCCGCGTTGCTGTTCGTTCCTGTTCTTCTGCTTCGTCGAAAAAGGATTCCGGGGGGGCGAAGTATTTGGAAAGCCGCTATCGTGCCCTCCCTCATCAATATCATCGGCCAGATCTGCTGGGCATGGTCGCCGTATTACAACGACGCGACGGTCATCAGTTTTGTCGTACGGTGCGCATTCCCATTTTCAATATTGTTCGGATTCTGGTTCCTCCACCGGGAGCGGGCGCTCGCAAGGAGTCCCGGATTCTGGCTGGGGGCCGCGGGTACCGTCCTGGGAGTCATTCTCATGTACGCCGGCAGCCTTGCCCACGGGGGAAGTTCGCCCTTCGGCCTTTTTCTTGTGCTGGGCGCCTCCGCCTGCTGGGGCCTTTATAGCGTATCGGTCGGCTACTACATGGGAGGTTTTCC
This sequence comes from Kiritimatiellia bacterium, assembly GCA_963578625.1. Classification (GTDB taxonomy): domain Bacteria; phylum Verrucomicrobiota; class Kiritimatiellia; order SLOV01; family SLOV01; genus CAUZEO01. The sequence continues at coordinate 6,858 of CAUZEO010000027.1, read as the reverse complement.
TTCCGTGCTGGCATTCAGCGTGATTTGTGTTTATACCGCTCCCGGACTGGTTGCCCTGATGCTGGTGTTTGGAGAGTACGGATCCCTGGCGGAACTCTCCGTCTTTCGGTGGTCCATGTTGCTTCTTTCCGGACTGATGGGGATCTCTATCGGCCACGTATTGATGTACAAAATCATCAAGGTGCTCGGGCCGATTGCAACGGAGGCGGGACACTCCCTGATTCCCCTTGGCTCCTTGATTATTGCGGCGGCGTTTCTGGGTGAACGAATGACCGGCAACCAGTGGGTGGGTGGCGTTCTCCTGATCGCCGGTTCCCTGGGAATTATCGTTCCCAGGATATACCTGGCAAAAAGAAGCCCCGAGGAGGCCGGACCTGCCGACGAATTCGTGATTCCGCCGGCCGAGTGAAATGTAAATACCTATGGGTTAACTTTTGATCCTGAATCTTTCCAGAAAAACGCAGCGTGAGGCTCAGGCCCGCGCACTGCGATACATGTCGTTCAATTCGTATGGCGCTTCGCTATCAATCACTTCCGTTGTTCCGCTGCTCGCACTTTTCTACGGGGCGGGCGACCTGGTCATGGGGCTCATCTATGCTGCGTTTTACGTAACCGGACTGGCCGCTTTGTTTTCGCCCCTCTTTCTGGACGGTGCCGAAACAACAAGCGTTTGGCGCAGGGCATGGTTCGGGCGCTTTCTTGTGGGCGGGGCCTATCTTCTTCTGCCCCTGTTGCCTTCGTCCGGATGGAAGATCGCCGGCGTTCTGATCATTTATTACTCCTTCCTCATCTGTCGATCCATAGGGATCAGCGCGTGGTACGTTGCCCAGAAGGCAATCTGTCCGGCGCGGACCATGCAGAGCTTTGTCGCGCGTAATACCATCCGGCACGTGGTTTCCGCACTGCCCGCGATGATTGTCGCGTTTCTTGTGTTGGACGGTAATTTAATGGCGTCCGAAGAGGCGGGCTTCATGCTCGTTCTTGCCTCCGCCGTAATCGCTAATTTTTTCGCATACTACTTGCTTCGGAAAATGCCTGCCACCGGGTATCTCACCGAGGGAACGGTTGCCGGTCTCATCCAAGCCTTTCGTATCGCTTTTCGAACCCGAAATGTCCGCCAGGTCATTGTCTTTACGTTTCTGGTTACGATGCTCTCCATCAGTGTAATGTACCAGATCAATTACATGAAGAGGGTGATCGAGTTTTCCAGCGCCACGATCCTGTTTATTACAGCTCTCAGCATGGGAGGCACGCTGCTTGCCGCTGTCACCCTCAGGATTGCCGGCGATCACATCCCGTTTCGGGCGCTGATGTCGAGCTGTCAACTCGTGTTGATCGGCGTGGGGATCTGTTGGATCTGGATGGAAGCGATTCCGTTCGCCCACACCGTAGCTTTCGTTGCGGTCCTGTATACCCTTTCCGCTGCGGCGCTTACTGTTTCCGGCAATGTGCTGCATCGTCTTCAGACAGTTCGGCTACCCGCCTCTCATTCCTATACCGTGTCGGTTGTTTATCAGATCGTTACCGTGGTCGGTGCCGTGGTTGCGACGATCATCGTCGCGGTAACAGCGCCGTTAACCAGGATGCAGGACAGCGGATTGATTCATCCGTACAGCAACGTGTTTTCACTTTGGGTTTGTATGAGCGCCGGCATTTGCCTGATGACCATTCTGGTTCGCGGCGAACGCGGGCTGCAATTCAGCAAGGACCTGGCGGCGCTCATGCCGTCAAACCTGGTTACAATCTTTCGCGTGCATCGGGCCGAACTTCAAACCACTCCCGGAAACCGGCAGCTTCTCATGGAAGGGGCGCTCATGATCCCCAGCCGGATGAGCCGGGCGATGATATTGAAGTGGGCCGGTTCCGCCGACACCACGGAACGGTATCGCGCCTATCGCCTCCTGAATCGGCAACCACTCCCGGAGGCATTCGAGGCGGTTGCTTGCGAAGCAGCTTCCGACACCTCCCCCATCCGGGTCGAAGCAATTACGACGCTCGGATACCTGGGGGACCGCCGTGCCATTACCCTGCTGCAACGCATTCTGGCTGCGAAAGACCTTTCCGCAAGCGCCGCGGCGATGAAGTCGTTGTATCGCCTGGGCGTGGACGTCCCACCTCAGAAAATGCGGGACCTGTTCTACGGGTCCGCGAGTAACGCAACGCGGCTTCATGTTTTGACGGGACTTTCCTCCGCGGCGAAGCGCGACGAGTTGTTGGCGCTTTTGCGCGCTGAAATCCCCTCCCGCCCGGATCCCTATTGGCTCCGCTCCCTGTTTCTCCATGTCTTGGAAGCCTATGGCCGCCGGGAATCGATGGTGGAGATTTTTGACGCCGAGCAGGAGAAATCAGGAGAGGGATTGAACTACATCCTGACCGAAGATGACGTTCCTCTGCTCCCCGACGCCACCAGGGCCAAGCTACGTGACCTCTTCCAGCAAGAGGAGTATCCCCGGATGTCGCAATGCCTCGACAGCGCGATTCTTGGAGATTCGCTGTCTGTCGCTTTTGACCGTGTTTCCGCCCTGGGGTTGCTTTTCCTGTGGACGGTCATCGAGGAAGAGAGACGGGCCTCCGACTCGTCTTGATGTGCCCGACCGGCCGTGGGGCTGAGTACCGTAGCCTATCGGGTGTCCCCAACATTGAATCCTGCTCGCTTCCGGGTCTCTCCTCACCGGGTTTGATCTGTCTCACTCCAAGGCAGTAGAGTACCATCCTTCAGTCTTGACCTATGAACTACGCATTCATGAGCTTTTCCTGTCCCGAACTGGGTCTTTGCGAGATGTTGCAAATGGCCCGTGAATACGGGTATGTCGCTGTCGAACCGAGATCGCAGTCAGATCATGCCCACGGCATCGAATTCGATGCTTCGCCTGGGCTTCGTGCGGAGATCCGAGCGTCCGTTTCAGATTCCGGAGTAGATCTTTGTTGCCTCGCGACCTCCTGCATGTATGCCGATCCCGCGTCTGTTGCCGGGCATATCGAGGATTCGCGGCTCGCAATCGACCTCGCCGCTGATATCGGTTGCCCTCGAATCCGGGTGTTTGGCGGTAAGATTGGCGAGGGGTTGGAGCGTGAGGATGCGATCGCGCAGGTAGCCGTCTCGCTGGCGGCATTGGGCGACCAGGCTTCGGAATGCGGCGTATCAATCTGCATGGAGACGCACGATGACTGGTGTGATCCAAAGCACGTGGCTGCCGTCATGAGGATGGCGAACCATCCCCAAGTATGCGTAAACTGGGATATCCTGCATCCCGTACGAAGTGGCAACCTCGGCATGCGGGAGGCATACGAAATTCTCGAACCATGGATTCGTCACGTTCATGTCCACGATGGTTTTGATTCCGAACCGGGAAAGTTCGAATTTTGCGCCATCGGCGAGGGCGTCGCTGACCACGAAAGTGCACTGCGATGCTTGAAGGATGCGAATTATTCCGGCTATATCAGCGGCGAATGGATCGATTGGGAGCCGCACGCAGTGCATCTTCCCCGTGAATTGAAGATATTAAAACAGATGGAAGCAGGTCTCTAGAAAATCATGTCGGACACGGCCCTAGTTAACTACGCGCCCGAGCCGCTCTCCGTTGAGCTTCGGATTGTGCCCGAGGCAGAAATTGCTCCGGACGAAGTCCTATTGGAAGTTCAGGCGGTCGGAGTCTGCGGTAGCGATCTGCACATGTGGCAGGGCAGCGCAAGCTGGCCGATGAACTACCCGGTGGTCCTGGGACACGAATTCTGCGGGATCATTCGGGACGTTGGAAAACAGGTCACGGGATGGGGCGTGGGTGACCGCGCCGTGAGTGAAACCGCCGCGGTCGTCGATCCGGACAGCCCATTGACCCGGCAGGGCCTATACAATCTCGATCCGGGCCGACGTGGGTACGGCGCCGTGGTAGACGGCGCGATGCGAAGGTACGCACCGGTGCCGCAGCGAATCCTTCACCGCCTTCCGGACCCGGTCCCGTTCGAACACGGCGCGCTGACAGAGCCGTGTTGCGTCGCCTACAATGCGGTCGTGAATAATGGCCGTGTCAGGCCGGGTGACCGAGTGCTGGTGGTTGGTCCGGGACCCATCGGAATCCTTTCCGGAATGATGGCCAAAATGTGCGGTGCCGAAGTCGCCGTCATCGGTCTGCCGGCAGACGAAATGCGCCTGGAAGTCGTCCGCGCGGTGGGCTGTACCGCCTTGACCGAAGGCGCGGCGGAATGGGCTATGCAGCGCGACGGATTGGGTTGTGACGGCGTGATCGACGCGGCAGGCGCGTCTTCTGCGCTTCAGCTTGCCATTGATGCGGTCCGGCCATCGGGGTGGATCAGTAAAGTGGGGTGGGGGCCGCAGCCACTCAATTTCAGCCTCGACGCTGCCGTCCAGAAGAACGTGACCATCCAAGGTAGCTTTAGCCACAATTGGCCGATCTGGGAGCGAATCATTGCCATGATGGCCAGCGGTCAACTCGATGTAACGCCGCTGATCGGAGGGACCTGGAAGCTTGGGGAGTGGAAAGACGCTTTCGAAACGATGTATGCATGCAAGATCGCAAAGGCGGTATTGATCCCGGGCGGATGAGTAGATGATTAGATTTCGAATCGAGAGTTCCTGAATGCCTGAACTGGCCGCCTTTCCCAAAGCTTTTATGGATCCGCTCTGCGTTACTGGAGAGATGTCGGTCCGAGAGTGGATCGAATTGACCGGAAAATTGGACATCGACGGGCTCGAGTTTTTTTGCGGATTCCTGGAACTGAAGAATAAGGAGTCCTGGGCAGGTTTCCGACGGATGGTGGAAGACCAGGGGCGCAGAATCCCGATGCTCTGCTGCTCTCCTGATTTTACGCATCCGGATCCTGCGTTTCGGCAAAAGCAGGTGGATCTCGAAAAAGCCTGGATTGATATGGCCGTCGAGCTCGGCGGCTCCTATTGCCGGGTGCTCTCAGGACAACGCAGGAAGGAGGTCTCCCGGGAGGATGGAATCCGCTACGCTGTCGAATGCATTGAGGCCTGCCTCCCGCACGCGAAACAGTGCGGAATCATATTGAATATCGAGAATCACTATAAAGACAATTACTGGTCGTATCCCGAATTCGCTCAGCACGCGGATGTATTCTGCGAATTGATCGACCAGATCCATGATGATAATTTTGGAGTTAACTTCGACCCCAGTAATACGATTCTTGCCGGCGAAGATCCGTTGGAACTGCTCGATCGCGTCAAGAATCGCGTCGTTACCATGCATGCGAGCGATCGGTCGCTCAAGGGAGGGTCACTCGAAGACCTTCGAAATGAGGAAATGGACAGCATTGGCTACGCGGAACGGCTTCATCACGGCGAAATCGGCCAGGGTTTGAACGACTACGATGCAATTTTTTCAACTCTCAAGGGCGTAGACTTTGACGGATGGATCAGTATTGAGGATGGCGTAAACGGATTTGACGAACTAAAAAGAAGCGCAATGTTTCTAAGGAACAAGATCGAAATGCACTGGGGCTAAGGAATGAGCATCAAAAGTATCGGTAAAAACATATGAGAGCGCTGGCATTTGGCGAAATTCTATACGATATCATCGACGGTGAGGAGTTTCTGGGCGGTGCACCGCTCAACCTCGCTGCGCATCTTTCCCGGTGCCGCATGGAAACAGCCTACGTTTCACGGGTAGGAGACGACGAACGGGGCCGCCGGGCGCTCGGTGAGATGTTGGGACTGGGGATTCGTAACGATTTTATGCAGATCGATCCGGATTATCAAACTGGAACGGTCGATGTGGATCTTTCTACGGGCGGACAGCCTTCCTACACCATTCACGAGAACGTGGCGTACGATCACATTGACCCGATGGAAATTCCCTCGGCAATCATCGCTTATGCTCCGCGCGTGGTCTGTTTCGGCACGATCGTTCAGCGTTCACAAAGTTCCCGCCAGAGCCTTTATTCAATGTTGGACCGCCTGCCCGGGATTGAAATGCTTTACGACGTAAATTTGAGACAAGCCTATTACGATCGAGCCTGGATCGAACGGTCTCTTTGGTATGCCACGATCGTGAAGCTGAATGCGGAAGAGGTCGACATACTCGGCGAACTCCTCTTCGGCCAGAAGCTGAAGCTGGAGACGTTTGCTGAGCGCCTTGCGGATCAATGGAAGTTGAAGGCTCTCCTGCTGACCCTGGGCGCCGACGGCTGTCATGTTTTTGCCGAGGGTTCGCACACCCGGTGCGGGGGAAGAAAGGTCCAAGTCGCGGACACCGTTGGTTCAGGAGATGCTTTCAGTGCCGGATTCCTGCTCGATTATCTTCAGGGAAAACCCGCCGCCGAAGCTGCCGAAACCGGAAACGCTCTTGGCGCGTACGTTGCCAGCATGCGTGGCGCAATCCCGGAATACAATGACGTGATCCGCAAAGAACTCGCAAGCTGAACCTCGCCTACCGCAGGCGAATATCGGGCGGTTGCGAAACGTAGTCGGCAATCGTGATGGATGCGTCTGGATGCGTGCGCAAGAAGGACGCGGGACAGTGGGGTGTCACGGGTCCATGCAGCACGCGACGGATTACCGCGCTTTGCCACGGACGATTGCAATAGAACCGGAGGCGCTGCGCACCCAGGATATCTTTCATTCCTACCGTGATAGCCCGCCGCGGAATCACGGATATTTCTCCGCCTACCGTGTTGGCGTTGATTGTCCGCGTCTCCCTGCTCAAAGACAATACGCGAGTCGGTAAAGCCATGAACGCATCGGCCTCTATGTCTTCATCCGGCTCCGGCGGCTCATTGAATGCGATGTGCCCGTTAATGCCGATGCCTCCGTAACACGCGCCAAGGCCGCCGCGCCGCTCGATTAACTCCGCAATTTCACCAGTTTTTGCCGGATCGGGG
>CAUZEO010000026.1:0-27818 GCA_963578625.1 Kiritimatiellia bacterium | reverse complement strand
CTGGCCGCGGAAATCGACGCAGCCAGCGTGGTTGTCCCCACGGACTTGCATTTCGAAGTCGCGGATGGGCTGTTGCGGCGGGGGCTGCATCTGTTGATCGAGAAGCCGATTGCCCGGACGACCCGCGAAGCTGAAGAATTGGTTGCTCTATCCGAGAGAGAGGGATGCATCCTGCAGGTCGGGCATGTGGAGCGTTTCAACCCGGTGATGGGGTACCTGGAAGAGGCTGCGCAGAATCCCCGGTTTATCGAGGCACATCGACTCGCTTCGTATCCGCCGCCCCGGCCCGGATTGCCGCCACGCGGAACGGAAGTCAGCGTGGTTTTAGATTTGATGATCCATGATCTTGAAATTGTGTTGCACATCGTCCGGTCGAAGGTGAAAGAGTTTCATGCCGTAGGCGTGTCCGTGTTGAGCCCCACGGCGGACATTGCGAATGCGCGGTTGATCTTTGAGAACGGTTGCGTGGCGAATGTAACCGCCAGCAGGATCAGCCCGGAACGATTGCGGAAAATTCGGGTATTTCTATCTGATACGTACGTATCGCTCGATTACCAGGAACAGTCAGGCAAGGTTTGCCGAGCAGCGGCGCAGGGGATCGTCATGGAGGATGTTCCGATCGAGAAAGGTGAACCGCTGGCGAGTGAGTTGGCTTCGTTCGTGAGTTGCGTGGCCACCCGGGACCAGCCGGTGGTGTCCGGGCGGCATGCCTCCGACGCTCTGAAACTCGCGGTTGAGATTACGCAATTTATTGCGGAGGCGAAAGGGTGAGCGCATCGCTTCTGGTCATTGCCGGCGAGCCATCCGGGGATCTTCATGCCGCGGCCGTGGTGGACGCATTGCGCACGAAAGTTGAAGACCTCGGGGTATTCGGAATCGGCGGCGATCGTCTCGCCGAAAGCGGGACCCAGATCCTGGTGCATGTTCGTGAGATGGCGGTCTTCGGCCTGTTCGCTCCGATTATGCGATATCCCCATTTTCGAAAAGTATTTCGTCAAGTACTTGCGGAGGTTAAAGTCCGGAAACCAAGCTTGGCTCTGCTGGTCGACTACGGCGGCTTCAATCTGCGAATCGCAGCATCGCTTAAACGGATGGGGGTAAAGGTTCTTTACTTTATCAGTCCCCAGGTCTGGGCATCACGACCGGGACGAATCCGAACAATCGAACAGGTGGTAGATCGCATGATGGTTATCTTCCCGTTCGAAGCGAAGGTGTACGAGGGGACCGGCGTACGCGTGGATTTCGTCGGGCATCCGCTGAAGGACAGGGTCGCGGATCATCTTGCCGGACCCGAATTGAATCTCCCATGGACCGGGGAACCTCGCATTGCACTCCTGCCCGGAAGCCGGAGGCAGGAAATTGAAAGGATTCTGCCGGTGCTTGTTGAAGCCGCGTACCGGATCAGGCATCTTCTACCGCAGAGCAGTTTTCTTGTGGCTGCCCCGGATGAAGAGACCGCGGCGCTGATTCGTCGGAATCTAGGCAAAGCCGTCAAGCAGGTAGATCGTCTCCTGGTCGTTTCGGGTCAGACGATGGAGATCCTTCGGCAGTCGCGGGCAGCGCTGGTTGCGTCGGGAACGGCAACCATAGAGTCCGTGCTGGTGGGCTGCCCAATGGTGATTGTTTACAAAACGTCGCCGATGTTTTTTGCGCTCGCGAAGAGGCTCGTGAAAGTGCCGTATATCGGCATGGTAAACTTGATCGCCGGGCGTGAAGTTTGCCCCGAGTTGATCCAGGATGACGCCACGGGCGCAGCGGCCGCGACAGCGCTATTTCCACTGATTGAAAGCACTGCGGCCCGGACGGAAATGGTGCACGAGCTGCGGGAGGTGACTCGCCGGCTTGGCCCCGGCGGGGCCGCGGGGAAGGTTGCGGAAGTCATCGTGTCCGAGCTTGGTTAACGGCCATGGGAACGAGAAAAGGGCGGATGAACAAGAAGGTGCATGAGAATCGAGTCGTCGTGACCGGGATGGGCATCGTCTCCTGCATCGGAAACGACAAGCAGGCGGTGGTGGAGTCCCTTCGGGAAGGCAGAAGCGGAATCCAGTACGTCGATGAATACGAGACGCTGAATCTACGCAGTCGCGTCGCCGGTGTCGTCGAGGTGGACGCCGCGTCGCAGATCGATCGCAAACACCTTCGCTTCATGGGGGACGCGTCTGCTTATGCGTACATCGCCATGAGGGAGGCAATGGAGCAAGCGGGACTGGAGGAGACGGACATTTCTCATCCCCGCATCGGCCTGGTGGCGGCATCGAGTTCGGTTTCCTGCGCGAACATCCTGGAGACCGCTGACTTACTCCGGGAACGCGGCATAAAAAAGGTGGGGCCGTACCGGGTGCCGCGGACGATGTGCGCCTCGGTTTCCGCCTGCCTTTCGACAGCCTACAAGATTAAGGGAATCAATTATTCCATAACCTCTGCGTGCGCCACCGGCACGCACTGCATCGGCAACGCGGTGCAACTGATTCAGGCCGGAGCGCAGGACGTTGTCTTCGCCGGCGGCGCCGAGGATGTTCACTGGTGCCTGACAACCATGTTCGATGCGATGGGCGCGTTATCTTCAAATCACAACCATACGCCGCGGACCGCCTCCCGCCCGTACGATGTGACGCGCGACGGATTCGTGATTGCCGGCGGCGCGGGGATGTTGGTGATTGAGTCGCTTGAACATGCGACCTCCCGGGGGGCGCCGATCATCGCGGAGGTCGTCGGCTACGGGGCGAATTCGGACGGTGCGGACATGGTCTCACCGTCAGGAGAAGGAGCCGTTCGTTGTATGCAAATGGTTTTGGAAACGGTGGATACATCAATCGACTATGTAAACGCTCACGGAACCAGCACGCAGGCCGGAGACATTGTCGAGTTGAAAGCGATCGAAAAAATATTCGGTGACAACATGCCGGTTATCAGCTCAACCAAGGGGCTTACGGGACATTCTCTCGGTGCGACCGGCGCCCAGGAGGCGATCTATTGTCTCCTCATGCTGGAGAACGATTTTGTCGTTGCATCCGCAAACATCGAATCACTCGATCCCGCCGCGGGAGGAAAAAACATTGCTGTGGAGCGTATCGACAACGCCGGGCTGATTACCGTCATGACAAACAATTTCGGATTCGGCGGTACCAACGGGTGCCTGGCCCTGCGACGATTCAACTGATCGGATGCCGTGAGCCTTTACTCGGAAATTTTACGACGAAAGAACGCGCGACACCGGGGTTAACCCCCTCCGAATCATTCCGTGGTTTGAGAATTCTGGCAGATGACCCCGATGCGCATTAGTTGTAATTGTCTGCCATCGTGTGAGAAACGAGAGGTAGAGATGACTAAGGCCTGAAATGTGCTATGGTGTTCCAACCGGGATCACCATGAATTGGATGCCACTTCGATATTCTCGATCCACCCTCGTTTTGCTGCTACTCCTGCTCGCGACCGTAAGGGGCCAGTCGTTTACGGGCTTAATCGGGTACGAAGAACTCTTGGATGAGCTGGGTGCTGACATGCCCATCGGGCAGGGGATAACGGTAACCCAGGTAGAAGCGCCTGAAGAGGGGGGGGCTTTCGCGCCCGATCTTGAATTCGAAGAATTTCAAGGCCTTCGGATATTCGTAGCCGGGAACCGGTCGGCGCCGGCGTCGGTGCACGCCACGAATATCGGGCGCCTTTTTTATGCATCCGAAACCGGCCTGGCTCCCGGTGTAGATGACATTACCGTCTTCGAGTCGAACCACTGGCTGTCCGGGGGGGGGCTGGGTGTGGCATCTCAAAACAGAAGGGCTCCTCACGTTTTGGCGGGGGATGTTCAGTGCCATGCGTGGGTCGGCCGGCTTCCTGAAACCCAGTCCCGTTCCGTGGCGGTGGATGCAGTTCGAAGATTCGATCATACGGTTGAGCGAGACGGCTTCACCGCGGTGGTGAGCATCGACAATGGCGCCGGCGATTCCGTACCCGATTTGCTCGCACATACCTACAATGGAATTGTCGTCGGCCGCATCGACGGTGAGCACAGCAGCGGCGAAACGTTTTTCGAAGGAATCGGGCGCATGAAGCCTGACCTGGTGGGGCCCCTGGAGTCGACCAGCCTGAATGTGTCTATTGTCAGTTCCCTTGCCGCGATGTTACTTGAAACCGCGCGCAAGTCGCCCGCTCTCCACGCCGCCGCACATCCTGCGGGAATCAAAGCGATTTTGATGGCCGGGACGCGCAAGGACCTTTTGCCGGAATGGGTGGGAACATCCGACAAGCCGCTCGACGTTTCGTTCGGCGCGGGACTGGTCAATGTGTACCGGAGTTATCATCTCCTTACTTCGCAAAGACAGCGTTCCGGCGGGTTGTCGCAGATTCATCCTCTCGGTTGGGACGCACATCGAATTTCAGATCGAGGACTCGAAGTGTATGTGTTGCAGGTCCCGGAAAGAACTCATCTTGAAGACATTTCAATTTGTCTGGCGTGGAACCGGCAGATTGAGGATGCCGATCCGGGTGGAGGTTTTATTCCGGTGCCGAGTATCGCCGATATGACGCTGCGTCTCATCGACGTAGACAGTGAACCCTTCGAGCTTATCGGGGAAAGCGCGAGTGAATACGACAACGTGGAGTACATTTATATTCCGCGACTCGATGCGGGCAATTATGCGATGGTTGTGAGAACCGATATTGAGTCAGATTACGCATTGGCATGGTTCAGCCGGCCGATTGTCGAATAGAGGCGGGAAGATCACGATCCCTCCTCCTTTTCTTCCTTTATTTTCCGTGTCCTTCCGTGTATTCCGTGGGTAACTAATCTGATGACTCCGGAAGCCGCCCAACTTATCAGCCAGACCAACTTCACGCCCCTGGACTGGGGCATCGTGGCTGCATACCTCTTGTGTTCGGTTGCCGTCGGCTTGGTGGCGCGGAAGCTTATTGTCAGTATGGCGGACTACGTCTCGGCAGGCCGGGCCGTAGGGACCGCGCTGGGCGTGGCGACAATGACCGGGACCGAGTTGGGCCTGATTACGGTGATGTACAGCGCCCAGAAGGGTTTTTCCGGAGGATTCGCCGCGTTTCACATCGCGTTGGCTGCGTTTATCACCACCTTCCTGGTCGGGGCGAGCGGGTTTATCGTGTACCGGTTGCGCGCAATGGAAGTGCTCACGATTCCCGAGTATTACGAGCGCCGTTTCGGAAGGCGCACACGTATTCTTGGCGGAATCATGCTCGCTTTCGGAGGGATTCTCAACATGGGTCTTTTCCTGCAGGTGGGTTCGAAATTCATCGTCGGCATCTCCGGTCTCAGCGACGTGGGTGGCGCGCTGCCCGCGGTGATGACATGCCTCCTGGTGCTGGTCCTCGTGTATACGGTTCTCGGGGGAATGATTTCGGTTGTCATCACCGACTACATTCAATTTGTCGTGCTCTCATTCAGTCTGCTGCTGGTGACCGGGATTGCTATTATGAAACTGGGCTGGGAGAACATTTTTGCCACGATCCTCGCCGAAATGGGGGAGAAGGGGTTCAACCCCCTGGTTTCGGAAGGAGCGTTCGGGACCGACTATGTGATCTGGATGTTCTTCCTCGGCCTGGTTGCCTGCGGAGTCTGGCCCACGGCCATTGCTCGCGCACTTTCCGTCGATAGCCCGGCGACGGTGAAGAAGCAGTACATGTGGTCTTCGGTGTCGTTCCTTATCCGTTTTCTCATTCCGTATTTCTGGGGGATCTGTGCCTTCGTCTTTCTGGTCACCAAAGCGCCGGACTTGCATCGGCTGTTTTTCCCAACCGCCGAGGGTTCCGAAGCGATGGACAATCTCTACGCGATGCCTGTCTTTCTCGGGCAAATTTTGCCTGCCGGACTGATCGGGCTCGTGACGGCGGGCATGATTGCCGCATTCATGTCGACACATGATAGTTACCTGCTGTGCTGGAGTTCCGTGATAACCCAGGACGTTGTTTCGCCATTGATGGGAAACAAGCTCAGCGCACCGGCCCGGATCAACCTGACGCGGATCCTGATCGTGGTCATTGGAATTTATATTCTGTACTGGGGCCTGGTGTACAAAGGCAGTGATGACATCTGGGATTACATGGCGGTGACTGGCGCGATTTACTTTACCGGTGCCTTCGCGGTGCTGGTGGGCGGTTTGTACTGGAAGCGAGCCAGTTCCACGGGAGCGATTCTTGCCTTGCTGAGCGGATTTATCGCTCTCTGCGGGCTCAGTCCGGTGCAGAGCTTGTTGGGCGTGGAGTGGTCCAGCGCGAAGGTGGGTCTGATTACGGTCGGCTGCTCACTTTTAATGATGGTTCTTGGTTCCCTGGCTTTTCCGGATCGGAGAGAGGAAGGCACGCAGTGAGTTGGATGCTTCTATGGAAGATCGTTTTTATCCTGGGCCTCATCGTCTTCGCAGTGATGGCGGTCTGGGTCACAATCGCAGGGGCAAGGGATATCAAGCGACTCTTCGCTCGGATTGAGCAATCCCACAAAAAGTAGCACGGGTCGGATACCCGTGCTACGAACGAACGGACGGACTACAACGTCACCAGCTTGGCGGCGGCAATGATGGTGATGACGATCGCGCTACCGTAGCAGAAGATGTCGAGAAACCTTCCGAGCTGCTTGAGGCCAAGGTCCTCCATCGCAAACTTGAAGCGGTGCGCCCAGTGAAAAAGGGAGAGCGCGATCACGACGAACAGGAAAATCCGGGTGATCGGATGTTGGACCAGCTCTCGCAGCCCTTCCGCCGATATCCAACCGGCCGGAACCGCAATTGCGGTGATGACGATAAGCGCCGGTACGAAGAAAGCGGACATGACGCCGCCCGCGGAGAACATCGACCACCAGATTGGTTCATTTGATTTCGCCATTTTCTCAGCCCTTACAACACGCGATCCAGAGAATAACTCCGGAAACTACGGCCCATGCCACATAATTTACGCCCGCAATCAGGGCCGGACTGACTTTGTCTTCCCCGCGAAATACCACCATCACCTTGGGCGTCAAATTTATCCATGTGATGCTGTGGTAGAGAACCATCGGCAGCGCAATGATCTGCAGCGCGATGAGCAGCGGGGTGCGGAGGAGCGCTTCAAAAGCAGCTTCGTCACCGGCGCGCGACACCAAGGCGAGGAGAAACAGGGCGTATCCCCCGACGAAGATGCAGGTGAGTTCGCGCACCATGAACAGCGCGTAGGTCTTCTTCTTCAGCCACCATGTGTTCGGCACCGTGCGAACGTAATCTTTTCCCGCTCTTGTAGGCTGTTTGTTCGCCATGACTTGCCTATTTTTGCTTGGGCATCAGCAACGACTTGTACCAGTCCTGCGTGGCGGTGACCTTTGCCTGTTGAATGGCGCCCGCGGGATCAACGTGTTTCGGGCAGACCCGGGAACAGTCGCCTACGAATGTGCACCCCCAAATTCCGTCATGGGTGAAGATCACTTCCGCCCGTTGATCGGCGGCGCCATCCCGCGAGTCGAGGTTGTACCGTTGCGCCAATGCGATCGCTGCCGGACCCATAAAGCTTGGATGCCGTCCGTACACCGGGCATGCGGAGTAGCAAAGCATGCAGTTGATGCACATGGTGTACTGCTTGTAGTGGGCCAGCTCCGCCGGCGTTTGGAGATACTCTCCCTCGGAAACGGGTTTTTCCTCCTTCGGCTGCAGCCAGGCCTGCACATCCGTCAGCTTGTTCATGAAATCATCCATGTTGATGATCAGGTCACGGATGACGGGGAAATAAGTAAGCGGCTCGATGCGGATTGGATTCGGGTAGTAGTCCCGCAGAAACGCGGAGCAGGTCAATTTCGGTTCGCCGTTGACCATCATGCCGCAGCTGCCGCAGACGCCCATGCGGCACGACCAGCGATAGCTCAGTGTCCCGTCAAGCGTGTCCTTTACGTAGTTCAGGGCGTCAAGCACGACCCAATCTTCTTTGTAGGGAACTTCGTAAGTCTGGAATGTCGGCTCATCCTCCTGGTCCGGGCGATAGCGGAAAACTTCCAGCGATACCGTTTTCTTCGCCGTGTCACTTGCTGCCATAAACGCGATCTCCGGGGGGGAGGGAGGTGATGACCACGTCTTTGTATTCGATGCGTGGGTCGCCGCCTTCCGTTCGATAGGCCAGGGAATGCTTAAGGAAACTCTCGTCGTCCCTGTCGGGGAAATCGGTTCGCTGATGAGAGCCCCGGGATTCTGTTCGCGCCAATGCGCTGTGCACGAGGGATTCCGCAACGTCGAGCATGTTTTCCAACTCGATAGCGGTGGTCAATTCGGTGTTGAACGTAAGGCTGTGGTCGGCGAGTTCGATTCTCTCAAAGCGTTCCTGCAGTTCGCGAACCTTGTTGCAGGCCGTCCGAAGAGATTCATCGGTCCGGTAGATGCCTGCCCCGTCTTCCATTGCGCTCTGCAGCTCTGCCCGGATCCCGCTGATGGTTTCCTTGCCTCCACTCGGCTTGAAGAATCGCTCCCGAATCCGGGTTTGCTCCGCCTCTCCCTGTGCCATAATTTCCGAGGTCGCGATGTCGCCGGTTTCTCCGTGGAAGCGGACCGCCGCCTGGGCGGCTCGACGGCCGAAGACCAGGAGTTCCGTGAGGGAATTGGATCCAAGGCGATTTGCGCCGTTGATGCTGACACAGGCGCATTCCCCGGCCGCATACAGCCCCGGGAGAGATGTCGCTGCCTGGATATCGGTGTCCACCCCGCCCATTACATAGTGAATCACCGGGCGCACCGGGATCAGTTCCGATACCGGGTCGATTCCTGCGTAGTTCTTGCAAAGCTCCCGTACGAAAGGGAGCTTCTTGTCGATTTTCTTTTGCCCCATGTGAGAGATGTCCAGGTGAACGTAATCGCCGTATTCGCCCTGAAGTGTTCCGCCTTTCTGCCGCTCCAGCTCAAAGGCCTGTGACAGACGGTCTCTCGGGCCGAGCTCCATGGTGAGCTTCCGCGGATGGTTCGCATCGGAGACGTCGAGAGGCTGGCCCAGATCGTAGTCCTGCAGATATCGCTTCCCGTCTTTGTTCAGAAGAATACCGCCTTCACCGCGGGATGCCTCGGTGATGAGAATCCCGGTTCCCGGCAGGCCCGTGGGGTGGTACTGCACGAACTCCATATCCTTGATCGGCACGCCGGCCCGGTAGGCCAACGCCATCCCATCGCCGGTCTTGATCGCGGCGTTGGTGGTGAATGGGAATATCTTGCCGGCGCCGCCGGTACACAGAATGGTTCCCTTGCCCGCCACCGCGCGGATCTGCCCGGTCCGCAGTTCCAGCGCTGCGACACCCTGGCAACGCCCGTCGTGCGTCAGGAGCCTGGTTGCGAACCATTCGTCGTATCTGGTTACGTTTTCATACCGCAGGGAGTTCTGGAAGAGGGCATGGAGCATATGAAACCCGGTTTTGTCTGACGCGAACCAGGTTCTCTCGATTTTCATCCCCCCGAACGGGCGAACGGCGACCGATCCGTCGGGCTCACGGCTCCAGGGGCATCCCCAGTGCTCCAGCCTGATCATTTCCTCCGGCGCCTCTTTTACGAAGGCTTCCACCGCATCCTGGTCGGCCAGCCAGTCGGCGCCTGAAACGGTGTCGTAAATATGGTTTTCCAGGCTGTCGTTGGGCTGGATGACCGCCGCGGCTCCACCTTCGGCGGATACCGTGTGGGAGCGCATCGGGTACACCTTGGAGATTACTCCGACGCTCAGCTTCGGATTTTCCTCCCCAATCGCGATCGCCGCCCTCAGGCCTGCGCCCCCGCCGCCCACGATGAGAATGTCGTGGCTCAGCAGTTCCATGGACAAAGCCCGCCTCTCTTCGAGATTTCAAAATTCATGCGGAAGCTACTTTCCTCGCACAGATGAGTTCACGCAACAAAAAACTAAGGATCCCAGCCGCCGAACAGGTCTTCCCAGAAGTTGGCAACGCCCCGTTCGATCGACTCCGGGATGGAGGACGGAAAGGGGAGCGCCTTGAGGTCCGCGAGTTCCGCCATGAAGGGGACTACCCCGTTTAGAATTGAGGTCACGGTATCAATGTCGACCCGGCTGATGTCATCGTCGGGCCGATGATGAAAGAAACGTCCCGTGGTGCAGTTGTAGCGGATCCAGGTCGTCGCCGGCACGCCCGCTGCGACGAAGGGGAAATGGTCTGCGTAGGGGACGACGTCCTTCGCGAACTGAAAGAATATACCCCGTGGCTCATAGCGGTTCCGGATCACTTCCACCAATTCGGCGGGACCATTGACGACCAATACATTCCAGCCGAGCCCCGATCCGTAGCTGTCCAGATTGAACATAAATTTTCCATTCCGGCTGATTTCCTCCCGATGTGCGCGCACATAGGCGGCGCTGCCGACGGAAAGCTGCTCTTCGCAGCCAAAGCTGATCAGGCGGATGGTTCGGTGTCGCTTTCGATTCGCGAGAAGGCGCGCGCATTCGAGAACGCCGATGACGCCGGTTGCATTGTCATCGGCCCCCGGCGAATTCGCCTGCGTGTCGTGGTGCGCACCCATGTACAGGGTGCCGGCGTCCGCATCGGTTCCCGGGAATTCCGCGATGACATTTTGCGAGACGCTCTCCCGCATGCCGCCCTCAACGGTTATTCGTGCGGCGGTAGCTCCCTCCGACCGCCACCGCCACGCATCCATGTAGGCAACGTTGATCATGGGCACCGCGCCGACCGCCGTGGTGTAGGCCGGAAACATGCCGTCCGCCAGCGGGGTGTCGCCGGGATAGCGGATGTCCACCACAAGGAGGAAAAGCGGTCCGGCGTCGATCAGGTGCTGATAGGATTGCCGCGACTCAATATGGCAGCCCAGCATGAGAACCGCTTTGCCCTCCAGGTGGGAAAGATCGGTTCGGGTCATTTCCGCCGGCGATTCCATGAATACCAGGGGGGCCGCGACGGGAATTCCGCCCGTTCCCGGCGTGCTGCTGAACAACGAACCCGGGAATGTCATCCATCGGTCGCCCAGCTGAATCTCCAGAAACTCCGATTTCACGGCTCGTTCGCGTATGGAAAACTCTTCGATCGAAACCCCGGCCCCGGCCCGCGTGAATTCTTCGGCGATGTAATCCGCCGCCTCCCGCTCATTCGAGGAGCCGGCCAGACGCTCGCCGATGTCCCCGGCAAGTGTTTGTAGATCCCGTTTTAGGCGGGATGGGGAAACTTCATTCATCGCAATTTCTCCTCCATGTGTCGTAGTCTTCGATCCGATCTTTGTCGATACATCAATTGTGGGGAGTATTTTCATGAGAATTCTGGTGATAGGCGCGAATGGGAAAATCGGACGAATCCTGGCTCCCGGACTTTTGGCCGCGGGATTCACTCCGGTGGCCATGGTGCGCAATCCGGCGCAGGAGCCGCATTTCGAATCGCAGGGCATTGAAACAGTGGTGGCCGACCTGGAGTCATCCATCGACCACGCATTCCAGGGGTGCGAAGCCGCGATTTTCACAGCGGGCTCCGGCGGCAAGACCGGGGCGGACAAAACGATGATTGTTGATCTGTATGGGGCCCTGCGGAGCATCGACGCGGCAAAGAAGGCCGGAGTGAAGCGCTTCGACATGGTCAGCGCGCTGAAGGCGCACGACCCGCTGTCCGGGCCTGAGCGGATTCATCATTACCTGATCGCGAAGCATGTCGCGGATGACTACGTCATGCGGAGCGGTCTCGACTATTTCGTGCTTCGTCCCGGGGGATTGACCGACGAACCGGGGGGCGGAGGCGTCACATTGGTCGAGGCTTGTCCGGACCGGACCGGGTCAATTCCGCGAGCCGATGTCGCCGGAGTGCTAATCGAAGGGCTGAAGCAGGGACTCCGCGGAAAAGTACTTGAGTTGGTCTCCGGCAACACGTCGGTCGAGGACGCGGTTGCCGGGTGGGTGTGACCTACCCTTCGACATTCCAGAAATTTCGAATATCGAATGTCCAAGTTCTACAGTGAAATCCCCAACCGCCCGCGACTCAATTGAAATGCGGTCAGACCCTTCTCGAGCATTAGCGGAACATATTCCCCTTCGATGGCCCGCAGCATGAGGTTCAGCACGTTCGATGCGTTCTCTATCGGGTCGGCTTGCTCGTTGAGGATGATGTCGATATCTTCGCCCCTCGATCCCGAGCCGGATGACAACTGGACGACCGGGATGAATGGATGGGCCTGGATGGGCTGCTGATCCACGCAGGCGAGGATCGTTTCCGCGCCTGTCGCTCCGAGCCCGCCCATCACGTCGAGTTCGTCGTCGGTGGGTACGTCCATGATATGAAATCCGGAAGCGTCCGGAACGCATCCATAGGCGAGGGTCGCGGTGGGGTTTTTCGTATCCAATAGATTCCCCACGAAAGCGGGTGAAGCGAGCAGGGTGGACGAAGCCGGCGCCACGACGGATCCGCCTGCCGCAAGAACCGACCTGCAAACCAGTGTCAGCGCTTCGGCCATCGAAGCCGGAACGTTGACACTCGAGAACAATCCGATGACCGGCAAGGCCGTCATCTCGTCCCGGTCGACCGCATCTTGCTCGAACCACGAAGCAACCCGTTCCGACGCCTTGCGGATGCCGCCGTCTTTCTGGATGCTGGCCCAACCGTAGCGGTCATCGGGTACTTGAGATCGGTTCAGCAGCTCCTGAAAGAACCGGTTCTGATACTTTTCGCATCCGTGTTCTAGAAAGATGCCCGAGTTTACGGAAGGATGCTGTACGTAGTTGAGAAGGGTGCGCGCCGCCAGGTCGCCGGATTCCGCGGCATGGCAGCCGCAACCTTCCGTGTGAGGCAGTGCCACGAAGCGGGACACACCCTTTTCGTCCTTACCTCGATCTTTTTCCAGCTTGGCCGCCATCAGGTTGGCGACCTGTCCGGAACAGAGGCTGTTGGGCATGATGAGGCCGACCCGTTTGTGCCGAACGGGCCACTTGATCTCGACCGTGGGTCCACTGCAAGTGGGAACCGGCCGGCCCGAAAACGTTTCTCCCGCCTCGATCTCCGCCGGCGAGCGCCTGCCGTCCTGTTGCCAGTTCCTCCAGATCTGCACCTGGCAGTGACCGGCTTTTTCGCCGGCCGTCCGCTCTCCACTCGCCACGGCAAGCGTCCTCTCAAAGGTCTCTTGCCCAAGTTGTTCCATGGGTTCGCCGTCGAGGTTCGCGCCGGCGTTTACATCCATTTCATCCCGCAGCATCTGGTACCTGCCGGTTGTGGTCACGATCTTGATCGTCGGAACGAACGGGAAATTCGTGATCGAGCCGTTGCCGGTCGTGAAGTAGATGAGATTCGAGCCGCCGGCGACCTGGCCGGCCACGCTCTCCAGGTCGTTGCCCGGAGTGTCCATAAAGTAGAACCCGGGATCGGTCATTCGCCCGCTGTAGGGGATCGAGTAATCCAGGCGGACGGACGGGTCTTTCTTGAGTGCCGCCCCGATAGATTTCACGACGATGTTGTAAAGCCCGCGGAACCGGTTTCCCCCGGACGGATTCCCCTCCGGCGTGTGGCCGTGTCGTCCCGCAAGTTCGCGGAAGTTTTCAATGGCCCGCAGAAAAAACTTTGCCGTATCCAGATCACGAACATTGTCGAGCATGTAGGGTTCGGCGCCGATCAGTTCCGTGGTCTCCGCAATGCATGCAGAGCCGCCGTGGCGGATGATCTCCCGCGAGACCCATCCCACCAGCGGGTTGGCCGAGATCCCCGAGAAGCCGTCCGAACCTCCGCACTGCAACGCCACTTTCAGGTTGGACAGAGGGTGATTCGCCTTCCTGGCGGCATTGGCTTCCGGAAGCCAGGACGCGATGATGCGTACGGCTGCTTCTACGGGGTCCTCGCGAAGATCGCAAAGGCTGAGGAATGCATGCGGCACATGATCCACCGGGTCACCGCGGTCTTCCATGAAGGCACGAAGCACATGGTTCGTCAGCGCTTCGGTTCCATAGTCGATGGACAGCACCGCCGCCACGTTCGGGTGCACGAAAAAACCGGCCAGGGTGGGGAGCACAAGCTCCAGGTTGTGCGGCGAGTCCGCCATGCCGCCCTCGGTATGCGCAATGGGTACGACGCCGTCGATGTTCGGATAGTCCGCCTGAACGTCCCGGAAGCGATCCGCAATGACCCGCGCAAAAGCGCTGACGCGCGAGCTGGCGCCCAGTACCACGATAAAGTTTCTCGTCCCCACACCGCGGCCTCCGGGCCGCTCCGTGCCTTCGAACGAAGCCGGGTTGTCGCACGGTTCAACCTGGCGTCCGGGGAGAAACGCTTGTTCGTCCAGCCGATAGTCAATCCGCGTATCTGTAAAATTAGCCTGCTCCGGCAGACCGGATTCGACGCCCATCTCAGCAAGCGCCTGAAGCATGCGCTGGTTGCACACGTATTCCCCCGGGGCGATTTCCCGTTCCGCCCTTCCGAACGGCAGGCCCCAGGACAATAGAGTTTGTTCCTCCTCAATCGGCCGGGTCGCGAATCGATGGCCTTCCAGAACGATGTGAGGGATGAGCCATCTCTCCGTGCCGGAAACAACACGCGAACCGGGGTCGATCGTGTGAATTGCGACCGCGACATTGTCATCCGCCGCCGCCATCCTGGCAATTTTCTCTATTTGAAACTCTTTCGTCATGAACTTGATTTGATATCACGGTACCATGGATCACACTTCAGAACCCATGAAATTGACCAGGAACAGGTCTGGTAATCAGTCCAGGATCAATACCAGGAACGGGGATGCGAGGGACGCATGTCAGTTCTGCGGGGCTTACTTCCTGAAGGCAGACAGCGGCCTGCCTTCACGCTTGAATGAAGGAGGCTACATCGTTGTCTGTCCCTGGTATTGGTACATTTGATCTATTCTCACTCTTTGCGGAATCTGCGGTCAAGTGGCCTGGCGCCAATTAGGTTCAATTACTCACGGGATTACAACGCTTGGGCTTTCGGGGATTTGATCTGTCGGATCCGACGGACCTCTTTCTTTTTGTTGGCTCGCTATGCCAAGCTGGTCATCGATGCAGATCGTACTCCTTTTCCTGGTTTCCGCGGGCATCTGGGCCGTTTGTGTGCTCATTCCCAGGGGACGTCGACGGGCCCGGCGACGTCTCGCATTGGAAAGGCCCTTTCCAGAAGAATGGGTTCAAATTCTTCGAAGCAACCTGCCTGTCTATGACAAGCTTTCACCCGAGCTAAGGCAAGAGCTGCACCAGGACGTCCAAGAGTTCCTTGCGGTGAAGTTGTTCGAAGGGTGCGGCGGGCTCACCATTACTGACGAGATTAGAGTAACCATTGCCGCACAGGCATGCATGCTGCTCTTTAATCGTGAAGATTACTGCTATCCTAAACTGCGATGCGTGCTGGTATATCCGAATACGTACGTTGCCGGCGGCAAGGGACGACTCGGGAATAAAGAGGCATCACGGTCAGTACGGCTGGGTGAATCATGGAGCAGAGGGGCGGTGGTTCTCTCGTGGAGTGCTGTGAAGCACGGCGCCTTCAATTTCAAGGATGGTCACAATGTTGCCATGCACGAGTTTGCGCATCAATTGGATCAAGAGGACGGCGCCGCAGATGGGGCGCCGATCCTCGAACGTCGCTCCGCCTACTCCTCCTGGGCGCTGGTGTTTTCAAAGGAGTTCGAGCGGCTTCAGCGAAAGGATCGCAAGGGTAAACGCAGTGTCCTTGATGCCTACGGCGCCACGAATCCGGCCGAGTTTTTTGCCGTCGCGACGGAGTCCTTCTTCGAAAAACCCAGGCAGCTTCAGAAGAAGCACCCGGAGTTGTACGAACAGTTACAAGGATACTACCGAGTCAACCCGGGGGAATGGGTGTAACGGCAATTTATGGGGGGTCTTTGCAGCGATCAATGCCGATCACGGGTTGTAGATCGCCGACTGCGGACTGAAGTCCGCAGTCCTATGGAATTCCCGCACTAATAGAGGTTCAAAACCCCGCCGTCGATGGGGTAGGCGGCGCCGGTGATGAACCCTGCTTCATCGGAGCATAGATAGAGGACCAATGCGGCGATTTCCTCAGGTTGTGCCATGCGCCCGATCGGCTGGTACGCGGAGAGTTCCTCGAATTTCTCCTGTTCTTTTCCTGGATAGTACTTCGCGAGGTATCCGTCCACGAACGGCGTGTGCACGCGGGCGGGGCAGATGCAGTTGCAGCGGATCCCCTTCTTTACGTAATCTTCCGCCACCGAATAGGTCATCGTGAGCACCGCGCCTTTACTCATGGAGTAGGCGAATCGGTCTTTCACCGCGGTGATCGAGGCGAGGGATGCGAGGTTCAGGATTACGCCGTGTCCCTGGGGTTCCATAATTTTCACCGCCGCTTTCAGGCAATGATAGACGCCGAGAATATTCACCTGGTACACGCTGTCCATGTCTTCCCGTGTAGTATCCATCACCGTCCCGATGCAGGCCACGCCCGCGTTATTGACCAGGATATCGAGACGGCCCTGTGCCGATGCATAGTCCTGGATGCACCTCTCAACTGCGTCCTGGTCGGACACGTCTACGACATAAGCGGTGGCATTTCCACCCTGCTGCTCGATGGTTGCGACGGTCGATTCCGCCGCTTCCGCCCGTAGATCCAGCACTGCAACGCGCGCACCCTGCCGTGCAAACGTTATGGCGATGGCTTGTCCGATGCCGGAGCCGGCTCCAGTGACTACGGCGGTTTTATTTTCTAATGAATACATGGCGGATTCTCTCTTGGGGCGCCCCAGTCATCTGCGTCGTAGTCGAGGTTGATGGTTACGGATTTGATGCGGGTGTAGGATTCGATGGCGCCGAGCATTCCCGATTCCGTCCCGACACCGCTTGATTTGTACCCTGCGTAGGGGGTCAGGGGATAGAAGCCGCCGATCCGATTGATCGCTACGATGCCGGCCTCGACTTCACGGGCAAACCGGTGCGCGCGCCTCAAATCACCCGTGAAGAGCCAGGCCGCCAGCCCGTACCGGGTGTGATTGGCCAACCGGATCGCCTCCTCTTCATTCTCGAAGGGGATCACGGAGAGGACCGGCCCAAAGACTTCATCCTGGGCAATCGCGGCATCCGGACTCACGTCGTCAAAGACGGTCGGCTTCATGTAGAACCCGGGTTCCTTGTCGGGGTCGTTCAGGGGGTGGCCACCGGTACGCAGTGTCCCTTCGCCGCGTCCTTTTTCCACGTAGCCCATGACCCGATCGAATTGCACCCGGTCGACGAGAGATCCCATGTGCGTGGATTCATCGAGTGGATTGCCGACGTTAAGCTGTTCCACCCGGCGGACAAATCTGTCGACGAATTCCTCGCGAATCGACTCCTGGACGACCAGGCGTGATCCGGCCACGCAGATCTGTCCCTGGTTCATGCAGATGGAAGATACCGCCATGGTGACCGCCTGCTCGAGATCCGCGTCCGCGAATACAACGTTCGGCGTTTTGCCGCCCAACTCACAGGTTACCGGAACAAGGTTTCGTCCTCCCGTCTCCGCAATGACACGGCCGACTTCAGAGCTTCCGGTGAAAGAGATGTGATCGATGTCCGGGTGCCCGGCAAGTGGGGCGCCGGTCGTGGGTCCGTCTCCCGTAATTACATTGACCACGCCCGGAGGAAAGTCGAGCGAGTCGAAAATGGCGGCCATTTCGAGGGCGGAAGCGGGGCTTTGTTCCGCCGGTTTCAGGACCACCGTATTTCCGCAGGCCAGCGCGGGCGCGAGTTTCATCGCCACCATCCACACCGGAAAATTCCACGGCGTGATGGCTGCGACGACGCCGACCGGCTCGCGCAGGATATAATTGAAGTTCTCTCCCGGAACAGGTGTGACCGTGCCGAAAACCTTGTCTGAAAGCCCCGCGTAATATTCAAAGATTTCTGCCGCGGCGTCGACGTTCCCGCGTGAATCGGTAATCGGTTTTCCCATGTCGGAGGTGTCGCAAAGCGCCAGCCCCTCCTTGCGCTTGCGCATTTCCGCAGCCACCCGGTTCAGCAGCTTTCCGCGCTCCGACGGAGCCAGGGAGCGCCACGGACCCTTCAAGGCGGCACGGGCGGCTTCGACGGCGCGGTTGACGTCCTCTTCGTTCCCCATGGCCGCTTCGATAAACGGCTGACCCGTCGCGGGATTGATGGACGGAAACGATTCTCCGGAATTCGGATCATGCCATCCGCCGTTGATGTAGAGCTTCGATTCGGGAAAGGACATCTTCACGGTCCGAGCCTAGCAGTGGGGCGGCTGCTTTGTAAACGGCCGATTCGCGGGCTCGACAAAGCGGGGCCGGCTTCGCTAAAGCTTACGGTCGATGAGACACAATTTCGACAAAGGTGCCGGACCGAGCGAAGGAGAGAATCAATGAGAAAGCTCAAGGTAGGAATGATTGGCGGGGGCGGCGAAGGAGCGTTTTTCGGGCGCGTACATGAAAAAGCGATTTGCCTGGACGGGACGAGGGAAATCGCGGCCGGCGCGCTTCGCAGCAGTCCCGATGCGTCACTTGCCGAGGCCGACGAGTGGGGTATTCAAGGGTATCCCGACTACCGGGCGATGATCGCCGCCGCCCGTTCCGGAGACCTCGAACTGGACTACGCCGTTATCGTCACACCCAATAATGCGCATTTTGAACCGGCGAAGGCCTGTGCCGAAGCCGGGATTCCCATCCTGTGCGAAAAGCCCATGACATTTACGGTGAAGGAGTCGGAGGAACTTGCAGCGCTGATCCGCAAGAACGATGTGCCCTTCGTTCTCGCTCACACCTATACGGGTCATCCGATGATGATGCTTGCGCGGGAAATGGTCCGCAGCGGTGAGATCGGAGACGTTCGCAAGGTCGTTTCCTGGTACAATCAGGGCTGGCTGGCGACGGCGCTGGAATCCGAAGGCCAGCGACAGGCGTCCTGGAGAACGAATCCTGAAGTGACGGGTATTTCGAATTGCGGCGGGGACATCGGGACCCACGCCTTCGTTGCCGCGACCTGGGTATCCGATCAACCGGTGAAGCGCGTGTCGGCCCGGCTGAATTCTTTCGTTGCAGGGCGCACACTGGATGACGATTTCAATGTAACCGCTGAACTTGCAAACGGCGGAACTGCGTTGATCACCGCCACCCAAATCGCGGTCGGGTACCGGAACGACAGCGGATTCCAGATATTCGGTTCCAAGGGATCGCTCGAGTGGCGGCAGGAGCAGGCGGAAAAACTACTCGTGCGTCGTGGTGTGCATGATGAGGTCTACTGGATCGGCGCAGGATACGATTTCCTTCCCGAGTCCGTAGCTTCGTATCTTCGGGTGCCGCCCGGACATCACGAGGATTTCTTCCCGGCCCTTGCGAATCTTCATTGCACACTGGAACGGCACATTCGACGTCGTAATGGGGAAGAGGCGCCGGAGCCGTTCGCTCATCCAGGCGTAGAGCTGGGACTCGCCGGTATGCAGTTCGTTCGGGCCGCCGTGGAGAGTTCGAAGGCTTCAGGCGCCTGGATTGAGATGCCTTGACCACGGATGCAAGGAATCAGGTTGTTATCTCCGCGAAGTTCAACCTGCCGCTATGCGTTATTGTATGTCTTCCTGTTATTCCTGATCCGATCTCGCTCATAGCAAGAACGATAGAATGGCGAAACGCAAGGCGGTTATGCCTCATGACATATGAGGTGCTAAAAACCTGTAATAAAATAACCCCTGCAGAGTGAGCGTTGTTTGAGGGTGAAAAGTGTAATTCCATTGACCATGAAATTGGTTTCGGCTGATGTCGGGCATTCTCATTTGTGCATCGCTGGCTTTGATCCCTTGAGGATCCTGGTTGAGATCGATTTCGCCTCTTGCACGATGAACAATCTGGAATTCATGTTCCACACTATCATATGCACTTAGTAATTGGGTGCGAGGAGTTGATCGGGGTGCCAGGCAAAGATATTCGGAATGCCGACCAGTCCGAAACTGTGGTCCTCAACGATGTCTGTCGTCTCGAGCCAGCAGACCCGTCCTGCGTGCGTCGTGGCGTTGATCTCGCGCCGCAGACTTTTCGATAGGTTCTTCTCTTCCAGGATTTGCCGCCCGTCCGCTCCGAAGAGACGGAAAGTCGCTGTTTCGTTTACGCTGGCGGCCATTTTCAAATGGAACCTCTTGATCCCTCTCGGCACGTAGAAGAAGTATCGAAACTCAGCCTTTCCTCCACGGCAACCCCGGATTGAGCCCCCTGGGGAGTACAACACGACGTTCGGGGCGTCTGCGTAGATGCGGAAAGCGTTCCCGACGGTCTTTCCAGAGGTGACGGCGAAAACCCAATTTCCTGGTTTGTCGGCCTTGACAACAATCTGTTGCGATTGACTCAAGGGAATAGAGGCGAAGTGGATTTCAGACGCGTCCGGCCGGAAGGTCTTGACCGACGTTGGTGAAATATATTGCCCGAGTTGGATGTTTTTCACATCGAACTTGACCTCGTCTCCTTTCTTCGCCCGAAAAACAAAAGTATGCAGGCCGCGCAACTGCATACTTGTCGGCGGTGGCACGTCGGCAGCAAGTGCGGTCTCTGGAATTCGAACCCACGAACGGGCACTCAGCAGCGTGTCTTGCAGATGACTCGGAACATCAGCGGGAATCGGCGCCGGCTTGAGGGGCGACTCGTATTTGCCCTGGGATTCAAGATACTGATCCAGCTCGGCGTTGACGGTAGCCAAGAGTTGGCGAGTTGACTCTCGCTTCTCGATGTTTCCAAAAGCACGCCCCAGGCTCCAGAACCAGTAGCCCTGCGTCCGGATGCTCCGATGATACAGGTTCCTTCCCAGTGCATTCAGTATCTCCGGGCTTTCGGCGGCACTAAGAGCCAGGCCTGGGACGAACAGGACGGGAATCCCCGCTTCTTGCCGCACCCGGTTATGGTACGCTAGAAAATGATCATCATACTCACCGGAGTAGGTTGATTCGGGCCCGACGAGGCAAGGCGTACGCGGCGTCGAGAAGCCGGCAGCAACGGCCTGGAACCAGAAACTTGGCCGCCACAGGAAGAAACCAAGAAGCGCATCCGGATGGATGGCCTGTACCCGTTCCCGCGTGCGCTCTGCCATCACTTTGATCCGATCGAACTGGAATCTCCTCAGTTCTTCTTTGAGGCCTTTCTTCTCCATCCACTCCTGGCGTCCCCTGATGGTGAGGTGGTGGAATTTGAACTTCAATCCCATCTTCTTGAGAAACTCTCCGAATGCATAATCCCCGAAATCCAGGTCCGGGGGCGTAGCGCCTCCCAGGGCATACATCTCCGGGTCGATAAGGAATCCGTCAATCGCGAACTCGTTTCCGCGCAGCATTTTTGCAACGCGCAGAAACCGATTTTCCACGACACGAGTCCAGTAGATCTCATCAGTGGGTGCGAAGAGCCTGCCGTTGTTGTAACGGCGCGAGTTGTTGCGCATTCCGTCGTCGTAATTTCCCCGGGAAGCGGCGAGGTTAAGCATGTAGAACCAGTGCAACCCCAACTCCTTTGCCCGGCGCGAGGAGGGCTTGATAAGCTCGTAGCTGCGCAACGCTTCGGGCTTACGCTCGCCCGGCGAGATGGTTTTGAGAAGATCAACGTCCCCGCTGGGCTCATTGGCGATCTCCAGGCGGCTGAAGATGGTGTTCATCCCGCATTCCATGGCGATGAGATACCACTCCAGCGATGCATTGTAGTTGTAACCCGCGCGAATTCGCTCGTTCACGATCCAGGCGAGTTTCGGTGACATAGCCTCTTCTACATCCTGTCGAAAATCGTGTTGGTTCTGCTGAGCCATTGCCGGAACCTGCAAGCAGAAGAGTGCCGTGCACACCGTTGCAATTAGGCGGAAGACTTTCTTTCCCCTGTTCATTCGTCAGCTCCCTACGATGGACCGGGACTCATTATCCTGAGAAGGCGTATGTTGTCAAATAGGCCGCGAACAAGTTATTGGATAGTTTTCCTGCTGCCTACGCTACACGGATATCGGGAGTGGCCAAACGGTTAACAGAAACGACCCCGCCCCTCCCTGCGGAAAGTGCTTCGGCCCCAGCCCAAAGGCGACGACTTCTCTCATCGAAATCAGGCTCCAGTGAGTTGAACGGTGCTGAAACGGATTGTTCCAATGAGCTCATGCACGAGAACAACTCCCCGCTCCCAACGGCAAACGGTTCAAGTTGTTTTATTGCAGGCCCCAAGTCCATTCCTGTGGATCACTGGATTGAACCAAAGATCTTGAGACCAAGTCACATCGACAGGGAGGGACTCCCCTATGAAAGAAACCGTACGTATCATTGCAACCAGGCCGGAGCAGATCGTTCTGCTTGCGGTGGTGGTGGTGGCAGATCTTTTCATTTTTGTTCACAGTCACTGCTTTGGACTGTAGCCGCCGTATTTTGGTCGTGGCCGCATAAGCCGGTCTGCGAGGATACCCCGTCGTTCGAAATGGTCACGGGCAGGCGCCCGATGACGCGTGGAGAGATTTTAAATTTGCGCAACTCGGCGGCTTCCTGCGGCCATTTCTTTTAGTTCGTCACGGCGTGGATATGCCGAGCATCTCAGCAAGTTGCTCATAGGGGTAGATGGAGGAGGGGTGGTCGTGACTCCACGCGATGGATACCGCGTAATTGCCCATGGGGGAAATCCGCATCGGATAGATATCCTTCGGGATGTCCTCCCGATTCAGCATCCGCTCTCCGGTTGATTCGTTCACGGTATGTGCGCCGCGGCACTGGTACCGGACTTCCACCGGGTCGAGCGTATGCTCCGTTCCGTCCGGCATCCTCAACAGAATTCCCTGGTCGGGCGCATAGGCAATGCTTGGCTTGGTGAATCCGCCGTGCCGGATGGTGCTGATTTCCCGAACGACCGCTGACGCAACATCGCGGAACAGATCCGCAAGTTCGCTTTCGGGCTGCGTCAGAACCATCGGCGTGCCCGCGTCACAAGATTCCGCAAGCTCGGGTATGATCGGCAACTCGAACGAGTTTTGGAATCCGTATTGTTCCACCAACTGTTGCAGCGCCCCTTTCCCGAAGAGGAAGTGTTTTTTCCCGCCTGGCTCCGGCTGGAAGTAGCTCATGTTTTCCAGAACGGCCACCGTGGGAACCTTTAGCTTGTCGAACATCTGGATGCCCTTCACCACGTCGATGAAACTCAGTTGTTGCGGAGTCGTAACGATGACGGCGGCAGAGATGGGGACGATCTGGGTCAGCGTCAGCTGGATGTCGCCGGTGCCGGGAGGCATGTCGAGCACGAGATAGTCCAGTTCGCCCCAATTGGTACCGGTCAACAACTGGTTGATCACCTGGGTGACCATCGGCCCGCGCATGATCGCGGCTTCGGAGCCCGGATTCTTCGGAATGAACCCGAACGACATCAGCTTCACCCCTTCGTATTCCAGGGGGCACAGGAGATCGTTTTCCGCCACTATTCGAGTATCCTTCGGCCGGACCAGGGTGGGGAGACTGGGCCCGTAGATATCCGCGTCAAACAACCCGACACGCGCATCCATTTTGGCGAGAGTGTAGGCCAGGTTCAGTGCCGCGGTCGATTTACCCACACCGCCCTTGCAACTGGAAACCGCGACAATGTGCTGGACCTGCTGGATGCCGGGCGCCTGGGCCTCGAGTGGATTTCCCCCCTTTTGAGCCGACATGGTCACGTGCACGGTTCCGACCCACGGTAGTGCCGAAACCACCTGTTCGCACTGGGTCTTGAATCGTTCCTTGACGGGGCAGGCGGGCGTGGTCAGTTCGACAGTAAAGGAGACGTCCCCTTCGTCCGCAATCGTCAGTTCCTTGATGAACCCCAGGGTGACAATGTCTTTGCCGAGGTCGGGGTCAATAATGACCCGGAGGGCGTCCAGAATTTCCGTCTCTTTGCTCATCCAATATCCTTCTATCTTTGGGTTCACTCTACTCCTGATCCTGGGGGAAGCAAGCCCGGTGCTGCGGGATTGACTGAGGGTCGTAGTCTGGCATGGTTACCTCAGGCGAGCAGAATAAGGAGGAAACCATGGATCAAGCGGTTACAAGAGAGACGCTGGGCAAACAGATCGTCGAACGCGCTACCCTTCGCGGCGAGTTCACTCTCCGGTCGGGCGCAGTCAGCAATATCTATTTCGATAAGTATTTGTTTGAGGCGGATCCTCTCATGCTGCGGGCCATCGCCAGTGGACTACAGCCCCTGATTCCATCGGATGCGGAAGCTCTCGCCGGATTGGAAATGGGGGGGATTCCGGTGGCGACCATGCTGTCACAGCAAAGTGGGCTGCCCTGCCTCTTTGTTCGTAAGAAAGCCAAGGAGTACGGAACTTGCAAGCTGGCAGAGGGTGGAGAGGTCGCCGGTCGCAAACTGGTGATTGTAGAAGATGTGGTGACGTCAGGTGGGCAGATTCTGTTGTCCGCGAAAGATCTCAGAGCGCTGGGCGCCGAGATTTCAAACGTGATTTGTGTCATTGATCGCGAGGCCGGAGGAACAGAGAGCCTTGCCAAAGAAGGCCTCGAGCTTCGCTCCCTATACCGAAAGTCGGAATTACAGGCGCTTGGGGCGTAGCGCTTACGATGCCCATGCCATGGGTTACTTCAAAACGAACCTTGATTGTCTAATGATTCTTCGTTATCAATAAATGATGCAGACTAAGAGGGAATTCATTCTGGTACTCGTGCTCCCGTTCGCGCTGGCTACGGCGGGTTGCGGTACGGCATCGGATTCCGAGTTTTCAGGCCTGCGGGTTACCGTAAGCATTGTGCCACAGAAGTATTTCGTGGAGCAGATTGGTGGTGATCACGTGCGGGTGAATGTCATGGTGCCGCCCGGCGCAACGCCGGCAACCTATGAACCGAAACCCTCTCAAGTTCGAGCTTTGTCCGATGCTGCGATCTACTTCGCTGCCGGCGTTCCGTTCGAATCGGCCTGGTTACGGCGCTTGACCGGGGACCGGGAAGCCTTGATGGTCGTAGACACCTCAGAGGGGATCGAGAAGATTACAATGGAGTCACATCGACACCATGACCATCATGCGGAAAATACGCTGGATCCGCATACCTGGTTATCGCCTGGCCTGGTGAAGAGCCATGCGACGGCCATATGCGAAGCGCTTTGCGAAGCCGACCCCGGTCGCTCTGAAGCGTACCGGTTGAACCTTGTTTCGTTTCACGCGGAGCTTGAGAATCTGGACCGTGAGTTGCGGGCGCAGCTCGAAAACCTGACTTCGCGATCCTTTTTGGTCTTTCATCCTTCCTGGGGATATTTCGCCCGTGACTACGGGCTCAAAATGTTTCCCATTGAAGTGGGCGGGCAGGAGCCCAGCGCATCCGAGCTGGGCCGGCTGGTTGATCGATCGCGCGATGAAAATATTCGGGCGATCCTGGTGCAGCCCGAATTCAGTCAACGCTCGGCGGAGATCATCGCCCGCGAGATCGGGGTGGAGGTTATTTCCGCGAGTCCTCTCGAAGAGGCGTGGGCCGACAATCTGCGCCGCGTTGCCGGAGAGTTGAGCCGGGTTCTCTCAGACCGGGAAGACGAATGACCGAAGCATCCCCCCCGGTTGTAGAAATGGACGGTGTGGGTGCCGGATACGATTCGGAGCTTGTTCTTGAGAATGTTACCTTGAAAATCGCATCCGGTGACTTTGTGGGAATCATCGGTCCGAACGGCGGGGGCAAGACGACTCTGATTCGGGTGATCCTGGGTATTTTGCAGCCGGAAAGGGGCACGGTGCGAGTGTTTGGAAGGCCGGTCACCGAGGTCCGCGCGACGGTGGGGTATGTTCCGCAGATACTGGAATTTGACCGCGCGTTTCCGATTCGGGCGATTGATGTCGTTCGGATGGGGCGATTGGGCCGGCGAGGGCTTCGATCCGCATACAATAAGGCGGACAACGAGGTGGTGGACCGGGTGATGGAAGAGACCGGCATGGTCGATCACGCGAACCGTTTGTTCGGTGAATTGTCCGGCGGCCAGCGTCAGCGCGCATTGATCGCGCGTGCGTTGGCGGTTGAGCCGGAGCTTCTGGTGCTGGACGAGCCGACGGCCAACGTGGACCCGAGTCTGCAGGGAGGCATCTATGATTTGCTGGCGGAACTCAACGAATCCGTGACGATCCTGATGGTGACCCACGATCTCGGTGTGGTTTCCGCGCATGTGAAATCCGTCGGGTGCTTGAATCGCACTCTCCACTATCACGGCGGCATTCACATCCCCGAGGGGGTTCTGGAGGAAACCTTCGGATGTTCGGTAGATTTCATTACCCACGGCACTCCGCACCGGGTATTCCCGAAACACATGAAGGGACAAGGGTCGTAGGACAAGATGACGGAGATTTTCGAGTATGAATTTATGCGCAACGCGCTGGCGGCCGGGCTGCTGGTGAGTGTTGCCTGCGGGGTGATCGGCACCTTCGTGGTCTTGAACCGCATGGTCTTTGTCAGTGCCGGCATCGCCCACGCGGCGTACGGCGGCATCGGCCTTGGATACTTTGCGGGATTCAATCCTGTACTCGGGGCGGTCGGGTTCAGTGTGGCGGCCGCGCTCGGGATGGGCGCCATAGAGCGCGCTGCAAGACAGCGAACCGACACCGTGATCGGCGTGATCTGGGCCGCGGGAATGGCCCTGGGAATTCTTCTGATCGATCTAACCGAGGGGTATAAAGCGGATTTAATGGGATACCTTTTCGGGAGCATCCTCGCGGTTCCCACGTTCGATTTGTGGATCATGCTCGGGCTGGACGTGGTGATCGTTGCCCTTGCTGTTCTGTATTACAAGGAGTTGCTGGCCATTTCGTTTGACGAAAATTTTGCCCGCATTCAGAACGTCCCGGTTGATCGTCTGTACTTGATCCTCATGTGCATGGTCGGCCTTACCGTGGTCATGATGATGCGCGTGGTGGGTCTTATTCTCGTGATTGCGCTGCTCACAATCCCGCCCGCAATCGGCGCGCTGTTTACCCGGGACATGAGAAAGACCATGATCTTGGCCAGTTTTCTGGGGATGATCTTCACCACGATCGGACTTCTCGTTTCATTTGCGTTCGATCTCACCTCCGGCGCCGCAATCATTTTGGTCAGCGCGGTCGCCTACCTGGCCGCGCTCGTCATCCGGTCACAGGGCCGCGCTCCCTCTTGATGTTCGGGAAAATCTGATCTACCATTTACGTTTGTGGTTCATCCGATTTAACTGAAGGGAGGCTGGTACGATGGCAAGTGGCACAGATTCGACATCAAGGTGGCCGGGGGGATTCCCGAGCATCGGCATTCGACCCACGATCGACGGTCGCCTGGGCGGCGTACGCGAATCCCTGGAAGATCAGACCATGCGGCAGGCGCAGTCGGTCGCGAAGTTGATCTCTAAATCGCTCCGTCATCCGGATGGTACTCCCGTTGAGTGCGTGATTGCGGACACCACGATTGGCGGCGTGGCGGAGGCCGCCTCCGCCGCGGAAAAATTCCGGCGAGAGGGTGTCGGCGTCTCCATTACGGTTACTCCTTGCTGGTGCTATGGCTCGGAGACGATGGACATGGATCCATTGATACCCAAGGCCGTCTGGGGATTCAATGGTACGGAGCGGCCCGGCGCGGTGTACCTTGCCGCAGTGCTTTCCGGACACACCCAGAAAGGGCTGCCGGCCTTCGGGATTTACGGGAAGGATGTCCAGGATGCCGACGACCGCTCGGTACCGAAGGATGTGCAGGAGAAGATTCTTCGATTTGCGCGTGCCGGGCTGGCGGTTGCCGCCATGCGCGGGAAGTCGTACCTCGCGATGGGCGGCGTTTCGATGGGGATCGCAGGATCCATCGTTGATCAGCCCTTGTTCGAACGTTTCCTTGGCATGCGGGTCGAGACGATCGACATGACGGAGTTCCTGCGTCGCATCGACAACGGAATTTTCGATCCCGCGGAATTCAAGCGTGCGATGACATGGGTCAAGACACATTGCAT
>CAUZEO010000025.1:0-28351 GCA_963578625.1 Kiritimatiellia bacterium | reverse complement strand
CATTTTTCGCGAGCGGCTCCACGGCGTCAAAGTGGAATCGATTTTTCATTACCGCCGGCTCCGCCATTTTCAGTGTTCTGATTGCCATCGTCCTGCTCCGTAACGCGGCAGAAATCGGCAAGATTGACCTGGAGGCACAGCGACAGCAGATGACTTTTCTCCTCGGTGCGCTGGCACTGGTCGCGATTCCCGGGCCCATCGCATTTTTTACGAGCGGCTCCGTGTTGACCGAATGGAAGCGATTCTGCATAACCGCCGGCCTCGTAATTCTCGGGGTTTCGTTCTATCTGTACCTGCCGATCGCCTCCGACCAGAACCCGCCCATGAACTGGGGATACCCCCGCACCCAGGAAGGCTTCTGGCACGCGCTCAGCCGCGGACAGTATGAAAAAATCCTGGTGATCAACAATATCCGCCATGCATTCGCCAATCCTGATCATTTTTTTCTCCTGCTGAAAGCGACAATTTTCGATTTCAAAGGCTTCACCTCGGTGGTCTCACAGTTTACCTGGCCCATGGGGATCTTCGTGGCAATCGGGTTTGTCGGTACCGGATTTATGAAATGGAGAGAGGTGTCCTGGCTGTTGACGACCTACGTTTCCTTTTTCTGTCTTACCTTCGTGTTCATGCTGTTCCAATATCCGGACCTTGACGTTCAAACACTCTTTATCGGCCGGGTTCAATATATCCAATCGCATGCGCTCTACGCTTTGTGGATCAGTTACGGCCTTATTTTTCTCCTGGCGTTCATAGACACGAAATTAAAGGGAAGTCCGGTAGTGAAGTACGCTGGAATCTCGCTGGCTTTCCTGCTTCCGCTGGTCCTGGTTTCAAGAAACTATTTTGACGAGAAATTCGTCGCTCAGTGTGGCGGGGCAGAGCAAAATGGCCACGATTTCGGATGGCAGTTCGGCAATTATCAACTTCGTGGCATCGAAGGAATTCGAGAAGAAATCAAGGACGGTGAGGAGCCTCCTCCGAGCGAAACCTACCCGCCTGAAATGGATCTGGATGCCATCTTCTTCGGCGGTACTGACCCCGGCAGATTCGTGCCGACCTACATGATCTACAGCGCCAAAGTGCGGGAGGATGTCTATCTTATCACGCAGAACGCGCTCGCCGACAACACCTATATGGCAGTGATGCGCGACCTTTATGGTGACCGGATCTGGATCCCGTCCGTTGACGACAGCAATAATGCCTTCAGAAAATATGTGGACGACGTGCGGGCGGGTCGCATTCCCCCGGGCGCCGAGGTCGTCGAGAAAGACGGCAGAGTAAGCGTCCAGGGTGTCCAGGGTGTGATGTTGATCAACGGAATCCTGTCCAAAAATATCTTTGCGAAAAACAAGCACAAGCACTCCTTCTACATCGAGGAGAGTTACGTAATCCCCTGGATGTATCCGTACCTGTCCCCGCACGGATTGATCATGAAAATCAATAAGGATCCGCTTCCAAATATCCCCGCGGAGATTGTCGCCAACGACCACGATTTTTGGGAATGGTATACGAACCGCCTGAAGAACAACCCGAAGTTCAAACGGGACGTCGTAGCACGAAAGACATTTTCCAAGTTACGAAGCGCAATCGGCGGACTCTACATTTTCCGAAGGAACTACACGGAGGCAGAGCACGCCTTCAAACAGGCCATCGCGCTGTATGATCTGAGCCCGGAGGCAAATTTCCGGCTCGCCGATGCCTACGTTCAACAACGAAAGTTCGACGATGCAATTGCGCAAATCGAGGAGTTTCTCAAGAAGGACGAGGGGAATGAAAAAGTTCGCACCTACTGCAATCAGCTCATCTCCACGAGAGAAAAGGATCTTCGGAGAGCAGAGTTGGAAGATCAGCTGTCGAAAGGCGCAGATTTGACTGTCGCAGCCGAGCTCCTCGGTATTTATCGCGACCTTGGCCAGGCGTCAAAATTTCAAAATCTTGCCAACCGCATCCTGGGCGACACGAGAGTGCCCACGGATTTTCTCCGGAAAGTCGGGGAAATCAGTATGAAGGGCCGGCAGTGGAATCTCACCCAGCGAGCCTACCAGCTCATGCTGGAGCGGGCTCCCAACGATTTCAGCGCGTGGATCGAGCTGGCAGCCGCGCAACTCGCCAGCCGAAAAGCGGAGGAAGGATTCAAATCTCTCCAAAAAGCGGTGGCAGCCGGAGGTGAGAGCGCACGGCGAATCCTGAGGAGTGATTCCCGGTTCAAGGCGATTTCAAACAACAAGGCTTTCCGGCAACTCGTGCCGCCCCCTGCTCCCCAAAGCCGCGCATTCAAGCTTCCAAACGTTAATTGATGCGGGTCCGTACCGCGCCTGGACATGGGCTAATGATTCGGCGCGGGGACATTTTTCAGTCGTCGCTCCAGCGTTGTCGTCTCTTCCGTTTGGTCCGCCGTAAGATCCTCTCGCACAATCAGTGCTTTCAGGATCCCTCTCGCAGATTCTATCCTCCCCTGCTGTTCAAGCACTTCAACAAGGTGAAGCTGAAAGGCGACCCAGTCTGGATTCAGTTCAACGGCGACACGCAGGGCCGCCTCCGCTTCTTCCAGGCGGCCGAGATGCATCAGCGCGATGGCACGAGTATCTTGTATGTGCGGGTCGTCAGGTGTTAGCTTCACGGCCTGGTCGGCCAGCTCAAGAGCTTCCTCATGCCGGCCCCGAATCGTAAGTATCCAGCCGAGACTGTTGAGGCCGTCAGCGGTCCGGTCCAGCTCGATACTTTTTCTGAAAGAAGTCTCCGCCAGTTTAATATTCCCCCGGCGCAACTGAAGCTTGCCAAGGGCAAGGTGCGCAAAGGAATGGTCGGGATCCACTGCGAGAAGACGGTTGACGTGGTCCCGCAGTACATTTCTCCGCTTTTCTTCAAGATCCAATTTCACAAGCCGTTCCAGCGCACTCACGGCGAATCCGGGAAAGGCAGTCAGTGCTTCAAGATTCTCGCGCAGATCCGCGATTTCGGGGTTATGAGAAGAAAGGGCTGCCAGCGTAAAATAGACGACCGGGCGTTTCTGTTCGAATTTCTTCAACTTCCCGGCGAGACGATCCACTCTGTAGTTGTTCCCATCCTCGAGCGCCAGGAACATGAGCAGGCATACGGGAAACTGCGAAGCCGGATATTGTTCGACGACCTCGGAGAGCATTTCTTTGCAGGCCTCGCGATTGCCCGCAAGCATTTCGACCAGCGCCAGCTGGGTAGTAACGACAGGCGGAGACATCCCTAGCTTCCCCAGTTGCAAAAACGTCGAACGGGCGAGGTCGAGGTCACCCCTTCGCATCGCGTTTCTCGCGAGACCGAAAAGCGCACCCTGGTCTTTTGGATTCTTTTTGAGCTGAGCAAGATAGAACTTTTCGCCCGCCTCCAGCTTTTCCTGCGGCTCCTCATCTCCGGTGGAAATGAGCTGCATGAACTCCTGCTGTTCGGTCCCGCCCCCGATCGCGCGCGGTATCTCGGGTATGCCCCGGAAGGGAAATCCAGATACGGCCCAGATGTGGCCTTGTGCAATCAACTCCAGCGGATTGCGCAGGTATCCGTAGCTATGCGACACGAGCTGGAGGTGAATCGGTCGCTCGGGATCTTCAATAATTTTTGACAGTGTTTCCTGCACAGCGTCAGCATCTGTCGCCTCGTTCTGTTGCGCGATGCTTACGAGGTTTGCCAGGGCGCTGATATTGTTGGAGTCTAGGGCTCGCGCGGACCGATACGCCGACTCCGCTTCGGTAGAGCGACCGATTTGGTCGAGAGCGTAGCCCGCATTGTTCGCGATTCTGCTCAGATATCTTCTCAGCCACGCGTTACGAACAGGAATCGGCTGCGGAGCTGAGACTTCGCTGTCCAGAAGGCTCCGGGTCTCCTCCCAAAATCGCAGTTGCTGCTCCAGTCGCGCGGGCAGACCCTCACTTGCGATGTCCGCCGTTCCCGCGAACGAGGCAAACTGCGGCACCGGGTCCAATCCGGCCTGGTACCACAGGTCCGGATTGATCAAGGTTATGAGCTTTTGATCCAGATTCCGGTCAAGGGAGATCCACTCTGCAATCAAGGGGACAATTCCGGCCTCGGCAATGGCCCGTAACTTCGGCTCCTCAAACATCGAGCGGTAGTAGCGTGCGTAGGGCTTCAGGTGCGCAAATTCCGGATTGATCAGGCGCAGTTGAAGGCCGCGATTCGCCGCCTCAAGCAGAACGGAATCGTCCAGCAAGCCCTGCGACAGTATCCATTCGTGTCCGGCGAGATCATCGACAATCGCATTCGCCACTCCTGATTCGGCTCTCCCGTACGCTGGATTCACCACGCGGAAATTCCAAAATCCTGCCCCAACAAAGATGACAATCAGAAGGATCGGCAAAAGCCACCGAAGAAACAGGCCGGGCGGACGCGGGGAATCGGGTTCGGAATGTTCATTCATCGTAGAAACTAGAAACCAATAGCCTGCGAGATAGCCGAACCACATTGCCGCAAGCACATAAGGCAGAACGGCGAGATGAGACAAACCAAGTATTTCGTAGGGCCCGACGTATACTTCGAAAAGGATCAGAATCCCAAGAATCGTGACGATGGCATGCAGAAATATGGATCCGAATACGGGTGCTGTGCGTCGAGCCTCGCCCTTAAGCGGAATCCCCATAATGAGAAACCAGGGAATAACGCACATGACAGAAATCAGGAGCCATCCGGATCCGGGAATCGATTTGATCAAAGACAATATCTGATCCTTTACAAACCAGAATGTCGCTTCCCCGAGAGAATCCATTCCCTGCCACCTTGCGGCATCCGTACGCACAAATTGCCAGGCGGCAAAAACAACAAAGCTGTACCCCAATAAACCCGAAAAGCTGATCGCCAGAACCCTCCGAACGGTCAGCAACTCCGTCCTGGAGAGGGCCACGAGGACATAGGCCGTGAAGAATGGAAGAAGTAGATAGAGAATCGCGTATTCGGTGGCACCGATGCCGTACACCATGGCCATGAGCAATAACCAGAAGAACCGGGATGTCTGCTGGAACCGAAGCAAGAGTACAATGGGAACGAGAATGAGAATCGCATGCAGTGCCGCTGGGTTTGCTCGCGTCGATATAAACCAAAACGGTGTGCTGAGAGTCAAAAACGTAGCGGCAGCCCCTCCGGAGATCAGGCCGGCGCTCCCGTGTCGACTCTGGATTACCTGCTCCTCACGGGAACGATCGTGGCGTATACAGGCCATGACATAGGCCATCAACCCAACCGAAACAGCCCCCAGCACCGCGCTGAGTAGATTCGCTTTGAAAGCCAGTGAACCGTGGGGATATTCCACAAAGAGCGTAAGCAAACGGCTCCACAGGGTGTGACGAATCCCGGGAAACGGATTCAATCCCAATCCGTGCGCCACGTACTCCACGGATTGTACGGGATATCCGAATCGGCAGAGGGTGAGATAAAAAAAGGCGCCCGCAACGAAAGCGGAGATCACTGCGAAAACGAAATTTCGCCCCGTGGATTCTCTCTGTGTCGCCGGCATATGCCCGGAAATCCCTTCAACAAAACACGCGGCAATTCGCCTGAGTGAATTCAGCAGGCGTTTCCGCACGTTGGTGATACTAGTACCTAACAATGGGCCAGAGTTCAATACAGTATGGCCCCGGCCCGGATCTGCCGCTACACTCGGACTGGACCATGACTCTACCGATACTTTTCATCTTCTGCTCATATCTCCTTGGCGCCTGCCCTTTCGGCCTGCTTATGGCGCGAGCAAAAGGGATCGACATACGGGCCGCAGGCAGCGGAAATATTGGGGCCACCAACGTGTTTCGAACTGTAGGAAAAGCCACCGGGATTTGCGTTTTTCTTCTGGATACGGTGAAAGGGTTCGTTCCGGCAGCCTTTTTTCCTAAGTTTGTGGCGTCCGAGTCCGGTGGCCTGTTCACGCCAACCGTGCTGGGATTGCTGTGCGGCGTCGCCGCCATCATTGGCCATAATTATCCTGTATATCTGCGATTCAAGGGAGGCAAAGGGGTTGCCACATCGGGGGGCGTGGTTATCGGGCTGGCCCCGATTGCCGCTGGTATTGGTTTTTTAGTGTGGATCGCGGGTCTTTTGGTTACCGGATACGTTTCAATCGCCTCTATTGCATCCGCAATCGCGGTGGCGGCGGCGGCATGGGCAATATTTGCGGAGCAAAGCCTGTTGTTGCCCATCGTTTTCAGCCTGCTGGCGGTATTGATCGTATGGAAACACCGAACCAACCTATCGCGACTCATGCGCGGCGAAGAGCACCGGTTTAACACCTTCAAACGAACGTCAAAACAGAGGGATAAGCTATGAAAATATGCGTTCTCGGCGACGGCGGCTGGGGAACTGCCCTGGCCATTGTCCTTCACAGGAATGGGCATTCGGTAAGGGTGTGGGGTCCTTTCCCGGATTATTCGCGAGAAGTGGAAACGTCGCGGCGCAACGAAAAATATCTCGCGGGCGTTGATTTGCCGGATGGGCTTCGATTCACCGCGGATCATGAAGAAGCCGCCAGGGACGCGGATGGCATTGTCATTGCCGTTCCATCCAAGTTTTACCGCAATGTCATGGAGCAATTTCGAGGACGGGTGCCCCCCGATACGATGGTGGTGAGCGTAACGAAGGGCCTTGACGCTGAAACGTACGGTCGAATGAGCGACGTGGCGCAGGAGGTACTTGGCTTGAATTCCGTTTGCGTTCTCTCGGGACCGAGCCACGCGGAGGAGGTGGCGCGTGGCGTACCGTCAGCGATCGCTATCGCCTGCCCTGATCACGACGATGCGGTGCGCTTCCAGTCCATCTTCAATTCACCGGCGTTCCGGGTATACACCTCCACGGACATCGTCGGCGTCGAACTTGGGGGCGCCATGAAAAATGTCATTGCTGTGGCGGCGGGAATCAGCGACGGGATCGGTTTTGGCGACAACACCAAGGCTGCACTCGTGACCCGTGGTCTCGCGGAAATCTCGCGTCTCGGCGCTGCGCTGGGAGCGCAGCCCACCACTTTCGCGGGATTGAGCGGGATCGGAGATCTTATTGTCACATGCATGAGCCGGCTCAGCCGCAACCGCGGGGTGGGGGAACAACTGGGAAGCGGAAGGTCGCTGGAAGAGATTATGGGAAGCATGGAACAGGTCGCGGAGGGAGTATGGACCTGCGTCACTGCGAAAAAACTGGGGCAGGATCGGGGCGTTGATTTACCGATCACTGCAGAGGTCTATGCGGTGGTTCACGAAGGGAAGGACCCCCGAAGAGCCGTTCAGGACCTCCTCGCCCGGGATCCGAAGCCGGAACGGGATACGTAGCAGTGGCTACTATCCAACGCTCTCGCGACGCAAAAGTGTGAGATAAGCGGGTTAGAGCAGAAACTTCCGTCTTCAGGAATCGGAGAAAAAAAGAGCGCCCTGGCCGTGCGGCCAAGGCGCTCCAGATCGAGTATACAAGTTTTTGATCAGTCCCGGCGTGCGCGACGAATCGCAATCATCATGCCGGAGAGCGCGATCAGCGCCAGCGTCGTGGGCTCAGGAACTACCGTTCCGGTCATCGCCTGCGGGGTGCCTACGCCCGTCGCGCTTAGACCCACGATTCCCGAGGGAGGAATCGGCGGACTGGAAAGATCCACATCCGGCAGACCGCTCGTGGCAATCGGCGTGGACTGGTAGTACCGGTCTCCAGCGTCCGCCGCAGCGGTGTCAAACAGACGGAAGTACAGGAACCCGTTGTTGATGTCCGCGCCGCCTACATCGCTATCGGTATGTTGCGTCGCCGACGCAGCTTGATCCGAATAGTAGATGTATCCGAAGTTTTCTGCATAGCCCGTGATCGGAGTGCCCGCATAGCTCTCGAACAGCACGAAATGCCCAGATTCTTCTCCGCCACCCGTCGTCGCGGCTTGCGTCGGTGCCGACGGGCCCCAGATCGCCTGGTACAGGAACCCAAGGTCCGCATGCGCGCCATTCGTGAAGTCGCCGCCGTCGGCAAACGTTCCACTCGCCGCCAACTGGTAAGCGATGTCTGCACGGCTGCTTATGCTGCCGAACGCCACCACCATCCCGATTACTGCTACATATCTCATCAGTCTCATTATTTGTTTCTCCTTCTTAGTCTTCTAAGCGTTCTGTTCGTTATCTTTTTCCAAGTTTAAATCAAGGGAAGGCGTACGGCTTCAGCTCTGTCCACGTATACCCGCCGCCAGAGGTGTTGTCGTAGAAAAATCCTTCGCCGGGCTCAATCACCTCAGCCGGGTTCGACCAGCTGTCAGGATTGCTCTTCGCGCCAGCCTGGAAGTTCGCCACATCGTAGTTCTGGATCCCCGCGTCCCACAGCAGAAGACGATCACCCAGCACCGCGCCCGTCGCAAGCGTCGTGCTCGTCCAATCAACGCTCGCAGGGTACGGATAGCCACCTCCGGTCAGCGCCGCCGCAATCGCTACGTCCGTTGATCCAGAGTTGTTGTTGTCTCCAGGGACTTCCCCGGTCATGAACACGTCGTAGCTGCCCGATGCCCCACCGGTCGCCGCTTCAATGAAAAATCCATCGCCGGGCGCTATCGGATTGTTGTCCGGTGCCCACGAATCAGGGTTGCTTTTCGCGCCCGCCTGAAAGTTCTCGATGATATAGCCCTGCGCAGCTGCATCCCACAGAAAC
This sequence comes from Kiritimatiellia bacterium, assembly GCA_963578625.1. Classification (GTDB taxonomy): domain Bacteria; phylum Verrucomicrobiota; class Kiritimatiellia; order SLOV01; family SLOV01; genus CAUZEO01. The sequence goes on along the minus strand of CAUZEO010000025.1, from coordinate 19,720 downwards.
ACGCGACTGTTCAGCGGAAGCTGAGTCCCGATCACATCGCTTACCGTCGTCGGATTCCCGTCGATGTCCAGAAAATCATACGACACCATCGCCAGGGCACCTTCGTTGATCGATACTTTCACATATCCTACTGCGTTCTGACTCAATACGTTTGTCTGCCCAAAGGACCAACTCCCGCATGCCAATAGAATTCCAATTGCTACAGACAAGCTCCTCTTCATTTTTTTCAACGCCTCCGGTGTGATGGTTATGGCTTTACTGCTGATATTGCACTTTTAGACTAGATTCAACATAAGCCGTACTGAAGGGGGTTGTAAACCCAAAACTTAGATTTTTTTTTGAACGGAGAGGATCCGGGGATCCCTTCGAGGATTGGTGAATAATCAAGTTGAATTCGTATTTTCCTCTGTATCAAGGAGTTGAGCAAAGGGGTGTCACGAATCCGGGTACATATTCCCTGCTAATAAATAGGCGTAATTTCTTTAAAAATTCACTTTCCCTAGTAAAATACGGGGGTTTGATGATTAACCCCCTAATGTTTTTCCCTGAAATGACGTTACCTGTCCTCGGATATATCGGCCCCGGAGCAGGATTTGCCTTTCTGGGCTCGTTTCTTATCCTGGTAGCGGCAATTCTACTTGTGCTCGTAGCCATCATCAGCTGGCCCTTTCGTGTATTAGCTGCTGCATTATTTCGCCGGAACCACAAGAGAACGAAGTCCGACACCCGTCGGGTGATTGTCCTGGGATTGGACGGGCTGGACCCCCGCCGTTGCACCCGGATGATGGAAACGGGCGCCCTACCGAACTTTGCGCAACTCAGAGATCAAGGATCCTTTCGGCCGCTGGGCACCACTAATCCGCCGATATCCCCGGTGGCATGGTCCTCTTTCATCACCGGCGTCAATCCCGGGAAACATAGAATTTTCGATTTCCTCAACCGCGATCTGACAACGTATCTGCCGGAACTTTCATCCACCCGGGTCGAATCGGGAACGGGGAACCGACAAAGCGTCATCTCGCTACTGCGCAAGAGCAAACCATTCTGGCATGTGCTGGCGGAGCACGGCGTATTCTCATCCATTCTGCGAGTCCCGATCACATACCCTCCGGAGAAATTCCGCGGCGTGTGCCTCGCGGGAATGTGTGTGCCCGACCTGCGCGGATCACAGGGCACCTTCTCTTGTTTTTCCACGGGAAGCACGGATGGCATGGCGGCCATCGGGGGTGATATTCAGCCAATCAAATTTCACAACCAACAGGCGAAAACATTCCTGCCCGGGCCACCCTCGCCACAAGACGGCACGGACGAACACTACCGGACACCCATCGTGATTACACTTCGCGAAGAAGGACGGGTCGCGGTCATCAAGGTATCGGGCCGGTCAGTCCCGCTTCGCGAGGGTGCCTATTCAGAGTGGGTCCAGGTGCGGTTTCGGGTCGGCGCCTGGAGAAAAGTCCATGGCATATGCCGCTTCCGCTGGACCGGGAAAAACGAGAAGTTCCGTCTTTACGTTACACCGGTACATATCGATCCGGAGCGGCCCGCCCTGCCCATTTCGCATCCCGATTACTATTCCGTTTACCTGGCCAAACTGATTGGATCGTACGCGACGCTAGGACTGGCCGAAGACACTTGGGCGCGGAATGAGGGTGTCATAGACGACGAGGCCTTTCTCGAACAGGCGTACGCGATTCACGATGAGCGGGAGCAGATGTTTTTCGAATCGGTGAAGCGCACCCGCAAAGGCTTGTGCGCCTGTGTATTTGACGCTCCGGATCGCATTCAGCACATGTTTCTGCAGACGGCGCACGATTACGACAAACCGACCAGGGAAGGATTGGAGAAATCCTACGAAGAGATCATTGACGCGATGTACATCCGGATGGACGAACTCGTCGGCAAATTGAGCAGGCAGATTGGCAAGAATGATGTGATGTTTGTGATCTCCGATCATGGGTTCACGACCTTCCGGCGGGGCGTGAATCTCAATGCGTGGATGAGAGAAAACGGTTTCCTGCAGGCACGCGCCGACAGCGGGGACGCACAGTATCTCCAAGGCGTCGACTGGGCGGAGACCCGGGCGTACACGTTCGGGCTGAGCGGAATCTACGTCAATCGCGCCGGCAGAGAAAAAGAGGGAATTGTCGGGGAAGATCAAGTGGGCCCCCTGAAGAAAGATCTGATCGCCAGGCTAGAGGCACTCGTCGACGATCAGACTGGCGGCAAACCCATTCGACGCGTCCTCGATGCCACAGATGCCTACCATGGGCCGTATCGGGGAGATGGGCCCGATCTTATTGTTGGGTACGCAGACGGGTACCGCGCCTCCTGGGAGGCAGCCGTGGGCCGTGCCGACGGCCCCGTGTTCAGCGACAATCGAAAGGCATGGCGCGGAGACCACTGTGTGGATCCGGAAATCGTCCCCGGAATCTTTTTTGTGAACCGGGAGGTGAAAACAGAAGAGAAATTGCAACTCCTTGACCTGGGACCCACGATTTTAGACCTGTTCGGGGTTTCCACCCCGAAATACATGGACGGCAAACCCATTCCGCTCGAGAAGCCGGCGCAGTAGGACTTTCTTTCGTGGCGCAATACGGTATACCCCAGTGGGCGAGAACGAAAACGGCCAGTGACAACAATGAATCCGAAACCCGATTCCCGACAGAGTTCTGCGGGTCGCCTGACGCGTAGAGAGTTCGTTCAGGCTGCGGCGGGTGTAGCCGGAGCGATGAGCACTCTGGGTTTCCCTTACATCGGCCGGGCGGCGGCCGGCGGCGGCGTCAATGGCGTCATTGTGCTGGCGGTAGACGGGATGGACCCCACCCTGCTGGCGGATTGCATTCGGACAGGCCTTACTCCCAATTGCAAGCGACTCGCCACCCGGGGGGTCACACGGCTGGGTACGAGCGACCCGCCGCAAAGCCCGGTCGCCTGGTCCAATTTCATCAGCGGAGGAAATCCGGGCATTCACGGAATTTTCGATTTCATTTCAATGAATAAGGATGCGATGGCGCCACAGGCGGCAACCGGTTCGGCCGGCGGCGGCGGCGTCACTCTTCCTGTTGGCCCCTACGCCCTGCCGTTGTCGGGAGGGAAGCCCGACTTTGCGAGACAGGGCCCTACGCTTTGGGACTTGATCGACCGGGCCGGAATCCCGTCCACCGCGTTTCGTGCGCCGGTTAATTTTCCTCCAACGCCAAGTGGGGCCAATACGGTCTCGGGCATTACGACTCCCGACATTCACGGAAACTATGGCGAGTTTTCCTTTTACACGGAATCTCCCGATGAGAAAGACCGGCTGCCCCCCGGCGGTCGAATCGTGAGAGTTCCGGTGCTCGACGGAACGGCAGAGTGCGAACTTCGGGGTCCTACAAACTCACTACGCCGCGACCAGGCCGGCGTCGACTTGCCTTTCAAAGTCGAGTTGAACCGTGATCGATCGATGGCTCGCATTCGAATCCAGGACACCGAGTTTCTGCTTCGCTCCGCGGAGTGGAGCGACTGGGTGGAACTGGAGTTTTCCCTGATTCCTCACATGGCATCCGTAACCGGAATCTGCCGTTTCTTCCTGAAGCAAACCGAGCCGTACCTGGAGCTTTACGTTTCGCCGGTCAACATCCATCCGGGAAACCCCGCCATGCCGATCAGCACCCCGGACGATTATTGCCGCGAACTCGTTCGGGACGTAGGTCTGTTTTATACGCAGGGCATGCCTGAGGACACCATGGCACTTTCCGCCGACGTATTTTCGGACGACGATTTTCGCGAGCAGGCGACAATGGTCCTGGAAGAGCAAATGCGGTTCACGCGGCACGAAATCGACCGGTTCCAGGGCGGTTTTCTTTACTCCTACTTCTCCACCCTGGATCTGAACTCCCATATGTTCTGGCGGACGCTCGACGAGCAACATCCGTTGTACACGAAAGAACTGGCCAGGCAGCACGGCGACTTTCTTCCGTCATTGTATGCGCGAATCGACGATGCCGTGGGCTGGGCGCTGGAGCGCGCGGACGACCGTACCCTGGTATTCGTCGTGTCCGATCATGGTTTCGTTCCGTTCCGGCGGCAGTTCAATCTCAACGGATGGCTCATGGACAATGGATACGCCGAGCCCTTTGACCGGCACGATCGGGAGACAGCAACGTTTTTCGAAAATACAAAATGGCAAAGGACCAAGGCGTACGGCGTGGGCATCAACACGTTGAACATCAACGTCAAAGGCCGCGAGCGCGACGGGATCATTTCGGCCGGTGCGGATTTTGACGCGGTGCGCGAGTCCCTGATCCGCAAGTTGCTCGATTACGTCGATGAGGAAACCGGCGAGAACGTGTTCAAGAACGTACACCGCCCTGAAGACATCTACGCCGGCCCGTGCGTGGAAAGCGCGCCGGATTTGATCCTTGGATACAACGAAAACTATCGAGCATCGTGGGACACGGTACTCGGCGGATACCCCAGGGAAACGGTGTTGGACAACCTGGACCCCTGGAGCGGTGACCACTGCATGGACTCGTCATTTCTATCGGGCGTCCTGCTTTGCAACCGTCGGATTCTTCGAAATGCGCCCCGCATGGTTGATCTGGCGCCCACGATCCTCTCCGAACTGGGGGTGTCGGTTCCCGGGATCATGGAAGGCAAGTCGCTGTTCGCCGGCTAGTCAGGGGAATCTGTATGATCGAGCGAGTGAACCAAGCGGGATTTCAGCTGACGAGCTGGATCATGGCGCCTTTCGAAAAGACCTCTCCGTGGGTGGGCATCTTTGTGTTTTCCCTGTTAACGGCGGTGGCGGCCCTTCTCGCATACAAGTTCTGTTCCAATCAGCGCGTATTGAAACGCCGCAAAGGGGCGGCGGTGGGCCGATTGCTGGAGATCCGGCTCTACCAGGACGACCTTCTCGGCATTTTTGGAACTCTGGGCCGGCTCGGCGGAGCGACTTCATTGTATCTCTTCGAATCATTCAAGCCGGTGGCGATCCTCCTGATCCCGGTTCTACTCCTGCTGTTTCAACTTTCGTGCTGGTACCAGTTTCGTCCTTTCGATGTTCAGGAAGGCGCGCTGGTGAAGGTGGAGTTTGAAGACGGTAAAGCAATCGACCCGGCCGAACTCCGGTTGGAATCATCCGCGGGAATTTCGATTGAAACCGATCTGTTTCAGTCGCGGGACGGGCGGGAGGCATTGTGGCGCATTCGCGGCCATGCCCCGGATCCTGAGGGATGGGTGGAACTCGCGTCGCGCGAGGAGATCCTGCGAAAGTCCGTTTCGGTGGCGCCCGCCGAACTCACACCCATTTCGCAGCGCCGGCTCCGCGACAGTCTTTTCGGCCGGCTGATGTACCCGAAAGAGCGCGGCATCCCAAAAACATCCACGGTTCAATCGATCAAGCTGAGCTACGCGAATGCGCCCCTGTACATGGGGTCGCGCGAGATCAACTGGATCGTTGCGCTGTTCATTCTTTCCATCGCGTTCGGCCTGCTATTACAGAAGCCATTCCGAGTGGAGTTTTGACGTCATGTCCCCCAAAATAAAAATAGAAAAACCCCTGTTCGACAGGCTCGCCGAAGCGGCGGAGGCAGCCGGCTATTCATCCGCCGAGGAGTTCATTCTCCATGTACTGGAGAAGACCGCGGCCGATCTGCAAGACGCGCAGTCGGAAGATGAGGTTCGCAAGCGGCTGCAGGGGCTCGGATACCTGGAGTGATCAGTTCAGGCGAAGCATCAGCGCGCCTAGCTGCTCCAACTGCTTCGGTTGAAAATCTGATTCGCGCAATTTCAGCGTAGAAGCCACGTTTCTAGCCAATTCGATTTCGTTCTTTGCGAGATGAAGCTCCAGCAGGTGCAACTGGGCGGACAGCATCTCCGGCGCGAAATCCAGAGCGATATGAAAGGCCGTTTCCGCCTCGTCGTAATTATCGGTCCGCAGGTTGCAGACGCCCAGCGTATCCCATCCCGAAGCAAATTCAGGCGCTATCTGAACGGTCTCCAGGGCGAGTTGGGTCGCATCCTCATAGTCTCCCTTTTCCTGGAGTAACCACGCCAGGTTGTTCAATGTCCGCGGTTTCCGGGTTTGCGACAGAGACCTGCGATAGTGTGCTTCGGCCTCCTCGTTTTCACCTCGAACCTGGTGATAGATACCGAGGGCAAACCTGGCCACTGAATTATCGGCATCGTAATTAACGAGTTGTACCGCATGCCTCTTGGCCACATCTATTTTACCTTCTTCGAGGTCAAGTTGGATCAGGTACTCCATGGTGGTTGTATCGGCCTGGGCCAGTTTAAGTGCCTGCATAAGCCACAATCGCGCATCGGAACGATTTCCGAGCAGGCTGTGCGTAGCTCCCACTTCCCTACACGTGCGCGCCTCCACCGGCCTGGCCAACGCCTCGCTCTTCAATAGCGCTTCTGCGTCCTTCCTGTTATCCTTAGCCTTGATCCGGGCAAGGAGAGCGGTTGGCCACTCGAGTTTCGGATATTCCTCCACATTTTTCTCGAGCAAAGAAACTCCTTTCTCCAGATTGCCGTTCAGGAGTTCCGCTGTTGCCAACTCCATTGCAATGAGAGAGGGTTCCGCACCCGCAACCTCCGCCTTTTGAAAAAGTATCTTTGCGCCTTCCAAATCCCTCCGGGCGGCGGCAAGACGCGCCAGACCGATGATTCCGGTCACACTATTCGGATCGTTCTCCAGCATCTCTTCGAATTGCGCTTCGCTTTTTTGCCAGTCATCCGACAGGAAATAGAGCGAGCCTAGGATTCCCTGCATTCGTGATCCCGACGTCCCCAGTTCCTTGGCGCGCTCGTAGGCCTCAATGGCGCGACCGGGCTGGCCCGATATGGCCCAGGCGTGCCCCATTCTTCGGAATACAACCGGATTGCGCACATAGCCGTCGACAGAGGACAACGTCCAGATCCCGGTCTTCTCGCTCGGCTCCTCGAGCCACTCTTTGAGTTCCTGCTCCAGCACCCGGAAATGAACGGATTCGAGCCGCTTGTTGAGGGCGTACAGATTGAGCAAAGCGCTGACGTTGCCCGGATTGATTCTCCGGGCCTGTTCATAGGCCATGACGGCCATCGGATCTTGCTCGAGATCCTCCATAATCACGCCAAGATTGTTGGCATTCTTGGCGAGAATACGCCGAATCGTTTCCTGCCAATTTTCCAGAAACGCGTCCGGCGGGAAAATCTCGTCCTCCCACAAAAACGATGCTTTCGCCCAAATTTTTCGATGCGTATCCAGGAGGGCCTCTGCATCCGCTTTCTCGATGGCTCCAGAACGATAGTAGACTCCTTCGGGAATCGGTTTCAGATCGAGGGCAACCACCGCATCGGCGGCGGCTACCGCGGCGATTTCATCCGCGCCTTCCGGCTCCTTCGCAAGCCATTCGCGGAGCATGGGGATAATTCCCAGGGGAACAACGGCCCTGATGTCAGGATCGGCATGCAGGGAGCGGAGGTAGCCATGATAGGCTGAGACACTTGCCATTGCCAGGTCGATTCCCTTGATCTCTTTTCCCGCATCTTCGGCGGAAATACGAATATGGCGCAGCAGGTTGCCCACGCTTAGAATCCAGATTCGTTCCCCCACCTGGTCAACAACCAGATCCGCGTACCGGGACACGAAGTCGCCCCTCGCAGCATCGGCCCGGCGCCAATTATACCCGAGCGCGCCAACCAGGATGCCTGCAAGCAGCACAGTGTAAATCGTGGAAGCCTTTCGCCGGAGATATCTTAAGTAACGACCCCCGAAAGACTGAGAATGACAGAAACAAATGTACCAGAATCCGGCAAGAAAACCGGCCCACGATCCAAGAAATAATACGGGAAGGACGGACGGATTCTGTTGTTTTGCAATTTCCCAGGGGGAATATGGCGCCCCGTAGAGAATCCCGATCGCGACGGCGGAGAGCACCAGGTACGAAATGCGCTTTCCGAACTTCTGCTTATCTGCGTCGCCGCCCTGCATACTTTGAACACCCACCACGAAAATCCACGGCGCGATGCAAAGGCAGAGTGTCAACAGCCATCCGACCTGGGGAATGCTGCGAACAAGGCTTTCGTGATTCTTGTACCCCACATAGATTAACATCTGCCTGAAACTATCCAGGCCCTGTTGCTGCGCGAGGGGATCTAGATAGAAGTAGGCTGCTAACACCAGCAGCGAAGAATACCCCGCAATGAACACGCAACCGCCCTTCACGAGCGACGCGATGCTCAGCATCCCATGAGCATACAACCCCCAGAGGATTGCAACTGCTATCAATGGGGATGCGATCAGAAAGCCGGGAAATTCCACCGCCGCCAGTCCCGCGACAAAACATACTCCGTAGTAGTGCTTTTGTTTGCCGAAATGCAGAAGGAGCAGCGACCCGTATGCGGCCAGCGCAAAAAGAAGAAGATCGAATGCAAGATAGTGAGGGCGATTCCCGATCGTCCAAAACGGAATACAGGTGGCGGTAAAAGCGGCCGCCGTTGCGGCGCTGACCATGCTTGCCCGTTCTTTCGTTGCGGGCGATACGCTCTGACCGTGGGCGAAGCTCTCCGTGTCAATCCGGCTGGAGCGCCTTGGCCGCCCCCATACCAGCTGTACATGAAACGCATACACCAGATAGATTACGCCTGCAGCACACAGAGCACTAAACAAGCTCAACCGCATGGAGAGCGTGGATCCGGGGATGAAAGCGGCAATTCGTGAGACGCTGAGCCAGATCCCGTGATCCACTTCGGCGAAGGGCTGCGCCGCGGTGTGTCGCGCCACCAGGCGGGCCGGCTCCCCTGGGAAGGCGTATTGCGACATCGTCAGCAGATAGACCACGAAAGCCGCCAGTGCAAGCGCAGGTCCCACCCACTTGGCGACGGGTGACTGCAGTCCACGTGAGGCTTGCGGCACTGTCATTTGTGAAGAGCGTGGCTAGCGGATATTTCGCGAATGCAGGGAGGAGAAAAAAAGAGCGCCCTGGCCGTGCGGCCAAGGCGCTCCAGATCGAGTATACAAGTTTTTGATCAGTCCCGGCGTGCGCGACGAATCGCAATCATCATGCCGGAGAGCGCGATCAGCGCCAGCGTCGTGGGCTCAGGAACTACCGTTCCGGTCATCGCCTGCGGGGTGCCTACGCCCGTCGCGCTTAGACCCACGATTCCCGAGGGAGGAATCGGCGGACTGGAAAGATCCACATCCGGCAGACCGCTCGTGGCAATCGGCGTGGACTGGTAGTACCGGTCTCCAGCGTCCGCCGCAGCGGTGTCAAACAGACGGAAGTACAGGAACCCGTTGTTGATGTCCGCGCCGCCTACATCGCTATCGGTATGTTGCGTCGCCGACGCAGCTTGATCCGAATAGTAGATGTATCCGAAGTTTTCTGCATAGCCCGTGATCGGAGTGCCCGCATAGCTCTCGAACAGCACGAAATGCCCAGATTCTTCTCCGCCACCCGTCGTCGCGGCTTGCGTCGGTGCCGACGGGCCCCAGATCGCCTGGTACAGGAACCCAAGGTCCGCATGCGCGCCATTCGTGAAGTCGCCGCCGTCGGCAAACGTTCCACTCGCCGCCAACTGGTAAGCGATGTCTGCACGGCTGCTTATGCTGCCGAACGCCACCACCATCCCGATTACTGCTACATATCTCATCAGTCTCATTATTTGTTTCTCCTTCTTAGTCTTCTAAGCGTTCTGTTCGTTATCTTTTTCCAAGTTTAAATCAAGGGAAGGCGTACGGCTTCAGCTCTGTCCACGTATACCCGCCGCCAGAGGTGTTGTCGTAGAAAAATCCTTCGCCGGGCTCAATCACCTCAGCCGGGTTCGACCAGCTGTCAGGATTGCTCTTCGCGCCAGCCTGGAAGTTCGCCACATCGTAGTTCTGGATCCCCGCGTCCCACAGCAGAAGACGATCACCCAGCACCGCGCCCGTCGCAAGCGTCGTGCTCGTCCAATCAACGCTCGCAGGGTACGGATAGCCACCTCCGGTCAGCGCCGCCGCAATCGCTACGTCCGTTGATCCAGAGTTGTTGTTGTCTCCAGGGACTTCCCCGGTCATGAACACGTCGTAGCTGCCCGATGCCCCACCGGTCGCCGCTTCAATGAAAAATCCATCGCCGGGCGCTATCGGATTGTTGTCCGGTGCCCACGAATCAGGGTTGCTTTTCGCGCCCGCCTGAAAGTTCTCGATGATATAGCCCTGCGCAGCTGCATCCCACAGAAACACGCGACTGTTCAGCGGAAGCTGAGTCCCGATCACATCGCTTACCGTCGTCGGATTCCCGTCGATGTCCAGAAAATCATACGACACCATCGCCAGGGCACCTTCGTTGATCGATACTTTCACATATCCTACTGCGTTCTGACTCAATACGTTTGTCTGCCCAAAGGACCAACTCCCGCATGCCAATAGAATTCCAACGCTAATTCCAACGCTCCGCTTCATAATAGTACCTCCGTATGTCTGGTTCTGTGGTTCTTGTATACTCGGATGTTTCTCGAATGAGTGTGTAACTCACACCTCAGTTTCGTCACTATAGTTGCTTTTCAACCCAATGTAAACCAATAAAGTTGCATCTTTTTCTGTCTCGGCTTCAAACCGCCGCAATCTGTATCCGACCTCTGTCAAACTCTCTGCCCATACTGTCGCAATTTGTGCAAAATTATTCCAATGTTTTTCAAACTAAATCAAAAAATATGCAAAAATTGGAGGTTTTTTTGTTTTTGTCGGGCTCAAGGTTCGTTCGGTTGTTGTTTTCGGATCTCTTGAAGCAGATTTGATGCCGCCGGAGTGGCCTCCAATAGCTTCAAATGCGGAATCGATTCATCCTCTCTACCCGCGTCGATCAGCTCCTGTGCCAAGTTGAACCGCGCGGATGCATTCCCGGGGTCATGCTTCGTAGCGAGCTGATAGTGGCGGATCGCAGCCTCCGAATTGCCGCTCCGGGAGGATCCTGTTCCCAGACTGTTATGTGCCGCCGCATGGCGCGGATTGAGCCGTACGGCTTCCCGCCAGTTGGACATTGCCTCCTGCATCAGATCCTTTCGCACATAAGCATGTCCCAGGTCGTAGTACACTGAAGCGTTCTCCGGATATTGCTTCTTTAGGACCTCCCAGTGCTCGATCGCTTTGCAGACCTGGTTGATTTGTATGAGTAGCATAGCGATCTCCCGTCTAGCTCCGAAGTGCATGGGATCGCTATGGAGCGCGGCTTCATAGGCCTGATAGGCATCCGACAACGAACCCAGTTTTGTATGGGCGACTCCCATGTTCAGGTAGATATCAGGATCGCCGGGATTGATCCTCAACGCCCGGTTAAAAAACTTCATAGCGCGTGGAAGATTGCCCTTCTTCGCGTGCTTGACAGCGGCCTGCATGTAGTTGACAAGCACGAACTCCGTGTCCTTCCGCACAACGCCGGCCAGGAGGTTTTCCACCGGCGCGAAGTTGTCGGTAAGAACCAGGGCGCGAGATCGGTCCATGATGCGCTGCATCGTCGCGTCCGGAATCACCGCGCCTCGAAAGCGGCGATCCTCGTCGCCCAGGCTCGATATCGCCGGCTGCAAATCGAGGGGGTTCCGCGTGCATATGACAACGAACGTGTCGCGCCTGTCGCGGGCATTGCTGCTGGTAACCACTTGAACGCGCGGAAACGTTGCGCGGCACGTCCTTACGATTGAACTCAAAAAGTTTCCCTCCTCGGCAATGTCGATCAGCGTCAGGATGTAGGCCCCGTCGGGATCGAGCAACTCGTACAGCGCATCGTTGAACTCCCGCGTCGTGAGATGGTAGGGAACCGAATAATCGTTGATGGAATCTCCGTAGATCACATGGAACCCGGGGACGTCCTCTCCCGCCCGCTTTCTGGTCACCAGGTCCTGGATCCGGTGACGCACATCCATATCGAAGATCTTGAGAGCGGTATCCCGGGGAAGGCCCATGGTTGCGAATGCCGCTTTCGTAACTTCCGGATCGATCTCGCATACTTCGACATGGCTTCCGGGTCTCACCAACTCCAGGTAGTGCGGGTAGGCGAATCCGCCCCCCCCCATGACCATGGCACGGATCGGTTCGCCGGCAGGCAGGATCGTGTCGGTGACCGCAGCGTAGATGTCGAGGTAGCCATATCTCAGGTCCAGCGGGTCCTTGAGATTCACTTTCGTGTGCAGGAGTTTGTCGAGGTACATGAGGCGCACGCCCGGCTCCGGCTCCCGAACCATAACCCGACCGTAATTGCTTTCCTTCAGGTACCGGATCTCGGGATCGGCAGGCTCCCGCAATCGAATCGCGGAACCAATGGACCCAAGCGCCGCGCCGGGACCGAAGGCCGCGGCAAAGACCATCAGGTAGATGACCAGCCAGAGATAGACGCCCTTCATACGAAATCCATAGAAGACGGACAGAAGCACGAGAATTCCGGCAACGACGCAGATCACCGCAGTGTTACCAAGCCAGGAAATCAGGTAAAAGCCCGCCAGGAACGTGCCCGCGATGCTACCCGCCGCACCCCACGCGTACACGTCCCCGATCGTACGGCCCACCTGTCGGCTTCTACCCAGTGCCATCTTCGCTACCAGCGGGCTGATGGTACCAAGAATCATCGAGGGCGTCAGAAACGTGACGGCCACATGAATTACAATCCGGGTCGGCCAGGAAAGTTGCCACAACAGTGACCAGTGGCCCATCACTACGTTGACCGCCGGAATGGTCAGGCAGGTTGCCGAGCCGACGACAAACATGACCGCAAGCGTTCGGCGCGGGTCAAAACGATCGGCCAGGCGACCCCCGAGATAATTACCGACCGATATGCCCGCGAGAATAATCCCGATAATCGAGGTCCAGGTATACAACGATTGGCCCAGATGCTGTGAGACAACCCGGCCGGCGACGATTTCGATGATCATGACGCAGCCGCTGGCAACGAATACCGTCGCATTCGGAACCAGCCAGTCCGCCACACGCAGCCTCGATTCAGTGCGGCTCACGGCTCAGGGGCCTCCCGGATTGCGACGCTGCAGGTCCTGGATGCGCTCAAAGGCGTCGGGAAACAGTGGATTGATTTCCAGTACTCTTTTCCAATGCTCCTCCGCCTTTCTCAGAAAACCTTTCTTTTCGTAAATCAGCGCGACATTCTTGTGAAGATCCGCGGAATCGGATCGAGTCTTCAATGCAGGCAGGATCGTTTCCAGCGCAAGATCGATCTCTCCTTCCTTGGCATACAACACCGAAAGGTTCGCTCGCGGATCCACATAGTTGGCGTCCATCTCAATGGCCTTTTCGTATGCCTTGATGGCCTCCTCCGTCCGACCGAGATTGAAAAATGCCAGTCCCTTGCGATTATAGGATCCTACGTATTGGGGGGCAATCACGATCAACCGGTCGTATTCTTTGATGGCGTCCTCATACCGCTGCAGCGTGAACAGGTTGTTTGCGAGTTCCCGCTGAAACAGGTAATCATCCGGTTCCTCCGCGACCGTTTTCCGTAGCAGTTCGATTGCCTCATCCGGGTTTTTCTTGCGCAGTTGTTTCGCCCGTGCGTTTCGATTGATGAGTTCGATCCGGTCCTTGATATCCGGAAGCTCTTCGTCCGAAACGGGGTCCTTCTTTCCGCCGCCCGAAAGATATCCGAGACCCTCCAGCACGCGCCTGTCCTCATCGGACAAATGGACGTTCGCGCCCTCGCTGATGATCATTTGCTTCTCTGTGTACAGCAGCAGACTCTCCATCTCCCGGACCTGCTCCGGCATGGTTTCCACCAGGTTATCAAGCTCGTCCGGGTCCTCGGACCACCGGTACAACTCCGGCCGCTCGGACTTGATGTATTTCCACTCCTCGGTGGTAACCGCCCGGAGCGGGCACCACTTGTGCTCGTCCCACGGCGCCTCCGTCTCACTATAGTAGACCGGGTTCTCCAATTCACCCCCGGTCCACGCCGGCACCAGGCTTGGCGCCACGCCCAATGGCTCGCGAAGCCTGACACCCGCAATATCCGTGATCGTCGGGCCCAGGTTTACGATCGACACGGGCCGCTTGATGCGTGTTTTCTCCGGCAGCTTTCCGGGCAACGAAAGAATCATGGGAATTCGCATTGTGGTTCCGTACACCATGAATCCGTGCGTCTGTTCGTTGTGGTCACCAAGGCCTTCTCCGTGATCGCCCACGATCGCCACCAGCGTGTTGTCGGCGAGTTCCTCGTTTCGCAAAAAATCGAGTAACAGACCAACCTGCATATCGGCAAAGGCGATTTCCGCTTCGTAGGTCCGGCCCTCGAACTTGTCGCCAAAGCGGTCCCTGTGCGCGTGATAAGGACGGTGCGGGTCGTAGAGATGAACCCACGCGAAAAATCGATCCCCATTCAGATCCTTCAACCACTTCATGGCCGCGTCCACGACTACGCGGCCGTTCCTGTATTGGTGAAGCTCTTCGCCGGTTTCCTCCGCCCCGATCATGTTGTCGTTGTACTCCTCAAATCCCTGTCCAAGGCCGAATTTCCGGTCCAGCACGAAAGCGGCAATGAATGCGCCGGTCCGGTAGTTGCTGTTGCTCATGACTTCGGCGAGCGTTCCGACATCCTCCGACAGGGCGTTCGTTCCGTTGACGCGGACGCCGTGCTCCGGCGGATACAGCCCGGTCATCATGGACGAATGCGAAGGAAGTGTGAGCGGCACCGTCGAATAGGCGCGCTCAAACAACACACCCCGATCCGCAACACCGTCGATGTTCGGAGTCAGTCCGGCCGGATAACCGTAACACCCGAGGCGATCAGCACGTGTTGTGTCGAGCGTGATGAGAAGCACGTTCGGCGGTTTTCCGGAACGACCACAGCCCTGCAAAAACACCATTGTCGTAAGGGCGACAAAAAGTGCGGGGAAAAAACCGGATCGAAAAAAACGCTCGTTCATGGACGGGTTATCCTGCTCCACTCACGGCGAATAGTCAAATTCTAAGCAGACGCAATTTGTATTATCTGCGCAAGCCGCCCGCTCCTCATCCGCAACGTGCTTGTCGAGGATTGGCCGTCATGTCACTCTTTATCTACGTGGGATACGACAAATTTCACCGCCTGGCGGTATTGACGCTGATGACAACCGGACTTTGCGGCTGCCTCTCTCTCGATGCCGGACACCGGGATACGCGAACAGGCCCCTTCAGCCCGGATGAAGTGGAGGCACTCTATGGAAGGGCGAAAGATCCCAGGGCTTTCTGGCTGACGTTGTACCAGGACCAGAGTGGGCCAACTTTCCGGGGCTCTCACCGGTTACACCCCGGACAGTTTGCCCGGATGCCGTTCAAAACACCGAAGAAGGCCTACTCCATTCCCGTTATTTCGGTTGATTCAATCAAACTCTCGACCATTCCCGCATTAATCGATACATCCTCCGCCAAAAGTTGGATCGCGGTGCAGGAGATCTCAAAGGCGATGCTTACGCCCCTCTCCCCGCCGGCCTTCCGAACCCGGGCAGAGCATGTCAACGATCAGGTCGATGGGTACTTGTGCCACATCGACAATCTTAAACTGAATACACTGCGCATAGAATCGGTCCTCACTTTTGTGCGCGGTTCGTGGGATGGTCTGGACATCATTGCGCGCGGGGTGAAAAAGCCCGTGCCGGGCATGGTACTGGGCATGCAATTCCTGGAACCGTTCGCATTTGTGCAATTCGACTTTGAAGCCCGCGAAGTCAGATTCTCCGCGGACCGGACGTACAAACCCGACAAGGAACTTCTGCTGGCAAGCGCACCATTCGCATCCGCCAGTGGACCATTGCAGGTTGCCGGGACCATCAACGGAAAGGCCGAAAGAATCATTCTTGATAGCGCCGGCCAGTTCGACGTGGCGCTGCCGTATGAAAACGGTGGCATTCTCCGTCATCTCAGTATTGGAGACCTGGTGCTGCGGGACCTCGTCATCTCTCCTGAGGTTACGGCTCATGACGCCTTCCCCCAACCGCGGATTGGTCTTGGTGTCCTTTCCCGGTTCCGAATGACGCTTGATTCGAGGGACAAAGTAGTCCACTTCGAACGTTCGACATCTCGATGAGTAAGCTGGGCCGCACGACTCAAAAACGAAATAGATACAAACCCCGGCGGACGATGTTCGGAGACATGGGCGCCGCGTTTACACTCGGCGCGCACTTGTCGGGTTGCACATCAACCTCGCCGGTCGACGAGGTCGATTCCGGTCCCAAAGAACTCTCTTCCGAGCAGGTTGACGAACTGGGGGCACTGGCACAAACCGCCGATGATCTTGGCATCGAACTGCAGGTCCTGGAGGAAGGCGGAATGAGGATCAACCGGGTGCACGGGACTTCGCAGGGCGAAGTGATCGCCGCCGACTGGCGGCAAGATCCCGCCCGAATACCGACGCTCGCGGCCGAGCTCAATGGAAAAAGCATCTGCGCTGTCGTTGCAACCGGATCTTCCGCCACATATCTAACGTCCTAGACGGTGCTGCGATATCGTGTCTCGCCCGTCGGACCGCCTCTCGTCAAGCTGGAGGATCATTACAACCGGCGTCCCGTGGACGGTTACCTTGGCATCGCCCACGTGTTCAACGTTGCCGGCTCCAAAGTATTTTGCGTGCCAATCAGCATTATGAATCGGCAGGAGGCGCCGGTACGCAATCCAGGGGGCCGAGAGGGGATCTGGGAGTGCGTCCTAGAGGACGTCCCCGTCTTGGTGGGTGAAAAGGACGAATTCGGCGATTCCAATTCCGCGGTCCTTGGCGCGCATATTTTTGAAGCATACCGCGTTACGATCGACTATTCGGTCTTCAAGGTCTATCTCGAGAAAGTCTAGCCGGCGTACCCTACAGGATAGAGCGCGCGGGTTTTGATCACTTCAGATTCCATACGGTCCGCGGGCCATCCCAACTCGCTCCCCATTCGGGCGGCCACATCCTGAAGCGTCGCGGGGCTCGGGTGACCGAGTGTTCCCAGGTCCGTCCTGCGAAGGACCACATCGGCGAGGGTGACTGCTGCTTCGTTTCGTACAGCGTGAATCACCTCAACCCGGGTGACTTCATCGGAACCCGCAATGAGCTGCGCCAGGTCGGGCTCCTTTCTCATCATATTCCAGAGCTTGAATACCTGGGTTCCATAGGTCCTTTTCATGTGACGAATCACCGGCTCATCCAGCGACGAAGGCGCAGCCTGGCGCACTTTCTCTTCGAATGAATCGAGATTCTTGATATCGCCGCCGAGCAGCGGCATACGTGCCGTAGTGCAAGTGGCTTTGCGGTACCCAAGCTTGGTGCAAAGAAGATTGACAGCCTGCTCGGCCAACCACCGGCACGCGGTATATTTTACGCCAACGCACGAGACCAGCCCCTTCCACTTCAGATCGCGCTCATGATCGATCAGAAGGGGTCGCTTCGCAACCAGGGTATCGGGTCCTTTCCGTCGGGGATCGGCGGGCTGCAATCCGCCATAGGCGTGTACAACCTCTCCCAACCGCAAATCCGCCGCGGGCAGCGCGCCGCGGACCTCTTCGACAAACGATGCGATCTCGCCCTCTGAAATATGCACTTCTTCGGGCTCCCCCCGGTGTGTTGCATTCGTTGTGCCGACGATGCTGTGTCCGCGCCAGGGGGTGACAAAATAGTGGCGGCCGCCCCGGCGCATCTTCGCGTCCGGGTCCCGATGTCTGCTCATGATCGCGAGACCTATCTCCCGCGTTAGAGACGGAACGATAATCTGAAATCCCTTCGACAAGGGAAACCGGTCGAACTCGCTCCGGCGTCTTCCGGCCAAGGGTTCGATGACCCGGTTCGCCCAGGGGCCGGTGATATTCAGGGTAATTCGCGCACGCACGTCGGCGAGGTCCCCGGTCAACTCGTCGCGCACTGCCGCGCCGGCAACGCTGTTTCCCTCGGTGAGAAGACGCACCGCCCGCGCATAGTTTACGACCACCGCGCCGCGCGCCGCGGCGCTCAGAGCGAACCCGAGCGTCATGCGATCGGCGTTCCACATTTGAGCGTCATGAAAAATTACCCCGCCGGTCAGATTCTCGGCGGGAAGGATCGGTACTCTCTCAAGACAGTCGTCGCGGCCGATCGATGATCCGCCGGGAATGGCGCAACCAAGTTCATGCAGGCTCCGGTTCCGGTCCAGGCTCACGAGATCGTTGATCATGCTCGCCATCCGCATGGCGGTTTTTCCCCGCAGGCCATGACCGTACGTCGGCACGAGAAAGGGCAGAGGTTCAATCAGATGCGGCGCGATTCGCAGGAGTGTTGAGCGCTCCCGGACAGATGATCGCATGCGCCGGAAATCGAGGTGTTGGAGGTGCCTGAGCCCACCGTGGATGATCTTCAGGGAGTTCGCGGAGGTGGCGCCTCCAAAATCGCCCTGCTCCACCAGGGCGACGGAAAAACCCCGGAGGCTGGCGTCCCAGGCAACGGCAAGGCCATTGACGCCGCCACCGATGATCAGCACATCGAAAAGATCTTCTGCCAGTCGCCGGAACTCGCGGTGCATGATCTGCCGGTTAGCGTTGAGAACGCTTCTTGCGCGCGGGGGCCGGTGGCGCTGCGGGTTTTTCCTCTGCTTCCTGACGCTCCTTCCGCCGCTTGTAGAGGAGCTGCTGCACAATCATGCTGCACTGGTTGGTCGTCCAATACAGCGCCAGCCCGGAAGGCGCGGGGTAAAAAAGAAACAGCATGAAGATTGGCATAAGCTGCATGATACGCGCCTGCCGGGGATCCGCCGAGGTAGGCATGATTCGTTGCTGGTAGATCATCATGGCAGACATCACGATGGGCAGCAGGTTCAACCCGGCCAGGTGATTGAACGGGAAGATCTGAAACAAAAAGATATTCTTCAGCAGCCCCTCCGGCTGTGTCAGATCATCGATCCAAATGAACCCGGCAAATCGAAGCTCGATCGCGCTTCGGAGCACCACGAAAAGCGCGAAAAAGACCGGAATCTGGATCACCATGGGGAGACAGCCCCCGACCGGATTGATCTTGTGTTCCTTATAGAGTGCAAAGAGTTCCTGCTGCTGCTTCTGCGGATTGTCTTTGTACTTCTCCCGCATTTCCTGCATCAGCGGTTGAATCTCCTGCATCTTCCGCATGCTTTCGGTACCCTTATGGGTAATCGGCCAGAACAGAATTCGAATCAGGATTGTGATAAGAATGATGGCGACGCCGTAGTTGTGGGGCCACACGTGATTGTGGATCGCGTTCATGGCCGAAAGCAAAAATTTGCAGAGGGGAGTAAACAGCCCGAAATCCATGACCTTCGACATATGGTGCCGATACTCATTGATCACGGAATACTTCTTCGGACCGACGTAGTAGGAGTACTCGCGACTTACGGAAGTTCCGGGAGCGAGCGCCAACGCCGGCATCCGGATGGAAGCAGCAACCTCGGATGGCATTTTGCTTTTAATCGTCTCCTTCGAAGCACGCCAGAGGGCCTCTTCGCCGCCCGCATCGGGATGAAGGATCTGGACAAAAAATCGGTTCTTTACCGCCACCCACTCCACCGACTCCCCAAGGCGCGATGCCACCGTGAGCTTCTCAGATTTCCCGATCTTCTTCGGGATGATTTTTTTGCCTAGATATTTGACCGTTCCGCCGCTGTCCAGGAGAACATCTACGCCGAGCGAATACGGCACATACAGGCTCTTGCCCGATCCTTGCTCCGACATCGAACCAAGTTTGATGAGATGTTCAGGGATTTGAACCGTTACTCCAGGGGGACCCGTGAACGTGTCCGTGACGTGGATCATGTACTGGTCGTCCAG
>CAUZEO010000024.1:0-28421 GCA_963578625.1 Kiritimatiellia bacterium | reverse complement strand
GAGCTGCATCAGCGCGGTTTCGCCGTCGACTACCTGAATCACATTTCCGAGATCAACTGGGAGCGGATTCGGCAGTACGATTGCCTGGTTGTTTACGACGTTCCCTACCCGGCCGATCATACGGAGGGAAGATCCGACGGACCGCATCGTGACGAAGTCATTGCACTGATCAACCGGTACATCGAGGCCGGCGGCGGGGTGTTGCTGATCAAGCCCAACTATCATGCGGATGAAAACATCCGACCCCTGCTGGCGAAATGGAATGCACGGATTCCCTACGAGGTCCTTCGCCAGGATGTCAATCGCGTGCAGTTTCCCCGCATGAACCTGGACAGCGTATCCCTCGCGTGGACGGACGACGTAAACAAAAAGACGGCGGTCAGCGACAGCGTCGACCGCATTTACTATCCGCTGAAAGATCACTACGACGGGTGCGAAACATCGGCCATCTGGGTGGGAAAGGAGTGGGACATTGTATATCGCGCGCCGGATGGGGCCGTCTCCGTTCCGTTCGAGGAACAGGAGGGAACGAAGCAGTACTTCCCCCGGCCGAAGGACCCATTGGTTCGGGAGCAGCCGGTGGAGTCTCCTCCGCTGTTCGCCATTCGCCGTCTCGGCGCAGGCAGGATTGCATTGACCAGCACGTGGCCGACCTGGTCGATCGGCAGCGGCACCACCTGGCTGTACAACCGGCACATCCTGACCCGGGGCTGGGACGGGGTGGCGTCGGACTTTCAAAGGTTGTTGGGCAATACGTATCGCTGGTTGGCCGATTCCGGCAACAGCGCAACGACCCTTGGAGGCTACGTCCAGGATCCCAATCGCCTCCTGGCGCCCAATTTTCAGGAGGAAGTCCGCCGTGAATTTGCCGAAGGCGTGCCGGACCCGGAACAGTACGTCGCGCATGCGGAGTCAATCAATGTCGTCAAAGGCATCTACGGTCCGAAGAGCACCTATGGCGGCGGCGCGGGCACTGTGGAGGAGTGGGCGAACGTCGCAAGGGATGCGGGATTGGGGTTTGTCGTGTTCATGGACGACTTCGAGAAGCTGACGACGCTCTCTTTTGAAGAACTCAAGGCGGATTGTCTGCAGTATTCTTCATCAGAACTCAGCCTGTTTCCCGGCTATACGATGGACACGACCATCGGGGATCATTTTTTCGCCTATGGACCGGGCGACTTCCTGGAATTTCCGCCGGATGAGTGCCTCGCCGGGGAGGACAAGACGTTGTTCAACATTCAGTACCAGGACGCGGAAGGCCGGTTCGCCAAGGGGAACGCCTGCCTGAATTGGATTGTTCGCGCAAAAAATCGCAACATGAACTTTGGATACTACAGCTTCAACGACGGCGGGGGGACGATGCGCATGTACGACATGCGGGTCTACTCGGCGGCCGCGATTCGCACCTACGAAAACGGCCGCTTGATGGAAGATGTGACCGATGACTTCCTGACCACGGTTGCGGCAACGATCTCTCCCCTGCCGGTCACCGTACATATTCTGCACGCGCCTGCGGACCTCGCGGCCCAGGCGGGCAGAGACATCACGCACACCTACTGCCTGGCCGACGGAGCGGGTACCGTGTTTGAAGACGCCCTGCACTACGCCCACCAGTACAGCGGCTCGGCGGTATTCAGCTCCAGCGGCCCCATTGTGCGCTCCTGGATGAACTGCATACGCCCGGCGACCTATGCGTCGGCGCGGTTCGCGCCGGGCCTGACCTTCGCGCCGGCCTTTCTTTGGGTTCAATCCGACGTGGGACTCAAGAGCATCGAACTGTACGACGGTCCCAGGCTCTTTCGGCGCTTCACCTTCCAGGGGGAGAAGGAAGTCCGGAGAATCCTGCAACTGTCTTCGACGCTTCACCGGAATGTTGTCCTGATCGCCGAGGATCTCCGTGGCGGCAGGGCCGTGACGTTCCCGCTCCGGATCTACAAACCGAACACGAGTGCGTCGTTCTGCTCCGATCACGTGAACGACTGCGGAAATACCTACCTGGGCCGGGGAACCGGCATCACGCAGATGTTTCGTGCACCCGACGCCTGGGGCGGATTGAGCTGGGACGGCGGGCCGCAGGGAAAGGTCAACATCTTCCCGCATGGAATCATCACGCCCCATATCAAATCAAACCTTGGCATGGAAGGGGACCGGCATTTCGCGAATGTCCCGTACCTGATCTTCGCGGACGAGGCCGGAAATGGTTTCCGCAGTCACCGATCACGCGTCTACGATCATCGCGTGCAAGTGATCAATCCCTGGTATACCTTCGGACCGATCCTCGACAGCAAACTGATCGATGTGGATGTGCGGTACGGCGAGTGGCACCGGGCATCGTTGCGGCCGCGCGAAACCGGCTGGGCCCCGCAACCGATACGTACCGGGGCACTGCCCACGCTGTTTGAGATGGACATCGTCTCCAAGAAAGACCAAACCGTTGAGTCCATCCAGTTGGCGCATAGCCCATGGATCAGATCGCAACGAACGTTGATGCTTCTGTGGGGACGCAACGGGAATTCCGAACCCTGCCGGAAGATCCAGGTTTTTCCGCCGACCGAAAACTCGATCAATGAGCATACCATCGATAGAGGCGACTGGGCCGGCCTCTACTCGCCCCAAACAAGCTGCGGCATTGTTTGGTACAATCGCGGGGCGCCATTGCAGTTCAGGATCAATACTACGCCGGATGGGGTGGCCTACATGTTGTTGTTTCACGCCCTTCCCGATGATGCGGAATTCGAAAGAGGCCGGGCACTCCACTACGAATTGTTTTCCCTCGTTTATCCCATCGACGTTTCGGAGCAGGGATTAGAGCGGTTCGAGAAAACGGTGGCGTATTTCCGTGAATTGGACGGTGTGGAAATCCTCGAGGGGACTCGGCGGGGAAATGGCGGACCGATTGATATCGCCGCCGGCAACTACCGGGTGCACTTGAAATCCGGCAAGCCTTCCTGGGACCTGGCGACCGCGTTGCCGGTCCGCGTTCTGGGACTCAATCCCAATTGGAGCGCCGGTTACTATCAGCTCACAGGTTATGCGCAGGGAACCTATGGGGATGGAACCAGGAAGTATCATCCTTGCGGCTTCGATTTGCAGGGCCGCGTCCGCGCCACGCTCTACCATTGCCTCGCCGAAAAGACCGAAGCGATCATCGGACACCCGGTGGTCTGCGATAGTCCGGGCTTGATCGTCCAGGTAACGCAGAAACCCACCGGCGATGGCGGTTACAGCTACTATGTGGCAGTCAGTAATCCAACGGACAAACCGATCCAGACCACCCTGCGAAAAAACATCTCCCTACCCGACTTCCCCTTTGAAAGCACGGAGCTAACCGTACCCCCCGGCGGCTACCGGATCGCATCAGACGGGTAATATCATTTCCTTAGGCTCCGCAGTGGAGGCAGAATAATTTGTGGCAGAATCATTTCCTTAGGCCCTGTGGGTATTTGTATTGTGAGGAGTCGTTGGGCGAATTTCATTCAATCGCGAAGCGCAACAAATAATTCTCTTTGCCGAGACTAAGGAAAATGATTCTTCCTTCAACTGCAGAGCCCAACGAATTGCTTTTGCCTCCATTGCGGAGCCCCCCGGGCAAACATGATCACTGGACGAGAACGCTCTGATCCACCGCGACGTCCTGGATGGTCTGAGTGTTTCCGTTGAGCCATTTTACCTCGAGGTCGACCGGAACGGTGCGGGTCCCGAGCCCGAAGTGCAGGACCAGATCGTTGCTGCAATGCGATCCGGTTCCGCTTGCCACCTGGCGGGTCAGCACGTCCCCGCCGCCCAGATCGATGCGCACCTGGGTGCCGATGGCATCCCGCCCGACATTTCTGCTTGACCCCTCCACCCCGCTTCAGCTAACGGTCTTCCCATGAGAGCGCTCCTTCACGCCGGTCCCAGCGGGCATGTGCCCGCGCCGCCCGAAAAGCGATTTCTTATCAATTATTCCGCGTTACTGATATATATCGACATTCGTTCCCTTTTCCTTTATTATAGCTCCGGCGGCTACCGTCCAGACAAGGCTATTCCATTCCCCCGAAATTCATCTTCTCGATTTCTCACCCGTGGATGAGAATCGCTCCAATCGTTGGAATCCTGTGCCGACTTCGGGATACCCATGCCACGCCGCTCGACCCAAACGCGGCGCCAACGTCAATGATTTTTTGCTGTTGCAGGCCAAAAAAATCTAAAGTTTTAGCTTGCGGATCGAGTTTCGGAAACATAGTATAACTGGGAGAATTGGGATATGTTGTGTGAAGAAGTTGTGAAACGGTTAGTCTTCACGAGATGGCGTAACTTGTAAATGAGAGGAGAAGGAACTATGCGAACACTCTTGATTGTACTGGTCGGAGCAGCCGTGGGTGTGCTTTCGGCCCAGGGAACTTTGGTCGTTAACGGTGATTTCGAGCTACCGGATGTGTCTGGAAACATTGCGAACTCGCCTCATACGATTGGTGTGGCCTGGGGCAGCATCCCGGGCTGGGAGGGGAATGACCTGTTACCGCCGTTTGGGGGTTCAATTCTCAGTGGAAGTGGCCAACTTCATGGACCCCCGGGTTTCTATGGTGGGGAACCCGCGGCGACCGGCGCCGGGAACGCGTTGCTGGGTGTTGAACGCACGAACAATAACGTGAACGGGGCCAAACAGAATTTGGGGCCGATGACGGATGGTGTGCGATACACTTTTTCGGCTGACATTTACGGCAACAATACCTTCGCGTCCGTATTTCAGCTTGCAATGGCCGATAGCTCGGGATCCGTGCTGGCGAGTCTCACGGACGTTGATGTTTCGATCGCTATCGACCAGAACCAGACGCCGGTTTCCTTCCACTACGATGCCGGATCTGCCGATGACGGCGTTGACCTATGGATCGTTCTCGCAAATCGCGATGACGCAGCCATCACACGTACGGGAATAGACAATGTAGTCGTCACGGGAGGGCCCATCCCCGAACCCACGACGATCGCCCTGCTGGGCATCGGTGCTGCCGGCTTGCTGGTGGCGCGCCGCCGACGCATTTAGACTCTTCATTCTCTTGGAAAATTAACCGCAGGGCCGCCTCCATGGCGGCCCTGTTTTTTTTGACCCCGACAAGATCGTGCCGCAAGCGTTCTTGAAGACGTCACGTACTGATGTGTTTGCGACGCAATCGCACGGTAAACAAGCCCGGTGAGGACCCGTGATCATTGCACCACGGCCGTTTGATCCACCGCAACGTCCTGGATGGTCTGAGTGTTGCCGTTGAGCCAGGTGACCTCGAGATCGACCGGATCAGTACCTCGTTTTTGCGCTCCCGGCGGCAACGCTGGGGGAGCTCGGCCTCCCGCCGGGTAAGGTGCCACTTGCCGAGCGGGTCCAACTGCCAGGCACCGCTGTCGTCGAAGACGGGAAGCTCGTCCCGAGCGCCGAGCCGGGGTTCGGTGTAGAGGTAGATCGTTCCTGGCTGGAGGAGGTGGCGGTGTGAGGCGGGCGCGACCCCCGGTATGAATATCGCGAAGGTTGGTCGGAGGCCGCTCGTCCAGGCAGCACTTTCACGTCCGGCATCCGGGACAGGAGTGGCAGCGCGGCGCCTCCTGGTACGCACCTTGCCCACCTCATCTCAAGCACAGGGAAGACGGTCCGCAAACTCCTGCGGCTGCGGTGAATCAAGCGAACACCACGGCGGTTGCCCGACGTTGGTTTTCAGGCGCAGGGACCGGGGCGGTGCTCGCCTAACAAGCGGCGCTGGCGCGCCGTTGCCCGGGCAAGTATATCCGCGTCAAACGGGAAATGCAGAAAAGGGATGAAGCGCTGGGCGATCCAGCGGTTGGCGTAGTGGACTTGCAGCAGGTAGCGTACCTGGTCGGTGCGGTTGGCGCCGGGAACCAGGGCCCTCTTAAGTTCGAAGGGCTTGCGGAGGGAGAAAAAGCGTCCTGGTTAGTCGATGATCTGTTTTGGGGCAAAGCCGATGCCGACGATACACTCTGGTGGCCCATCCCTGGCGGCAGGAAAACACCGATTGGTATGCAGCCAAGGCAACGGCAGTGGAAGTAACGGTTGAGTAACCTCCTCTTCATCGGTCGAGTCCTGATTTAAAGTCGTCACATTGCTGGGTTGTGCGATGGTTGATTCATCGGTGCTGTCCCCGAACTTGGGAATTCGACATTGGACATTTTCAGGATTCTGCCATCTTGAGGAGCCTGCACGGCGTCGGAAATGTCGAATATCGAATGCTCAATATCGAATGTCGAAGGAGGTGCTATCGCAAGACCCATCCCTCCTCTTTCAAGAGATGAAGAGGAGGGATAAAGAACAGGAGCACCGCTGGAAATTCCAAGCCTCAAAAACTGAACATCGCCTACTTCCGCGCCTTGCGCACAAAGCTCTGCGATTCAGGCGCAACCCCGGTATGTAGGTTGGCCTTCCAGGCCGACCCGGAGCAAGGGCTGGAAGCCCAAGTTGCTTTTCGGCCCCACAATTCAAAGTCCGTTGTGCTGCTCGACTTTCCAATCACGAGGCAAGCGTCGCCACAACTTGTGGGCCCTCGGGAATGACGCAAATAGAGACTTCGGTTCCCTGTTTTCCGGCGGCCCTCATCAGCAGATCCTCCACGGATCGGCACGGTTTCAGCAGCGCACTTTCGATCTGGTCATCGGTGAGCCCATCGCTGTAGACGTGAACGTCGGCGCGTTTCTGAATCATCGCTTGAATCTGCACCTGCCACTGGTCATGCCGGCTGAAGCCAGGTTGAGAGAGCAGCGCCAGCACTCCATCCGGGGATCCGCCTTCCCGCAGCAGCTCCGCGTAGCTCCCGTAGTCGGGAAGGCCATCGGCGCACTCCGCGGCGAGAAGAATCGTGCCGCCTTCCTTTACCACCCGGTTTGCGGCGCTCATGCCCTTGACCGTTTGATAGAGGTTCTGATCCAATGGATAGCCGCTATTGGTTGTGACAACCACATCGAACAACTCGCCGACTTTGATCATTGAATTATCGCGGACAAAGGCGCATCCCTGCTGATGCGCGGCGAGGAGGTCTCCCGCAAACACTCCCGTTATTTCCTTCTTCGCGTTCAGAGTCACGTTCAGCAAGAAAGCCGGTTCGGTGAGCAAAGCGACCGCCAGCATTTCTTCCCAGATCGGGTTCCCTTTCGTGACTCCCCAGGTGGCGTTGGCGTCCGCGATCATGTCCCGCCCGTGGTTGCTGAAGACGCTTTCCGTTCCGGCCAATGCGGGGAGGACGGCTTTCGGTCCGCCGCTGAATCCGGCAAAGAAATGCGGCTCGATAAATCCAGTGTAAATGCGCAGGTCCGCCTCCATGACGTGGCGATTCACCCGAACCGGATTGCCACGGGAGGTGGCGCCGAGAGAAACGAGCCCGTCATCGTCGAATGCGTCGTGCTGCAGACACCGGTATCGATCGACAATGCCGGAGCCCAGCATCGTCCGCAATTCCGCATCGGTCTGCTTGCGGTGAGTGCCGAGTGCGTTCATTAACGTGATATCATCAGAGCGAACCCCCGCCGCTTCCAGTTCGGCAATGAGCACGGGAAGAATTCGGTCGTTGGGAGTCGCGCGAGTAATGTCGCTGTGCACCACGAGCACCGACTGCCCCGGCCTGACCCGCTCCTTCAGCGACGCGGAATCGATCGGATGAATCAAGGCATCCCGAAGCGCCGCCGCCTCATCTTCCAATCCGGGCATCGATCGGGGTTCCAGCACCTTCACCGAATCCGGGACTCGGATCAAAAGCCCATTTGTTCCGTAGGCCAATTCAACGGGCTTCATAAGCCATCGACTTTCGCGCCGGCAAGCCGTACTTCACGGGTCGCTTTCTTGCCGCTGACGACGTCGGTCACCTGGACTCGCCAGACGCCGGTTGGATCGTTCAGCGCGAACGGAAGCTTCCCCTCGTACCTTCCGGAGAGGGCGATCACGATGCTTGACAGAACCTCGACGCGGCGTCCCCGCGGGTTGAAGACCTCGATCCTGAGAAAGTGATCTGCGACCGCTCCGCCACTGCCACCAATCGTTACAGCGTAGGATTGGACGTCACCCCGGGTCGCCGTACCGGGTACCGTCAGCCCTACCGATCGGATTTCGTACGGGAGACGGGCAAACAAGGCCGGCCTACCCCGCTCCGGAACCTTGAACGAAAGAGCGTCCGACTCACCGAGGTACCGCCCCAGCAGAACGTCATAAACGTGCGCGGGCCTCTCCGTATGCAGTTGGAGTTGCGCTCCTGTTTTGAGCTTCGAACCCAGGGTTCGAAGCAATCCAATGAGTTCAAATTCTCCTCGCGTGTACCGAAACGACTGGAAACCGCCAGGAAAGTTGTCGCCGTCCCTTACCCGGAACGACCGCTCCATACCGAGAAGGTTGAACAGGACGGACACCAGAGTCCGGTTCTCCACCGTAGGCTCCATCCTGGAACTGAAATTGCAGAAAATCGAAGACCCGTTCCCAAGGCGATGCCCGATGATCGAAGGAGAGCCGTCTGCAAACGTCGCAAACACCTGGCGACTGTCCGGGGCTGCAACAGGCCCGCCGGTCACAACATCGCCGCCGACGGAAGCAATGAGGTCCGTTGAAAATCCCCGGATCCGGTCCTTCATCCATGAGAACTTCTCCTGCGGATACCGAACGCCAAGAATTTCCTGAATCCTGGCGTGGCTCCCGGTATACTTGCCATGACCATCGGTTATGCCAGTGCGCGCGAACGCGAGAATCGAGCCGCCGGCGTTACTAAACTTCCACAATTCGTCCCACTCCGCGTCACTGAGGGAGAGGATTTCCGACAGAACAAGAACCTGGTATCGATTCGCCTCTCCCCGCAGCAGCTGGTCCGTGCTCAATCGCATGTAGTCCAGATCCACCTCACGAATCAATTTTCGAATATCCCAGACGCTCAACGTCTCCGCCTGGGGGAATCGCGTCGACTCAAAATAGGTTCGCATCAGCGATGCCTCGGAGTGATAGACCGCGATGAGTGTCTTCCTTTCCAGGGACAACAGCATTTTACCCGTGCCGCGGGTAAGGTCGGACAGGATGTCCTTCGTCCGGGACGAAAATCCGTTATAGGCAAGCGTGGGATGCACTTTCTGATACTCGAAATTAGCAAACGTCGAAGCGTCGTTCATGATCGTATACAGAATCGGTCCGTACATATTCCGGAGGGCGTTCCACCATGTCTTGAACCAATATCGTTCGGGCTCGAGATCCATATAGTTGTAACCCAGCCAGAACCCGACCCTCATGTGGGGCGCCGATCCGTGGAGCAGTTCCAGAGTGGTTGACACTCCTCTGTCCTCCAGATGTGAGGGCTGATATTCGAATGCGAATGTGGCGTCCCGTCCGAGCAGCGCGCGATTGAATCCCGCAAAAGAATTCTCCCCGTACGGTCCACAGTTGAATCCGACGTATGCGCCCGGATCTGCGCCACGGATGGTTTCATTAAAACGCCGCTGCATCTCCGCGTACACATGTTCCATGAAGAGCCGGAAATCGATCCACCGGGATGGATTCGCCAGGTCCTTCGCCCCATCTTCCCAGCGGAGGCCCTCCACCTCGTCCCAGGATGCGAACCGGGTATCCCACTGCGTATTGAGCGCTTTCAGGTCCGGATAGAGGCTCCGCAGCCAGAAAACAAACCCGCGGCGGCAATGCGGCCCGAGACAGACGGTTCCATTCGGATGAGCAGAGGACAGGCTGACTTCCTCCATGCTTGCATAGCCCAGGGCCCCAAACTTCCGGTACTGCGCCGCAAATTCCCGGGCCGGCTTTTCCACCTCGTCGGCCAGCACGGCGGGGTCGCTGAGGCACGGGGTTCGAATTCCATTTGGAAATCGCTGGTTCCAATGACCCATCCAGATGATGTTTTCGGGACTGGGCCAGAGATTGTTGTCGATGATCAAGTCGGCCTGCTGATGCTGGTACCCCCCGTTCGTCGCAATCGCTTTCAGTCCCATGGACTTGAGCACTTCTGCAACTGTCCCGTAAATGTGAGGATGCAAGTGCGTCGCGCCGGCGGTTCCCCCGGCCCACCACGTTTCATGTTTCCGCGCCGGCGGAATGGGCACATACATCCGCGTGGTCATTTCCGCGGCCGATCCTTCGTGATCGATGAAGGAGACGCGCACGCGGTACGCCTCGACCACGTATCGACCGCCATCGATTGCAATCGTTGTGCGCAAGGATGACTCGCCCGCCTTGACAAGCACATCGGAATCTTCACTCTGAATCAGCCGGCCAAAGGAATCGAACACTTCGACGCGCAAAGTCCCCGGTGTCTCCGTCGCGCCGTTACTCAGGGAAATTTTCAGCTTTGCAGCATCTTCCCGTTGGTAAAATTCTTGGTCCAATTCAACGGCAGCCAGGGAAATGTCATGGGTGATTTCCTGAATCCATGCGCCCCATGCGAGCACCTGGCCGGCGGAGTTGCGCACGACGGCATCAAGGAGGTAGGTGCCGCCGGGCAACCCGGGTGCTAAGGAAAATTGAACCGGTTGAGGATCTCCATCCGCAATACGCACCGCCTGAGATCCGGACAATTTCACGGTGCCTTCGGTATTCCGGAAGGTAAATTCAAGAAGGGGATCGCCGGCCAGGCCGCTCCGGCCCCGGAGTTGCACCGTTATTGCCGCGTCTTTGAGCGCGCTCCTGCGGATCGGAGACAAAGACGCAGCCGTCAACTCTACGCCCGGGGCCCTGGCCGAGGCCCACCACATGGCCTTCGCGAGCAGGGAATAAGCATACTCCCAGTAGTCGAAATGATGTAGTACATGTTCGTCGCCAAGCGGGCGGGGAATAATTGAAAATGCGGAATTCCCGAACCCCGATGTGAGATTGACTACCCGGCCTTTATCAAAGGGAGCAACCATCACCCTCGCGCCCCCCGATTCGCCATGGACCAACAGGGTGGAACCCTCGGGACCGGCTTGATAGTCACGGCACTCTGAGGGCGGCAAGACGGGCAGAGGAACTCCGTCGACCACCGGATGTCGTTCTACCGCACGCCAGCGTTCGACGATAGGCTTCTCCACCGGCATCGCGGAAAACGGCAGTTTTATTTCGCCGGCATCGCCGCCGGAATTGATCGCAACCCATCCCGTACCCTCCCGAACCTGGCCGGTAAGCCACTCCGAAAATGGTATCATCTGGTCGTTAATATTGAGGGCGGAAGTAACGATCACATCATACCGGTTCCGGGCAATGTCCTCCATGACCTCCGGCTTGTATCGCTGCAACAGGATCAGCGGAACGAAGTCGTAATCCAGATCAAACCGTTGCGCCAGTTCCACGACTTCCCGCTGGAACGCAAGATTGACGACAAACAGGGCACGCAACGGACCACCGGCGAGCGGCGTCCCCCAGGTTCGGTGCGGAGACGCGGGCGGTGCTCCCTCAGGTTTATACAACGCCTCCAGCACCGGCTTCTGCACCGCTTTCAAGTGTGAGCCACTCAGGAAATGCGCGTAGCGCTCCGGCCGGATTCGTTCCGTGAGCGGCCCCAGGTCCGCCGCCCGCTGAAGAACAAGCTTGATGGACGTCTCGAAATGAAGATCATCGAACAACACCTGCATTGCTTCACTGGACGGAGGAAACGTGAAATCGATGCGCTCAATACCGCGCCGTGAAGCGGCTCCATAATCCGCATCCTGATCGTCCGGGTTCAGGAGGTCGAGTCGAACATGCTTCCAGCCGGTTGATACCGCAAGATTCTTGTAGCGGCTGAATCCCTCCCCGATTTCGTTCCGGGCCCAGACAGTCACCTGGGGATAGGAATCGGCTTGAACGTCCCCGTTCATCGATATCCACGCGAACAAAAGCTGGTCCGCCTCTTCGAGGTCCCACGCTTTTCCTAGCGAGAGGGTCACCGTTGCAGGCTTGCTCCCCGGCGCAATCGTGATTCCGGTAGCGAGTTGGCCGATGAGCTGGTTCGAGTGGGTTTGGATTACAATCCGGCCTGAAGCTTCCGATTCGGCGGACCAGCCTTCTATGTTTTTTTCGGTCCAATTGTCGGGTGGTGGGAGGTCGGAGAACCCGATCGCAGGGATCGAAAGGAGAAAGAGGATTCTCGCAACAGAAATCCGTAAAGAGTTCATGGTAAGCGTATGCATAATTTTTTTCCCCACGTTACTGATTCTACCATCGATCAATCGGTTCGTCCGCCGCCGTTAGAACCGTGTTAGCCGATTGGCGACACCTCTCGGCCGCAGTGCGATGATCTTGCTCGAGGTCGGAGCCGGGTCAATGGACGAAGGAGGTGCCCGAGGGGAACTTGATGTCGAAACGAAAAACACACTATTCTCTCCCTCCATGATATCAGATGCGTAAGCATACGTGGAGCACATCCAGTTCGATCTGCCCCGGCCCGGTGAGCAGGAGTGGATTTCGGAATGAACGGCGCTGTCCACATTTTCATCTCGCAGCAGAAGGAAGCATTCCTTGCTTCCGGTCGCGACCGTACCCGAATCCATTCGCCGGTGCCAAGTCCTGCGTCCGTCGCTGGATCGGTATGCGACGAAATAAACATGCCTGGAGGTATCCAGGTAGAACGGGTAGTAGGGATACTTCACCTTCGTAACGACTTTACGGATCATTCGTTCTACCGGGTTCTCTGAATCATGGCTTTCAACTTCCAGTCCCGCCACGACGGCATAGACCCGATCGTGACCCGGCAACAGCAATTCCGCCGCGCCGTCCAATGCTCTCTGCCAGCGCGGCTTTCCCGATGCCAGGTCTATCGAAATCAGTTGGGTGTCTCGAAGACAGACGAACAGGTCGCTGTCCGTCTGGGTCGCCACGGTCACCACATCGGTGAATTCGACGTCCCAGTTTCGGTCGCCGCTGGGCGAAAAAGAGATCGCGGCGCGCGGCGTGACCAGCATCAACCGGTCGCCTGACACCTTGGCCAGCGGCAATGTCGCGGCAGGAATTTCTGTGGTCCAGATTTCCTCCGCGTCCTGCGGATCGACAACTTCGATCAGAAAGCTGGACTCCTGTATCTGCTCGTACCGGCAATCAGCACATTGAATCCGCGCCATGGTATCGGGCTCACCGTGCTGTTCGCACGGAACCCAATCGACGACCGGCTGCCGATGCGAGAGAATCAGGGCCCCGGATCCCAACCACGCGAGCTGTTCGACCGCAGAAGACGGGTCTGTTCGAGTCCAAACGTCGGCGCCGTCTTCCCAGCCGATCAGGCAAACTTTCGAACGGGTGGACCAACTGCCGGCGCCGGTTCCCGGCGGGGAAGGATTGAGGGCGTCATCATAGGACTGGTACAGCCGTTGCGAAACAAGAAGGCCGGATTCACCAGCGGTCCAGCTATCGCCTGACTGCATGGGCATACTGCGGTTCCAGAGTATCTGACCGTCTTGCCTTCGAAGGAGGGTTATCCCGGCATCCCCACCCACCAATACGTGATCCCGAAAGAGAAGCAGATGCCGGGGCCGAAAAGGGAAGGTGCCCGGTAGATGTGCCCAGGCGACGGCGCCCCCATCCTGGCGCAGCGCAAAACAGCTTCCGTCTTCGAAGAGTGAGATCAGCAGGCTACCGCTTATCGCAAGATCGAAAAGCTCGCCTTTCGCGGGTTCCGCAGGATAGCTCCACATGACTTCCCCGCTGCGGTCAAACCACCGGAGGACCGCGTAGAGGATCGCTACGATTACGACCCCGAAAAAGACAACTCTACGAATGGGTCGCAAAGACAGGCCCTTTCCACGAGCCGGTACTTCGCGTCGCCGCCGCGAATCCGGCTTCAGCGCGTCAGGCTGTAAAACCTGCGACATTCTGCTATGTGTGGTTCCTGTAGATAACCGGATCCGTGCATGGGACACTCAATCTCAGCGTAATCATCTTTGCCGAGCATGAAACTGTTTGATATACCAATCAGGGTCGCATCGACAAGGCATGATTGCATTGAAAGCTACTAGAATCAGGGACACCTGCTGCGATTTCTATATAAAAAGAAATCAAGCAGCCGTTTCGTTTACCGCGGTGATGTTCGCGGTTTTGGCACAGTTCGGCTTCCCTGCCTGCCCGCTGTCCGCCGCCGCTCCCCGGCCGCCCAATATCGTTTTGATCATATCAGACGACCATGGCTACACCGATTTCGGTTTCATGGGCAACGCCGAAGTTCAGACGCCGAATCTCGACCGCCTGGCGGCGATGTCCGCGCAATATCCCAACGGCTACGTGACATCCAGCATTTGCCGTCCGTCCCTTGCCTCGATTTTGACGGGGCTCTACCCTCACCATCATGGCATTCATTACAATCACCCGCCACCGGGTGCGCCATGGCTCTATCATTTCGATTTCGACGAGTACACAGCGCTTCGCGACGTCGCTTCTCACTTGATACGGTCCGTTCCCACGATTCCCGGCCTGCTCTCGCGGGCCGGATACCGGAGTTTGCAGACGGGAAAATTCTGGGAACGATCCTTTCGCGACGCCGGATTCACCGACGGCCTCACTCATGGACGACCCCATCCGATCGAAGATCACCTGGGCTTGAAGCCATATCACGGCAACGGTGACGCTGGACTAAAGATCGGCAGATCTACGATGGGCCCTATCTTTGATTTTATCGATGAAAACGAGCAGAAGCCGTTCTTCGTCTGCTACGCGCCCTACCTGCCGCACCATCCACACAATCCGCCCGAGCGAATCAGGGCCAGGTACGCCGCGAACACCAACGCGCTAACCCATCAACAGTTATATTATGCGAATTGCACTTGGTTTGACGAAACGGTAGGGCAGCTCGTCGGGTACATTGAGAAAAAGGGAATCGCCGAGCAGACATTGTTTATTTTTGTTTCAGACAACGGCTTCTCCCTAAATGAGTATGGCCAGATGGACAATCGCAGCAAGTTGTCGCCGTACGAGACCGGGATACGTACCCCGATCCTGCTGCGATGGGACGGCGTGGTGAAACCTTCTGTGCATCCTCAGATTTGCCGAAGCATCGATATCGCGCCCACCGTTCTCGACGCCGCCGGGTTCCTGGAGTTGGCGGCTGATCTGCCGGGGATCAGCTTGCTTCCCTCCGCGCGTGGAGAACGTCCTCTCCCCGACTTGCCTGCTTTTGGAGAGATTTATCCCGCCGATGCAACCGACTACGGCAGCCCGTCCAAGTTCATCGCTTACCGATGGCTTCGGCACGGCCCCTACAAACTGATCGTACCCCACGTGCACGACGAACTGCCGTGGAATGAGTACGAACTAGGTACGGCTCTCTACCACGTTCTTGATGATCCCGGCGAGCGGCAGAATCTCGCCGACCAGGAAGAGTACCGCGAAGTCGTCCAGAAACTCACCCGCACGCTCGACGCCTGGTGGACACCCGGCGACGACGCGGGAGTGGCAAAACCCAGCAAGGAAATGATCCGCAGCTCCTGGAAAGACGCTATGGCGCCGAAGTGAGCAGGGAGTAAAATCATACCGTTACTCTTCCGATCTTTTTTTGCATCGATATTGGCCGCGGGATTTGACCTGTTCGCCAGTTGGAACCCGCTCGCGCTACTACGGTATCGCTGGTTTCCAAGTCCCGCGCAACGAGGATGGGGCCCACTTGACCCGGATGCCGGAATCGTGGTGGAGACCACAGGGTCGGCGGCAAGCACTTCCTTTTGCGCCTACTTGAAAGAACACAACAGATCCATTCGCATTACCGGACACTGGCACATGTCCTGCGTTCTCTTCTGGGCCTATCGAAGAAAAAGACCGACAGTTTTTCTTTGGCGGGATTATCCGGGGTTTTTGAACAGCATGAGCGGGAGATACGAGCATTGGCAGCTCCAACGATGGGCGCTAACTCTCCGATGGGCTATTCTAATGATGGCGGCAGCAATGACCGCACGAAGAATCCTGCGCATATCCTATTCGGACATCGTGGATTCGCCGGCGAGCATCGTCGAAAAAATTAACGCAAAATTCGGAACAACTTTTGAAGTCGGCGACAACCAATTGCCCCGAATCAAGACGCAGACTCCGGAAGATCACGAAAGAGTAATCTCAGCGCTGACAAGAGAATAGAAATGGCATAACACGCACATCATCAATTCAAGCCAACCGGGGCGCCCGGATGCCGGAACCTTGCCCTCTTTGAGATGATTCGTTGGCTTATCGAACACGGCGCGACCGTGGACACGGTATCCGAGAGCGAAGAAACCATTTTGCAGCGAATTCCCGGAGTGGGAAATGTGGATGTCGTTTCGTTCCTGATCGATAGCAGGGCAAGCCTGGATATTCAGAATACGCGCGGTGAAACCGCGTTACATTTTGCAGCCTACCACGGGCAATCCGCGATCGTCGATTTGCTCCTCAAAAACGGCGCCGACGCAACCCTGAAGACGGTTGACGGCAGGACCGCGGCAGATCTCGCGGGTGAAAAGGGAAACCAAGAAATCTCAGCACGACTTGCGCAGATCTCACCGAATTCCTAACCCGCTTATCTTCAGTGCCCCGGAAGGGTTACAATGAATCTGCTTCCTTCACCGGGATGGCTGGTCACGGATATGGAACCGCCGTGCTTCTCAATGATCGCGTAACTCACCGAAAGCCCCAGTCCGGTACCGCCAACCCCTGATCCCGGCACTTTCGTAGTGTAGAAGGGTTCGAAAATACGTAAGCACTGTTCCGGGCTCATTCCGCAGCCATTGTCCTGAAACGTCAGATCGACAAACTGCCCGCCTTCACGGCACACCGTTTCACCGGTCACCACCAGAAGTCCTTTCCTTCGCTTTATTGCCTGCACCGCATTCAAAACAATGTTGATGAACACCTGCTTTATTTGGTTTTCGTCGATGTTTAGATCCGGGAGGACCTCCGGAACCTGATTCTCGACCTTGATCCCGGCAGCATTTGTTTCATGCTTCAGGAAACGTAACGTGTCCGCAACAATTTTACTGGTGGATACAGAGTGGACTTTTGGCTCGGATGGGCGCGCGAACAACAGCAACTGCTCGATCACCTGGTTTACCTGGTCAACGCCGTCCTCAACTTCGTCCGCCAGGTGCCCAATGCCGTGGTCATCTTCCTGGTCGGCCGTCAGGCCCTTCACCTTGTCCTTAATCAGACCGGCATATCCCAGAATAACGGTCATGGGATTCTTCATGTCGTGCACAATTCCCGACGCGAGCTGACCGACTGCCGCCAATTTCTCCGACTGTACCAACTGGTCTTGTGCCGACTTCAGCTCCTGGTTCGCGTCGTCAAGCGCCGCCTTTTCCTGTACGAGCCGTTCGTAAAGCCTCGCGTTTTCAATGGCCGTTCCTGCCTGCAAACCGATGGCCGCCATAAAGCGCAAGTCGTCCACGCGAAACCGGTTTCCCGGGTTCCTCGAATCTGCGTACAGGATCCCGAACAACTGCTCATTCGCCTGAAGAGGAACGCATATCGCGGCCCGGATTCCCTGCTGCTGTACACTTTCCACTTCGGCAAACCGGTGGTCCTGCAACGCGTCATAGGTGAGTTGGGCCGTTCCATCCCGCAGCACCGCGTCCGCCAGGGTCTGGCTGAAGATCACCTCAGCATCTTTCTCTTCCCGGTCCCGAATCTTGCCCGCTGCGCACGTGAGCGTGCCTGCGTCATCCCTGAGGTAGACAGAGCAGCGATCCACCCGCGGCAATTCCTGGAAAATCACTTCGAGCAGCATGGGCACGAGTTCCGAAGTTCTCAGGATGCCGTTGATGGTACGCCCCACGCGATACAACGCCTCCAGGTCCGTGCGGGCACGCTTGAGTTCGTCAACGGTATCCTGACTTTCCCAATGCGTATAAAGACTGTGCTCATCGATTACGATGGTCTGGGTGGCGGAGTATTTCGCGGCAGATCCGTCGGGGGAAGGGGAGTCGCCGGACAGGTGAAACCCGATCATCGATTCGCCGATGATAAAGACGTCCCCGTCTTTCAACTCCTTCAGCGTGACCGGCTCCCCGTTGACGAGCGTTCCGTTGCTGCTATTGAGGTCGACGATGTTCCACGAGGACTGCGTCTTGTAAATTTTCACGTGCCTTCTCGATACCTGCGCATCGCTGAGAAAAATCTGACAGGCCGGATCGCGACCGATGCGGACGGAGTCCGAGTCAACGGGAATGACCTGCCCCTTGTCGGGACCCTGCGTAATTGCCAGTACGGGGCTTTGCTGCATCCCGGCATAGATAGCGTCAATCGCGCCGCGTTTCCAAGGCAAATCCGGCACACATCATCCCTTTCGCTCCTCCTGGATTTCTGGTATATTCGTGCCCATGCGCGAAAGCACCGTCAAACCGGTACCCGACAACTCCGACTCCGAGGATAAACCCGGCTCGGACCATCAAACCCGTCCTCCGTCGCAAGACATTCCCCCAACCGTCGTCAAGAAACCGAGACCGAGCAAACCGGGGCTCCGCGCCAAGGTGGGGGACATCCCCCGGGTGATTCCGGTCCGGCTCGGCCAGTACCTGATCGACGGCGAGATCGGTCGCGGGGCCATGGGTGTCGTCTATCGGGCGCACCAGGACGGACTGGACCGGATCGTCGCGCTCAAGCTGCTCATCGCGGGCACCCACGCGTCCGACGCGCATAAACAGCGCTTCGAACGCGAGTCGCGCGCCATCGCGAAACTTCGCCATCCGAATATCATATCCGTACATGAGGTCGGGGAGTACGAGAACCAGCCGTTTTTCACGATGGACTACATCGACGGGCTCGCGCTCGACACGTTCATGGAGAAGAACGGGATTTCATCCACACGGCTTATTGCGGACATGTGCTCCCGCATCTGCGATGCGGTTTACTATGCGCACGAGAACGGAATCATCCACCGGGATCTGAAGCCGGGAAATATCATCGTCGACCGCCAGGGAAACCCGATGGTGATGGACTTCGGACTGGCGAAAGATATGTACTCCAACTCCATGGTCTCGATGACCGGGGATATCATGGGAACACCCGCGTTCATGTCGCCCGAGCAGGCGGGCGGGCACGTGTCGGCAACCGGAGAGCGTTCCGATGTCTATTCCCTGGGAGCCATTCTCTACTGCATGCTGACCAAGGAGCCGCCCTTTCAGGGAAATACCCTGATGGAAACTCTGGGCCGAGTCTTGAATGAGGACCCACCGCCCCTGGTGGATGCGAATCCCATGATCGAAGGAGAGTTGGGCGCAATCTGCATGAAAGCGATGGAGAAGGTGCCCTCCATGAGGTACAGTTCCGCCGCGGAAATGTCCAAGGACCTTCGAGCATTCATCAACGGAGATCCGATCACCGCGAAACCCCGGACATGGCGCACCCGCGCCCGCCGCTGGGTTCTCCGGCACCGCGTGGAACTGGTGGGCGGTCTCGTCGCCGCGTCCCTGCTGGTATACGTCTCGTTTCTCGGAGTACGAATTCTCTCAAGAGATTACCTGGATGTCGCACGCGCGCATCTGGGCTCGGAGAAGGCGCCGGTTCGCGCGGAGGCGGTCACAACACTGGGCCGTGAAATTGCCGCCCCGGAGCAATTACGTTCGGATCAGATCGAAAAGGCGGCAGAAACACTGCTGCAAGCGCATCTCGACCAGGATCCCAACGTACGCAGAAATCTGCTCCTCATGCTCGTTGAACACGGCGAACATGACGCGATTCGACGGGCCGCGAACCTGGAGTCGGTGTCGGATTGGATCCTGGCGGAAGCGGCGAAGAATACCGATCCTCAGCTCCGGAACCTCGCCCTGAAAGCAATGGGAGTTGCTCCCCGTCATCGCTTTATCAACCTGCTGATAGAACTGCTGAAACATCCCGACGCGGAAGTTCGAATCAAGGCGGTACGAAGCCTGGGAAAACAAAAAGACATGAGGATTCTCAGTCCCCTCATGCAGACCGCGATCAGCGACCCGGAGTGCCGGGCCTATGCGGAGGAGGCACTGGACGACTATCACAGCCGGGGAAGATTCAGCTTGTTCGATTCCCAAAACAGCGCCGTTAAACAATCTCTCGACAAGCTTACGACGGTGATGGCGGATCGCAATCGCCAGCTGGAAGCGGTTCTCGATGAAATCCCGGACGGCGGGAATTCACCATCTGACCCTTATGACCAGGCACGGTCGATTCTCGCCGGCACCGATCTGGCGGCGAAGCACCGGGCGTTGCACGAACTGGGTAACGCCGACCACCCGATGGCCGTACCCCTCCTGATAGAAACTCTCGGCGATGCGGAGGTCGGTTCGGTCGCCGCATATGAACTCTCCAGCCGCGTGGATGACGGCATCCGCCTCAAGTTGACTGTTCTACTCGACGATGTCTCCCCAACGGTTCGCGCCCATTCCGCATTGTGCCTGGGAATTTCGGGCGGGCAGGAAGCGGTGGACCCGCTGATCATCGCGCTCAGCAATGAAACGAACGAGGAGGCGAGCATCTACATCGTCCGGGCACTGGGTGAGTTGAGATCCCCCGACGCCAAGACCGGTCTACGCGAAGCCGCATCCCGCAGTGAAAGAGTTCGCGCCGAAGTTGAAAAGGCGCTGAAACGGATCCGCTAGCCTGCTTATCTCACACTTTTCCGTCGCGAGAGCCTGGAGGTTGCGGCAGGAAAACTGTGAGGTAAGCGGGCGATCCCCCAATCCCCCGCAGTCCGAATCCGACCAGGAATGCCACTGCGGAGGCGATTCCGCCGACCACGAGTGTTGCCAGACCGCTTCGAAACCACCGGGGTTCGGAAATCATGACCTTCGCCGCGTCCAGCGCAAAAAGGGCTGCCGCGGTCATTGCCACCGAGAGCATGAATTGCAGGGACGGCGACAAATCAAACATCAAACCGCCAAAATAGGCCAGGAACGGAACCGAGCCGGAGATCACCAAAGAAACGAACGTGGCAGCGGCACTCTTTAAGGGCACGCGCTCATCCACATACAGCCCAAGCTCATGAATCATCATCGCATCCACCAGCCGGTTCCATACCGGGGCTGAGGTTCGCGCCGGCAACTCCGTTCACCACCACAAACGTTGTAATGATGCCGTCGAGACTTCCATAGACAACGTCCCCGATGTACCGGTGGCTGGCGGGGTGGAAAGACTCGCGGGAACCGCCCTTTCGATACCGGTGGGGGGGGGCGGAGCCGAATCAGGGTGAAACGTGGCGTCAAGTCTTCGGATCAGGCTCATGCACCTGCCAGCGCATCGATTTTTGCGGCGCAGATAAAGTCGTTCTCCGAAATTCCCCCGATGGCATGCGTCGAATATCTGACCTTGCAGGTCTTGTAACCGACCTCAATGTCAGGGTGGTGATCCTCAGCGTGTGCAATATAAGCCAACGCGTTTACGAATGCCATTGTCTGGTAGTAGTTCTTGAAAGTATACGTCCGAACAATCTCTCCGTTGTCAAATTTCCAATCCTTCACGCTCGGAAGGGTTTGATTAATCTCCTCCTGCGTCATGGGCTTTGTGCCCCCTTCGCACGGCTTGCACGATTTTCCAGTTAGATCACTACTTGCATTCATAGGCTCTTTATATCAACTACGGAGAGGGAATACGAAGGAAAACCCGCTCCCAATGGTCAGGGGGAACTGTCAACTTGCGCGGCCACCCACAGCTCCAACTCCGGCATTAATCTTTGCGCAACGACCTCCAGCGAGCCATCGCCTTCCAGCGCCTTCCGGGTGAATCCTGCGGCGGGGCCCCGGACGTCAAGAAGATAACAGTACGTGGCCGATGACAGAAGCAGGTCAGCCCTGGTGGCTTCGGATAGAGAGTCCTGGTCGAGATAGAAAACCAACAACTTGAAAAACAGCTTGGACGGAATTTCACTCCACGAAAGACTTCGCGAACCCTCCACGCCGGTGATGCGAACTCCATCCACCGTGGCGTCCGCGATACGGCCTCCGGTCTCCTGGATCACGCCGGCCGGAGGATCGTTGTGCAAACGATCGATCAGAAATGTCTGGATATCGACGATTCGCTCCAGTCGCTCCAGCTCCAACGCCATGTCCTCCTGCGCCGACTGCGATTCAAGTTTGATCATTGTACTCTTCAATCGTTGGATCGCACCTTGAAACTCCTTCTCCTGAACCATCGCTTGAATCCCCTTACGAACCGATTCCTGAAGCTCGCGGTCGTTCCCAGGGATTACGTTGCCGACTGAGTCGACCGCGGTGGGATCTGCTCCGGGGTCCTGGAGCAATCGGATCCTGTGGTCGATCGCGCCGTGAAATTCGGACGGCATCGACGCCCGGAAAGTCTTCAGCGCAGGGATTGCGACACCCGCATCCTGCCCAACCACCGATCTTTGGATATCCGACCATGCTTGAATATTCTCAACCCAGTGGTGTGCGAGAGGCTGAAACACGTCCATCCAAATCCGGTCTCCAAAGTCGGCGAGGAAGGTAGTGAGGGATTCGAGCGCAACCTGAAACTGTCCACCTCGAAATGCGGATGCTCCGATCAGAAAGGAAGCGAATCGTTGCTGCGGGATGGGCCAGGCTTCGCTCTGGTTCACGAGTCCGGCATCGTCGATCTCGCCACGCAAGTACTTCGCGTAGGAGAGAATTGCCTCTTCCATGACAGCGGATGAATTGGATGCGGCGAGGTCTCCCAGATAGACCGTCATTGAAAGCCGGCTGCTCTCGGCGGAGACCCACTCCGTGACGGCCTGGACAAGGCGAACACGATACCGGTCCGAACTGTCTTCGCTCAGCCCTTCGTAAAGCGACTGGAGAAACAACCTCGCGTCGTCCAAATTCCCCGCCGTTAGCTCTCGAATCGCTTCGTGAATCGCCTGGTCAACGAACCTGACCGGCTCGAGCGGCACCGGATGCCCCGCTGGGTCGGGCGCAGATACGGATGTCTGCGGGTAGGCCGCAGGTACAAATTTGCCGTTAAGCAACTCAAAACGCCCGGCCCCATCTGTCCTGTCCGAACCTGTCGATGCGTGCACCAGAACCCAGAAAATGATACCAACCAGTGCGGCCACG
Organism: Kiritimatiellia bacterium; assembly: GCA_963578625.1. Lineage (GTDB taxonomy): Bacteria > Verrucomicrobiota > Kiritimatiellia > SLOV01 > SLOV01 > CAUZEO01. Next base: position 5,513 of record CAUZEO010000024.1, on the reverse strand, counting down.
ACCACGAGCACCACCCAGATGTGCGATCCGACGGGCTTCGGCGACTGTACCGGTCTGGGCGCGACGACAACCTCCGGCACCGCCGCAGATGCGTGTTCGTATGCCGCGCGCATGTCCGCGAGCAGCGACAGGTAGTTCGGATATCGGCGGGCCGGGATCTCCGTCAGCATTCGGTTGACCAACCGGTTGGTGCGCTCCGACACCACGGGATTCGCGGAACGAACTTCGGGCGGCGGTCGATTCAGCCGGGCACGAACGACGTCCTTCGCCGACTCCCCTTCGAAGGGAGGCTCCCCGACCAGGGCATGGTACATGGTTCCGCCCAGGCTATAGATGTCCGCACGATGATCGGAGGCCTTTCTTTGCACTTTCTCCGGCGCAATGTAGTACGGCGTGCCCCAGACTTCACCCGGTTGCTGTTCCTGTCGTTTGGCAAAACTTGCGAGCCCGAAGTCGACAACCTTGGCCACGCCCTTCAGGTCGAACAAGATGTTCGCGGGCTTGATGTCACTATGCACGAGCCCCGCCTCGTGAGCTGCTTCCAGTCCCTCCGCGACCTGAATTCCGATATCCAGCACCCTCTTTTCCGGCAGCGCCTTTCCGCCTTCGATCATCTCATCCAGTCGGGCGCCTTCCACCAACTCCATCACGATGTAGGGCTGCCCACCCTCCTGGCCAAAGGAGTAGATTTGCGCAACACTGCGGTGATTCAGCGCGGCAGCGGCTTGCGCCTCGCGTAGAAAACTTTTCAAGAACTGGTGATCCTTGCCGTACTCCTGCCGCATGACCTTGATCGCGACGTTCCGGTTGAGCGCCTGATCGAGCGCCTTATAGACAACTCCCATGCCTCCCCGGCCGACAACTTTCAGCAAAAGAAACGATCCGAACTGGGCCGGCACGGTATGTTCCGTGCCGCACCGCGGACACTCAAAATCGGTGAACAATGCCAGGAGAGAGGTGTCAATACGCGCCTCGCACGTACGGCACGTTACCGTGTCGAATCGATCGGCGGTGATTTCAAGAAATGTTTCCCGAGTAGGCATGCGGGGCAATCGCTTTGTCAAAAACAAACCGTACAGTATCAAACTGCAGACCTGCGTGCAGGTCAAAATCGAAGTCGACGCGGGCAGATCCGCTTAGAGGTCCGTTGCCATGTGAGCTTTGCTGCTCTATCTTACGCGTAGGCAGGCAGAATACCAACAGCAGGATAGGACTATTTGCGTGGACCCGGTGTTTATTCATATTTTTGGCAGACCCATTTACTGGTACGGGGTGATGACGGCGCTAGGATTTCTAGCTGCCGTTCTGCACTGGTCGTGGCTTGGGAAAAGACAGGGATATCCGGCAGGCCTGGCTTCTGAAATCGGCATTTGGGTCATGGTGAGCGGAATCGTCGGTGCTCGACTTGCTTACGTCATCGCCAATCTTCCCGACTACGTCGGGGACCCGCTTCAGATCATCCGAATCGATCGGGGCGGACTCATTTACTATGGCGGTTTCATCGGCGCCTTTTTGGGGATTTGCTATCTCGCACATCGAAAAAATGAACCGTTGTGGCGGCTTGGTGATTTCGTCATCACGGCGGTGCCGCTGGGTCATGCCATCGGCAGGGTGGGTTGCTTCCTGAATGGATGCTGCTTCGGGAAGGCATGTGATCTCCCGTGGGCAGTCGGACACAATCACCCCACGCCAATATACGAAACGATTTTCAATGTGGTCCTGTATCTGTTTCTGGTTGGGTTCCACGGCAGAAAGAAGCGGGACGGCACGGTGGTGGCGATGTATTTACTCCTCTATCCGATCGGACGTTTTTTCTTCGAGATGACTCGCGGTGATGACCGCTTGAAATGGATGGGACTTACGGTAGCACAAGAGATTAGCGTTTTTCTGCTCCTTCTCGGGTGCCTGCTCTGGGCGTTCCTGCCGCGCCACAGGGAGCCCATCGATGGCTAAGTATTCGGTGGCGACAAGTTCTACCGGCCTTCGGTTGGATCACTGGCTTGCCCAAACCATCCCCGGTCCCTCCCGGTCCCGATGGCAGGCGTTGATACGCGCGGGCAATGTCCTTGTCGACGGGGAAACAGCCAAACCGAGTTATGAGCTGCGAGGGAAAGAACTCATCGAGTATGAAATCCCGCCCGCGGAACCGGTGAATATCATCGCGGAGGAAATTCCGCTGGATATCGTCTATGAAGACAGGGATATCATCGCAATCAACAAGCAGCCCGGTCTCGTGGTTCATCCCGCCCCGGGCCATGCGACCGGAACCCTCGTACATGCTCTTCTTCATCATTGCCAGGATTTGCAAGGAGTGGGGGGAAGACTGCGACCGGGCATCGTTCACCGAATTGACAAAGACACCAGTGGCGTCCTCGTCGCGGCAAAGCACGATGCCGCGCTCCGCTCTTTACAAGACCAATTTAAACAAAGGACCGTTCGAAAAGAATACCAGGCAATCGTTCACGGCCTGCCGAGTCCCCCCTGCGGCACCATCGATACGATGATCGGGCGCCACCCGGTCCACCGGAAGAAAATGAGCGCGCGTCCTATTGGAGGCAAACAGGCGATCAGCCATTACGAAGTGGTTACAAAACTAAGAGGAGCATCGCTTGTCCTGGTACGAATCGAGACGGGCAGAACCCACCAGATCAGGCTGCAGATGTCGCACATTGGAAATCCGGTCGTGGGGGACACGCTGTACGGCGGAGGCAAGGGTACCCTCGGGGCGAGAGTCCGCCGCCAGATGCTCCATGCATTGCGAATAGAACTGCAACATCCATCGTCCGCCGAACAACTATGCCTCTCGGCCCCCCTCCCCGATGATATGCAAACCCTGATTCGCGATATTAGCCACTGAACGGAGTGGTGTCAGGTTTCAAGGGAACCGTTTGTCAGAAAATGTCGAATATCGAAGGTTCGAAATTGCGCATTCGATATTGGACATTTTCCTGAAACCTGAACACTGAAACCGGTACTCTCAAACAAGCGGCCACCGATACAGCCTTGTCCGAGGGAGTCGGCTCCGGCATGATTCAACCCATCATGAAAACCTTGTCCTCTTTTCCCGATTCTGGCCGCGACATGGCGAGCGTGATCGATGGGCTGGCCGAGTACCTTCGCTATCAGAAGGAAATAGGCGTTGAGCACCTCGAAATTCCCGGGCCCCTTTCGATCGAGCCTGTGCCCAAAGCTACACCGCAAGTCCCGGCTACGCCGGATCCCCCTCCCCCTCCGCCTCCCCCTCCGCCGGTGGAACCTGCGCCGGCGCCGCCCACGGCCACGGATGCGTCAGAAGCCCTCTGTCAAATCGCGGAAAGAATTTCGGCCTGCACTCAATGCACGCTGTGCGAACAGAGGCAAAACACCGTGCCGGGTCAGGGTACGAAGAATCCCGATATTTTGTTTGTCGGCGAAGGGCCTGGCGCGGAGGAGGACCGGCAGGGGCTCGCGTTCGTTGGCGAGGCCGGCGGCCTGCTCACCCGCATGATCACGGCCATGGGGTTCAGCCGCGATGAAGTGTTCATCGCGAACGTGGTCAAGTGCCGGCCTCCTGGAAACCGCAACCCCAACCCTCAGGAAATAGCGGCATGCATGCCATACCTGGAGGAACAGATCGATATTCTGAAACCCAAGGTGATCGTGGCGCTCGGCGCAACGGCAATGAAGGGACTCCTGGGTGACGAACTTGTCTCGATAACGCGGATACGCGGAAGTTGGATGCAATTCAAGGGAATCGATTTAATGCCCACGTTTCACCCTGCCTACCTCCAGCGAAACCCGGACGCAAAAAAGGACGTCTGGAAGGACCTGAAGAAAGTGCTCCAACGGATCGGGCGTAAACCCCCTTCGTGAGCGAACGGCGGATCAGGAAGTCTTCGTCGACGACGAGTCTTTGTCCCCGTTGACATCGACGCGAACCGCAGGTTTCAGAAGAGTGTCCCGATCGGAGTCCGCCGATTCATCGGCCTTTTTTTTCGAAGGCTTGCGCGCCACGCACCGGATGGCGCTGGAACAAGACGATGCGTCGCCCCGTATTACCGTTGCGAGTGAAACGTCATCAGACAGATCAAGTTCATGCTTCGCTTGCTCCGCCTGCGATCTCAATTTAAAGGCCCGTTTACAGTTGGGGCACCGCCCCTTTTTTCCTTCATCTGTGTCCCGGACCCATAGTTTCTGACCACAGGTGGCGCAGCTGATCTTGAAGTCATTCTCCCCTTCTTCGCGCATCAGGAATATTCCGAGGGGAACGGCGTTGCTTCGGGGCAGATGATTGCAGATGGTCCGTAACCGATCCAACGACAATGCGTCCATGAATCTGATTTGCAGAACCAGAGCGTCCGCCTCTCCGACTTCGTCCGACCAGGTAGATAGGGATCGCGGATCGTCGGCCAGCACCTGGAGTTCGAATCTCTGCCCTTCGATGACGGCTTCACCGGGTTTCTCGGCGGCATCGGGACATAGCGTGGACACGAAGTTGTTTCCCATGTCCTCGTGAATCGTGAGAATCAATGTGCGAACGGATTCGGAATTTTTCCCCGGACTGCCTGTGCCACTAGTCAAAACGCCTTCCCCTGCGATGATAAAAAACGCCTGAAACTACTAAAATTCACAAGAACAATCAATGATATTCATAAATAATCAATGGTTTTCTTTGTCACTTTTCTTGGCGGCCGCACGCGCCGTAATCACCTCATCCTGATGGACTTTGGGCGAAACAGAGTATTTTTCAAACTCCATGGAATAGGTTGCTTTTCCGGCGGTACTGGACCGCAATGCCGTTGCATATCCAAACATCTCCGCGAGGGGAACGCTGGCGATGATGACGGTCATATCGTCCCGGGTGTCCATACCGGCAATCATGCCTCGGCGAGAACTCAGGTCACCGATCACACCCCCCTGGAAGTCCACTGGAGTTTCGACTTCCACTTTCATGATCGGCTCCAGAATGCAAGGCGCCGCGGCCCGGATAGCCTCGTGGAGCGCAGTGCGGGCGCAGGTACGAAATGCCAGGTCACTTGAGTCGACCGCATGGTGCTTGCCGTCGCGTAAATTCACTTTCAGGCCGACAATGGGAAATTCCGCCAGGGGTCCCTTGGTCATGACGTCCCGGAAGCCGGCTTCACAAGAGGAAATATATTCCTGAGGAATGTTTCCTCCTTTGACATGATTCTCGAATTCGAATGGTTCACCGTTGGCGCCGAAATCGAGCGGCTCGAGGTCACCAACGACATTTGCGAACTGCCCTGCGCCGCCGGTCTGTTTCCGGTGCGTATAATTGAATTCCACGCGCCGTCCTACGGCTTCACGGTAGTTCACCTGGGGCGGCCCCACGAGAAGTCCGACGCCGTATTCACGCTGGATTCGCTGAATATAGATTTCGAGGTGCAACTCGCCCATCCCCGATATGATCATCTCTCCGGAATCTTCGTCGGTATGCACATGAAACGTCGGATCTTCCTTCATAAACCGGGTAATTGCCTTCACCAGTTTGTCCGCCATGGCCGTTTCTTTCG
>CAUZEO010000023.1:0-28531 GCA_963578625.1 Kiritimatiellia bacterium | reverse complement strand
CGCGTTCCTGATCGGGAGAGGGATGCCGAAAAACGATTCCCAACCCTCCCGCCTTGCCTTCGGATAGATCCTGATAGACTTGTTCCGCACGCTCAAAAGGTTCAATGGATGAGATGATGGGATCCAGATCTACTTCGCCGCGCGCGATCTGATGCAGAAACGCCTCCATGTTTCGGCGCTCGGTCCACCGGACATAGCCGATGGGATAATCAATGCCGAGTTCTTCGTAGTTGGGGTCATATCGTCCGGGCCCGTAAGAACGCGAGAAACGAACATTTAGTTCTTTTTCGTAAAAATCCTTCCAGGGCAGATCGAGCTTGGTTTTTCCAATGTCGACAACGCAAGCGCGGTCCCGCGCCAGGGCGACCGCCAGTTCAACCGGCTTGTTGCTGTCGCCTCCCGCGCATAGGAAAATGCAGTCTGCGCCTGCGCCTTTCGTCAGGCGCTCCACTGCCGAGGGAATCTCCGCTCCATTCGGAGCGCCGGCGGCATCCGCTCCCGATGCGCGGGCAATCTCACAACGCTCGGGAACCAAATCAATGCCCACGACATGCATTCCAGCGGCGCGAAGAAGCTGCACCAGGATCTGCCCGATCAATCCGAGTCCAATCACGCAGGCGGTTTCACCGAGTTGCATGTCGGACCTCCGCAATCCCTGGAGGGCGATTGCGCCAAGGGTGGCAAACGCGGCGTGCTCCATGCGCACTGCATGAGGTACGGCCACAACCAGGTTGCGAGGAACGAAATTTATCTCGGCGTGATTGGCGTAGCCGACTCCGGCGCAGGCAACGCGGTCACCGGCGACGAATTCCGCCGCCTCTTCCCCCACTGCCGTTATTTCGCCGGAAAGAGAGTATCCCAGCGGGGTCAGTGAATCGAGTTTGTTCATGACTTTGCCGTAGGCCGCGGCGACGCCCTGCTGTTGAACCGTCTGAAGAACTTTTTTTACCTGGTCAGGGCGCGCTTTCGCCTTTTCCAGGTAGGACATCTTCCCTTCCCGGACTTTCATCCCTTCCGTCCCTGCCGAAATGACGCTGAACCGGGTTCGAACAAGGACGCCGCCGGACTGGAGCGTCGGCGCTGGCACGGTAGAGAGCCTAATCGACCCGGTTTTGTAGTTTTGACTGACTTGCTTCATGACCCCTGTAATTATGACTCGACAAGCTCCCGGAGCAACTCCTCCTGGTTCAATTCCGAAACGATGAACCTAAACTTACCTCCGGCCGTTCTTTCAATTCGATCCACATGCTCAAATTCGATCTTGATGGACGATCCCAGCCGTAACCGGGCCATTCTGGTAATTTCCTCTTCATCATTTGGACCGTATTCCGGCCGTTTGACAATTCTGAATACAACTTGCTCAATCTCGGATTGTAGAATCTGGGCTTCAATCACGTTCACCGTGTCCTTGAACAGGTGATCGAGCCGTCCGACGAGCCTCCCGTCCGGCGTGGCGATATAGTCTTCCCTGCGCCCCTCGATGCGATCTACCAGCCTACCGGTCCGGCCACACGGACACTCGGTCGCCCTCGACAGCGTAATCCGATCGCCGATGTCATACCGGATCAGCGGGAACAGCCGGTTCGCGAAACCAGTTGCAACGACCCGTCCCGATTCACCCGGTGCGCAGGGCCGGTCCTGCTCGTCCAGGACTTCGAGATAGCTATGTTCATGCCGGATGTGAAGTGAACCCTGATCACATTCGGTAATGTGACCGCAAAACTCGGAATTCCCGTACCAATTGAAAACCGTTGTCCCGAATGCATCCGTCATCGCCTGGCGTTGAAAATCGTATAGGGTTTCAGATGCGGTAAATATCGCGCGCACGTTGATTCCCCTGGCACGGTGCTTACGAACCGCGAGCGCGAGCAGATACAGGGAAGAAGGATATCCTCCGATCATTACCGGCTGGTACGATTCGAGCTTCCGGACGTAGGCGGGAAGGTTCTTCGGTGTAAGGTGATACGATGAGAGTAACAGCCACTGGTTCGCCCAATCGTGCACCCAGAACGGCGGGCGGGCCCGATCTTCGAATGCCACCGGGTGACCGCTGCAAAAGGCGACCCGTTCCCTGCCCGTGAAATTCACGCCGCCCCACCCATAGTGCAGGGCTCGAAACGCATATTCTTTCTGAAAGCAGTCGCTGCTAATCGGAAACACGAGCGCTCGACCGGTGGTTCCGCTTGTGTGTCCCCACTGGAAATCCGCTTTCTCGTACCCGTCACGGTACAGGTCCTTCATGTGCGACTGAACAGTGGGTTTCGTCAGTATTGGCAGTGCTTCGAAGGCGTTCGCAGTCCCTGCCCGATACACTTCGCGGTCGCGGTAAAACGTGGTATGTGTTGCGGCGTCCTCCTGAAACGCGGAAAGGCACTGCTTTTCTTGTTCGCCGGTCTGCTCGGCCCCCGCGAACTGTGACTTCTCCAGCAGTTCGAGTGTGGTATTGAAAACATGCCCGAAACGCGCGCGGCGTTGTTGGTATCCATAAAGGGTTGCCAGCGTATTCTTCACCAGGAACGGCGCATTCCGGTACAGGCGCTGCTTCCAATTGGAGTGATACGACATCAGCTTAGTCGCTCTCTGCCGTTTCGGGTAGCCATTCGATCTTGCCGATCCATCCAAAATGCGGGCGGAATGCGAGTACATCGGACGGGAGCCACTCATGCAGCCCCTTGTGCCAGGGCGCGTGATTGCTTGTCGTCAATATGTTTTCGTACCCCCCGGTGAAAAGCGGAAGTTCGTGCGCTCCCAGGTTGCAATGAATAATCGGAAGCTTGGCAGGGTCGAATCCCATCAGTTTCGCGGAGACTGCGTCCACGGCGACCGGGTTGTCGCCGGCAATCAAAACCGCCGCATTCATGGGGTCGCCCGTGACGGGCCCGTTGCCGTCCATGGCGACAACGCCGTCTACCACGGAGAAAAATCTTTTTCCGGATCCAGCGGAACGCAGTGTTCCGTCGGCGTTGGCATAGAACAGAATTCGATTCAAATCTACCGACATTCTCCACACCGTGTCATTGCCGTGCCAATTTCCGGAGCGGACGACCTTCTCGGTGCCACCGAAAACCCGGTATCCGAGTTTTTTCAGTTTGCGGGCGGCGAACAGGGCGGGCCGGCTTCCTTTTACGAGGTGTTTTTTCATCCACAGCACAATGCTGTTTTCCAACCTCCCCTTTGCTCCGTTCCCCGGAAATTGGTCGCCGCCTTCCGCAGGGCTGCCGATGCAATAGTGGGGCAGCCAGTTCTTGTTGGCGTTGATGCCGACCAGGCCCTTCAGATTCACCGTCAATCCGCACTTCTTGTGCGTTTTCAACTTCGGTATTCCAATGAAGACATCCGCGTCGATGGGCGTTTTTGAAATTGCGTATTCGTGCCTTCCGCCACGATGGTGATCGTTAGTTTCCGTGGTGTCGTAGAATGCTCCGTAGTACGTTTTGTTTTTATCGTCGAACTCTTCGAAATGGCTGAGTCCCCCGAGATCTACGGAGACCCCGCCGCGCGGATCACCTTGCAGCTTCACTGTTTCGACATAGATGCCGTCTTTTTCGATCCAATGCTCATCCCGTAGATCCAGCAGTTCGACGGGAAATTGCAGGTGCTCGCGGTAGTACGCCTGCAGCTCCGGAAGCCCCATGTGGGCGATGATTTTGTCGAAAATCGAATCGGTCTGGGGGGCGTCCCCGATGGTGATGCTCCCTTCGCCGCGGAGCGCGATGAATACGTAGTCCACCACCGGGCGGATCACGGACCCGTGGGTAATCACATCGATCCATGCCTCGGAGTTCGTGTGTTTATGGGCGATCATGTTGGGCTTGATGAAGACGTGATCGCCTGGACGAACGACCGAACCCAGCGGATTCCACTCCGGGGAGCCGGCATTGCCCGCATCCAGCCCGAGACGAAGGAACAGGTCCCGAACCGCTTCGTAGACCGGATTATCCGAGGAGAGTAACGCAGGCGTAGGATACTCGGGGTACGCCTGGTGCGGGTGGTAGGGCTGAACCTCCGGATACGAGGCGACCTCCAGTCGTTGAATGGCTACCGGGTAGGTCATCTTCTTCAAAATACCTTCGTCACATTGCATTCGGGATCGATAATCACTAAGGTAACCGATTGATTGAGCCTCTGCAAGGGGGGCGCAAGGGTCGTGCCAATTGCAAGATACTCGGGAATTGTTGGAAACGAAAATTTGAAATCCCCATGCATATTTTTTGACCGGGACGGGATTGTTAACGTGCCTCCGGATCCCGAACGGTACGTGACCTCCGTGCAACGGTTTTTTCTGCTCCCAGCCTTCGTGAAATCCTTGCGGATTGTGACCGACCTGGGTTATCCGGCGGTCGTCGTGACCAACCAGCGCGGCATTGCGCTCGGGGCCATTTCAGTTGAGGGCGTGGAAGAGATTCATGCCAGGCTTGGATCATTGCTTGCCGGGGAAGGTCTTGCCCTGCTGGATATTTTCGTGTGCCCCCACGATGACGATTCGCACCCCTGGCGAAAGCCGAATCCGGGGATGCTGTTGGAAGCCGCGCGCCGTCACAACCTGAACCTCGCGCAATCCTGGATGATCGGGGATTCACCGGGTGACATTCTGGCAGGCCGGGGCGCGGGGTGCAGAACGGTCTTCGTTTCCCGTTCGAAGGCGGATGTATCGGCTGACGCTTTAGTCGATAGCATGGAAAAGCTTCCGGGGTTTTTGAAAGAAAATGTGCCTCCGGTTGTCTTACGCGAAAGTGGCGGGCCTCAGCATGGATAATGTTCTACAACGATTGCGAATCTCACGGGCCGACGCGCCGCCCATTGCAATGGGCGCGCTGATCATCGGATTCGTTTATCTTCTATATTACCGGTTTGGGCAGATTTATTTCACGGATGACGAGACAAGATCGGCGCTCGAATGGATGATCACCCGTTGGAAAACCGGACGGCGGACCTACGGACACGTCTACCAGATATTTTCTGTGTTGGTGCCCGCTGTGTCATTGTGGATCGTCTGGAAACGCCGCGTCGCGCTGCGTGCCGCGACTAAAAAAACGTGCATGTTCGGTTGGTTTTGCATTGTCCTGAGCATTTTTGCTCATTGGGTTGGTGTCATTACAGAACACCCGCGACTCTCGTTGCTGTCCTTCATTTTTATTCTTTGGTCCATTCCCCTGTTTCTTTATGGATGGGGCGTCGCGCGCTTGTTGATCTTTCCCTGTTCGTACTTGATATTTTGCGTTCCGCTAAACTTCCTCGACGGGTTCGTTTTCAAAGTTCGCATGTTGGTGTCGAAGACTGCCGCCCTGATCATGAACGGCCTTGGAATGGAGTGCGTCACGAAGGGAACGGTTATTCTCTCTGTCGAGCCGGGCGGATACAGGCTTGAGCTGCAAGGCACCGCCGCCGGGCTGGGTGTCGTGCTTCTCTGTTTGGCTGTTGCCGCCGCGGTCGGAAACCTTACGCAGCGAGGCATTACGAGGCAGTTCTTCGTGTTTTGCTGTGCGATTCCCGCCTATTTTCTTGCCAGTGTGCTTCTCACAGTCACCTTGGGACTGGTCGCGGGAGCCATTGGCCAAGGGGCGGTTGACTGGTTATTCGCCCACGTTCTCACCCTGTTGTTGACGGTGGCTTCGATTGCTATTGTCTCGCTGTTTGCGGTTCTGGTTCGCCGCTTCAACCCGCTGGAACTCCTGCATGCCGGTCGCCTATCTTGACCCATTCCTGGACCTGACATAGGGTTCAAAACACCCCGATTCCATGCGTTCATCCAGATTATTGCCTTATTCCGTTGTTCTCATCACCTTGATGGCAGGCGCAGCCGCCCTCATTTGGGCGGTCGACATCCAGTTCGACGACAGTTCTCCTGTCCTCCTTGACCTCCCCGACCAAGTGGGAGACTGGCACGGGGACGAAATCCTTTATTGCACCGACAAGGAGGCCCCCAGGACGCTCCTGGTAAGCGAATTGAATGGCGAGAGAGACTGCCCCGATTGCGGCCGACCGCTTGAAACGGCTTCCTGGCTCGAGCTCATCCAGTTGCCGGGCGACACGGTCATGCGGAAAAAGCGGTACACAAACCCGGAAGGCCGAGTCATTACCGCATCGATCGTATTGAGTGGGAAACAGCGATCCAGCATCCACCGGCCCCAGGTGTGTCTGACCGGTGGCGGCAGCGAAATCGTCGGCGACCGAATCATGCGCCTGCCCGCTGGTGAGGATAAGACCCTGAAGGTTATGCTCCTGGATCTGACCCAGCAGGGCCGCATGCCCTCGGGCGCGATTGGCCAGTATTTTGCATATTATGCCTACTGGTTTGCCGGAAAACGGCACGAAACCCCCCACCATGCGGAACGCATGGTTTGGATGGCGGCCGACAAAGTCCTTCATGCCTCGGCCAACCGGTGGGCTTACGTTTCCGTATCCGGCCTCCGAAACCCCTCCAATGACGACCACCTGGATACCGTCCGCGAATTCCTGAGGGGTTTTTATCCCATGATTCAACCCTAGAGGCCTGATACTCGTCAGACCACCTCAGCAGGCCCGAATCTTGCTAAAATCGTAATCCCTTCGAACTTATTTCGGGTGGCCAGTGTCTCAATTGCTGGTCCTGGTACGGAATGTGGCTTGAATGCCACGTTCTTTTCGTGGCTCCGAGCCCTTGGTCCGATACGTAACCGCCTCGACGAAAAGGGGTTGAAGGGCATCCGGAGAATTGACGCAGAGGACAATTTCTGGTAGGGTGGCAGGTTCAAAGTTGGGTCGAAAATGGAGCGCACACAAGATCTATTCTGGAATGAGCGATGGCGTCTTGCCTCGTTACAGCGCTCAGATTTGGTGAAAATCGGCCTTGCATCCGGCATGGTCGGTTTGATTTACGTGCTGTTTCATCTGCAGGGCAACACCGCGGATGCGGCGGCATTCGGACGCTCCGTGATTTCATGGATGGTGTTTCGCTGGGGGGATTCCAGCATTAGCTTCGGTTCCGCGGATTACAGTCATGGCTGGCTGATTCCGCTGGTGAGCCTCTACGTCATCTGGTATCGGCGGGACGATCTGTTTAAAGCCGACAAGTATATCAGCAAGTTGGGGCTGGCGTGCCTCGTCTTGGCGCTACTGCTCCATTGGCTCGGCGCGAAATCGCAGCACCCACGGCTTTCTCTGTTCGCGTTGATTGGCGTAATCTGGAGTATTCCGTTTTATCTCTACGGGTGGAAAGTTGCCAAGCTTCTCACTTTTCCAGCCGTGTTTCTTGTTTTCTGTGTGCCGCTGAACTTTCTAGATGATTTGACGTTCCCGCTTCGGATCCTGATGACAATCTGCTCTACCTCGGTATTGAACGGTCTTGGAATTGCAGCCGAGCGTTCCGGATCGCGGATCTTTTCCGCTGCGGGAGGAGGGTATGATTCCGCACCCGGCGATGGGTTCAATTTCGACGTGGCGGATCCGTGTAGCGGCTTGAGATCGCTGATGGCGATGACAGCGCTCACCGCAGTCTATGCGTATCTGGTCATGCCGACGCTCTCGAAAAAATGGATCCTGTTCCTCTGCTGTATTCCCCTGGCTATTGCGGGAAATATTGCGCGGATAACGACGGTGGCGCTTGTTGCGGAGACCTTGGGGCAGGATGTTGCCACCGGGCTGTACCACGACTATTCCGGGTATGTTGTATTCGCGGTAGCCATCGGACTCATGGTGGCCGTCGGCGGCCTCTTGAGCACAAATTTTAAGGAGGTTTGGGCAAAATGGAAAAACACATTTTCAGGCCCTATTTCGTCGTCCTCATCCTGATGGTGATGACGTCGCTGGCGCTTGCATTCTCGGTGGACGTTTCCCTCACCAATGAAGCCGGCATCCAGGTCAAGTTGCCCGAGAAACTCGGGGAGTGGGGTGGCTCGCAGATCAAGTACTGCCATGAAAAAGGACACAGAAATGTGCCCGTCATTCTATCGGAGATCGCAGACCCCGACACCTGCCCGGAATGCGGAGGAAATCTGAACGACATGTCGAAGTCTGAGTATGATCTCCTGCCGAAGGATACCGGGATGTTGAAAATGAAATATAACCATGCGACCGGCCGAAGTGTAAGTGCTTCCATCGTTATGAGCGGCAAGGAGCGTGGAAGCATTCACCGGCCCGAGCAGTGCCTCACCGGCCAGGGAAGCAATCTCGTCGGCTCCCACGTCATCGACGTTCCCATTGAGGGCCGGGATCCGTTGCAAGTCATGGTTCTTGAACTGGAATACCAAGGCCAGAACGAGCACGGCCAAACCGTTAAGGGGGGCAGCTATTATGCGTACTGGTTCGTCGGAAAAGACCGGGAGACGCCTTATCATCATATGCGAATGTTCTGGATGGCCGCGGACCGCGTCATGCGAAACGTATCCCATCGGTGGGCATACATCTCCGTGAATGGCCAACGCAACCTGGAGTCGGACGACCACCAGGACGAAATCAGGCAGATCGTGGCGGAATTGTACCCCTCAATGGCCGTTGAAAAGTATTAGGCGCCAAAAGAAACCGCGTTCTCGCAGGGAGAGCGTGGTAGATTCTATGTGTGACAATCCATGAGTGAGAAAAACAAGACACAATTCACATCCGTTGTGACCGGCGGAGCTGGATTTCTCGGTTCCCACTTGTCGGACCGACTACTTGCCGAAGGACACCGCGTCATTGCCATCGACAATCTGATCACCGGCAACGTTGCCAATATCGAACATTTTGCGGGGAACGAGCAGTTTCATTTCATCAAGCAGGACATCTCCGAATACCTGTATCTGCCCGGTCCGGTAGATTACATTTTTCACTTCGCTTCCCCGGCAAGTCCCTTTGATTACTTGGAATTCCCGATTCAAACTTTGAAAGTCGGAGCGCTGGGGACGCACAAGTGCCTGGGGCTGGCACGCGCCAAAAAGGCAACCTTGGTGCTCGCGAGTACCTCGGAAGTTTATGGCGATCCGCTGGTGCACCCCCAGCCGGAAACCTACTGGGGAAATGTGAATCCGATCGGTCCACGCGGGGTGTACGATGAAGCCAAGCGATTCGCAGAATCCATGGTCATGGCCTATCAGAGATATCACGGGCTGGAGACGAGGATTGTGCGGATTTTCAATACCTACGGGCCAAGGATGCGGCCGAGGGATGGCCGAGTTGTGCCAACTTTCGTGATGCAGGCACTGAACAAGGAACCGATCACCGTTTTTGGAGACGGCAGCCAGACAAGGAGCTTCTGTTTTGTCTCCGATCTGATCGACGGAATCTTCCGGCTGGCAATGAGTTCGGAGCCACTTCCGGTAAATATCGGGAATCCCTCGGAAATGACCGTCCTGGAGTTTGCGGAGAGAATCAACCGGCTTTGCAATTCGAATTGTGAGATCATTTTCGAAGACCTTCCGGTCGATGACCCGAAAGTTCGACAACCCGATATAGCCCGAGCCAGGGAAATTCTGGGATGGGCTCCCAAAATGGACCTTGATCAGGGGCTTGAATTAACAATACAGTACTTCCAATCTTTGCTCCGCAAAGGGGCAGTCTAAGGGACCTGGGGTGCACGGGAACGAAGAAGTACCGGTAGCATGAGATTAAATTATCGAAACAAACGGGGTGAGCAGAAAAGCATTGAGCTCACGGAAAAGGCGCTCACGATCGGCCGCAGCGCTGATGCGGATGTCCTGATCCTAGACGAAAAAGCTTCCCGGGTCCACTGCGGGATTCGTTTCTGGGACGGGGATTTTTATATCAAAGATCTCAAATCCAAAAACGGGACATTCGTAAACGACCGGGCAATAGACATTCACCTGCTTCGAGTGGGCGATAAAATTCGGGCCGGATCCTCCATTTTTGTGTACGAAGGGGACGAAGAGACGACCGGCGCCAACACCGCGGTCCTGAAAATGCAGGACGAATTCGACCACGGAAAAGGGTACAGCACCATCCTCCGTGAAATAGTCGATGAAACTGCGCCGGAAGAAGCGAAGGCGATTGGGGCCCCCGAGGAATCAGAAGAACCGCAACCTGGTTCGAAAGATCCAACCGTTGATGAAGCCGCGCAGCCGTCCGATGCCTCGAAACGAAAGCCGGCATTGCGGAAACGAAAGTTGGCAGCTTCGAAAAAGACCGCGATCCGCATTAAGCGGTCCCCTTCGCAGGATAGTTAATAGCGCCGTCTCTTACTCGGAGGCGGGTTCTTCCGGATCCTGCGCCGGGCTTTCGCCTGCGTCTTCCTCAGGGCTTTCTACCGAATCCTGAGCCACGCTTTCTCCTTCGTCTTCGTCCTGCGGAATTTCAATTTCCTCTTCAGCCGCTATAATGGTCGCAGAAACGAGCCGGTCGCCTTTAGCAAGGGAGATCAGCCGCACTCCTTGCGTATTTCTGCTGATGATCCGAAGATCGCCCACCGGCATTCGTACCGTCTGTCCCCCTTCCGTTATCAGCATGATCGCATCGGTGTCCTGCACCGCATACGCGCCGACGACCATTCCGTTCCGGACAGACGTTCGGATGGCAATCACTCCCTTGCCGCCACGTTTTTGAAAACGGTATTCATCGAAACGGGTTCGCTTCCCGTACCCGTTTTCCGTGACGGTAAGGAACGACCCTTCGTGATTCACCACGGTGATATTCACCACTCGGTCGTCGGTCGTCTTAGCGAGAGAAATGCCCCGGACCCCTCGCGTGGCGCGTCCCTGGTCCCTGAGTTGCGTCTCCTCAAATCGAATACTCATGCCTCTTCGCGTAGACAAAACCAACTCGTCCTCCCCGCTGGTGAGGCGAATGCCGATCAGCAAGTCGTCTTCATCCACCGCGACCGCGATGATGCCGCCCGCGCGGATGTTTCGGAAAGCGCTGAGTCGGGTCTTCTTGACCACCCCGTCTTTGGTGGCCATGACGAGGTACCGGTCCTCCGAAAACTCCCGGATACACAGGAGGTCCGCGATCGACTCCTCCGGCCCGACCTCAAGAAAGTTGACCAGGGCCTTTCCGCGCGCGGCCCGGCTCGATTCCGGAATCTCGTATGCTTTCTTCCAATACACCCGACCCTTGGAGGTGAAGAAAAGCATGACGTCATGCGTAGAGGCGGTGAAAACCTTTTCGACGTAGTCCTCGTCCTTGGTATTCATCCCCTGGACCCCTTTTCCGCCGCGCCGCTGCTCGTGGTACGTTTCCAGCGCCACTCGCTTAATGTACCCGGAACGGGACAGGGTAATCACCCAGGGTGTATCGGCGAGAAGATCTTCAATATTAAGCTCTCCTTCGTCCGGAAATATTTCGGTCCGCCGTTCTCCACCATACTTCTCGCGGATCTCCAGCAGGTCGTCCTTCATAACACCGTACAGTTTCTGATCGTCGGACAGCAGATCTTTCAGGTAGGCGATGCGGTCCAGCACTTCTTTGTACTCATTTTCAATCTTGTCCTGCTCCAGTCCCGTCAACTGGTATAACCGCATTTCGAGGATCGCATTCGCCTGGATCACGGAAAGAGTGAAGCTTTCGATTAATTGTGCCCTCGCCTCGTCGCGATTCTTTGCGTCTCGAATGACTTTGACCACATCGTCGAGATGGGCCATCGCAATGCGGAGCCCTTCCAGCACATGAGCGCGGGCTTCGGATTTCTCCAGGTCAAAGTTTGTTCTCCGCGTGATGACCTCGAACCGGTGATCGATGAAGCATATCATCAGCTCTTTGAGGTTCATCACTTTGGGGCGGTCTTTGTCGAGCGCCAGCATAATCGCGCCGAAGGTGGTGGAGAGCTGGGAATGCTTTTGGATGTTGTTGAGGACCACGTTGGGCATCGAGTTTCGCTTCAACTCGATGACGATGCGAATGCCCTCCTTCGAGGACTCGTCTCGAATATCGGAGATCCCCTCGATCTTCCGCTCGTTTGCAAGTTGGGCGATTTTTTCGATCAGCGTCGCCTTGTTGACCGCATAGGGGATGGAGCGCACGATGATGATGGGCCTGCCGTCGCGCGCCTCATCGATTTCCGCCTCCCCGCGCATGCGAATCAGGCCGCGCCCGGTTTCGTACATGTTACGGATCGCCTGGACGCCTTGAATCGTCGCGCCGGTTGGGAAATCGGGACCTTTTACGAATTGCATCAGGTCGACGATCTGCGCATCGGGATGATCGATGAGATGGACGATTCCGTCGATGATTTCGCGCAGATTGTGAGGTGGCATGTTTGTCGCCATACCCACCGCGATTCCGGTGCTTCCATTTACCAGGAGATTCGGGACGCGCGCCGGGAGTACCGTCGGTTCGGTTTCCCGCTCGTCGAAATTGGGCTGCATATCGACGGTGCGCTTGTCGATATCCGCCAGCATCTCCTCTGCGATCGGCCGCAACCTGCTCTCCGTGTACCGGTACGCCGCCGGCGGATCGCCATCGATACTTCCGAAGTTTCCCTGTCCATCAATAAGCATCTCGCGCAAGGAGAAGTCCTGGGCCATGCGGACGAGCGTGTCGTACACCGCCTGGTCCCCGTGCGGATGATATTTACCGATGACGTCACCGACCACCCGCGCGCACTTGACGTAGGGCCGGTTGTGCACCCAGCCGCCCACGCCCATGGCATAGAGGATTCGCCGGTTACTCGGTTTCAACCCGTCACGCGCGTCCGGCAGAGCGCGCCCCACGATGACGCTCATCGAGTAATCGATGTACGCCAGGCGCATTTCGTCTTCTATATTGATAAAATCCAGATTCGGTTGGTCTTCTGCCATCGTGGTGTCCCTTGCGGTCGTTTCCTGTTACACGTCGAGATTGCGGACGTTCAGCGCGTTCTCCATGATGAATTCCCGCCGAGGCTCCACTTCGTCGCCCATCAGCATAGTAAACATTTCGTCGGCGGCGACCGTGTCTTCCAACGTCACTTGCAGCATCTTGCGCGTCGCGGGGTCCATGGTTGTGTCCCACAGTTCCTCGGCGTTCATTTCTCCCAGCCCCTTGTAACGCTGAATGGACAAGCCTTTTCTCCCGGTTTCCCGGGCGTGCGTTAATACCTCCTGCAGCGCAAACACCGGGAGCTTCTCGCTCCCGCGCGCAATGTAATACAAGGGTTCATCGCGGGGCTGCAGAGGCAGGACTTGCAACCCAAGTGCCTCAAGATCCTGTACCGCTTTCGTCAATTGGGGCGCAATGAAGACTTCCACCCAGTCGTAGGCGGCGGTCACGTCGTCTTCCTCTTCGGCGTGCGGTGTGCCCACTTCTACGGATCGTCCCAGCTTGCGCTCCATCTCTTCCCGCAAGGTTCGAAGTTCCGATTCGCTGTGCACGAAATGGAACTCTTCAGAATCGTTCATCCGAATCCGGACGCGGTACTGGGGAAACTGGCCGGTCTCTTCATGCCGGTGAGCGACGTAGTCCCGAAACGAAATTCCGCGGCGCTCCACTTGGTTTTCCAGCCCCTCCAACTCGGCCAGCAGCGAGAGCGTCTGCGCGAGCTCCTCGTGGCCAAACACCGGTGCCGCGTCCGGCGTTTCGAGAGTGAGCTCTTCGACACTGAAATCCAGGAGTATCCGCGTCAGTTCCTCATCGCTCCCGACGTACTGCTCTCGTTTCTTTCTTTTGATCTTATACAGCGGCGGCTGTGCAATATAAATGTAGCCGTTTTCAATCAGCTCCGGCATCTGGCGGAAAAAAAAGGTCAACAGCAAGGTGCGGATGTGTGAACCGTCCACGTCGGCGTCGGTCATGATGATGATGCTGTGGTACCGCGCTTTCTCAAGTGAAAATTCATCCCGCCCAATGCCGGTACCGATCGCCGTGATCATCGTCCGGATTTCGTTGTTGTTTAAAATTTTGTCCAGACGTGCCTTTTCGACGTTGAGCACTTTTCCGCGCAGCGGCAGCACTGCCTGGATCATCCGGTCACGACCCTGTTTTGCCGAACCTCCCGCGCTGTCGCCCTCCACGATGAACAGCTCAGATTTTGAAGGATCCCGCTCCGAACAGTCCGCGAGTTTCCCCGGCAGATTTCCGCTGTCGAGCGCTCCCTTTCTGCGAGTGAGGTCCCGCGCTTTTCGCGCTGCTTCCCGGGCGCGCGCCGCCGTCAGGCCCTTTTCAATGATGCGCCGGGCATCCGCCGGATGTTCCTCGAAATACGTGCCCAGCTCATCATTCACGACCGACTCGACGATGCCTTGAACTT
This sequence comes from Kiritimatiellia bacterium, assembly GCA_963578625.1. GTDB lineage: Bacteria > Verrucomicrobiota > Kiritimatiellia > SLOV01 > SLOV01 > CAUZEO01. Next base: position 14,403 of record CAUZEO010000023.1, on the reverse strand, counting down.
CGCCGTTGCCGAGCTTGGTTTTCGTCTGCCCTTCGAACTGCGGATCGGGAACTTTAACGCTGATGACGGCGGTCAACCCTTCCCGGATGTCGTCGCCGGTCATCTGCGTTTTGTCATCCTTCAACAGCTTGTTGGTGCGGGCATACGCGTTCACCGTTCTCGTCAGGGCAGATCTGAATCCGCTGAGATGCGTTCCGCCTTCCACCGTATTGATGTTATTGGCAAATGAAAAAATGTTTTCAGTGTAGGAGTCGCTGTATTGGAGCGCTATTTCGACCAGGATCAGGTCCCGCTCTTTTTCGAGGGTGATGACGTCCGCATGCAGCGCGACTCTGGAGCGGTTCAGATGCTCGACAAACTCGCGGATGCCGCCTTCATACTTGAACATCTCTTCCCGTTCGGGATGTTCCTGGTGCAGGATGATCTCTATCCCGCGGTTCAAGAAGGCAAGCTCACGAATACGCGAAGCGAGGATGTCCCAGTTGAAAACCGATTCGGAAAAGATTTCGCTGTCCGGCAGAAACGTGATGCGTGTGCCTGTTCCTTTTACCGCCCCGATCTGCTCCAGCGCCGTTACCGGAGCGCCGCGTTCGTACCGTTGGTGGTGCACATGTCCGTCGCGGCGAACCTCCACCTCCAGCCATTCGCTGAGGGCATTGACACACGACACGCCGACCCCGTGCAGTCCGCCGGAAACCTTGTAACTGGAGTGATCGAATTTTCCCCCCGCATGCAACGTGGTCAACACCACTTCAACCGCCGGTTTCCCTTCTGCCTCGTGCATGTCGACCGGGATCCCGCGTCCGTCGTCATCAACGGCAACCGATCCGTTGGGATGAAGTGTCACCCGGATCTGGGAACAATGACCCGCCAGCGCCTCATCAACGCTGTTGTCCACGACCTCGTACACCAGGTGGTGAAGGCCTCGGACCCCCGTGTCGCCGATGTACATCGCCGGTCGCTTTCGAACCGCCTCAATGCCCTCGAGCACGGTGATGTTTCCGGCATCGTAGGCCGCTGCAGACGATTTTTCCTGCAGGTTGGTTCCCTCTATATTTTCCACTTCTTCCTGCATTTTTTTTGACCTACTTTCGTCGGATTTCGCCTACCGAGGTTCCCCTGGACAGGCTTGCGAAAGCACTCCGGTCTCACCCCCCTGATTAGTCGGCTATTTTATAGGGAATACAGGGACACTTGGCAAGAGAGATGTGTGCTAATAAGGGCAAAAAAATGGAGAAAAATTGTAAAAAACCGCATTTTCAAGAAAACGGGAAGATCGGGCCCGATTCGCCGCAAAACAGTCAATATATTTATGGTCCTTGAGGGGTCGCATGGACTCCCGGATCCCGGCCCTGATCCTCCCCCCGATCCGTCGATTCCACTTGGCACCGGAACGATGTGCGGTGCATAGTCTCGCCCCCTCGTGCCCAGCGGAAACGAACTTACGATGGGAAACCGGCTTTTGGAGATCGATATATGTACTCCGTTTCAGAACTGCGCAAAGGATTGAAAATCGAGATCGACGGCGAACCCTATGAGGTCGTCGATTTCCAATTTGTGAAGCCGGGAAAGGGCCAGGCCCTGTATCGGTGCAAGATCAGAAACCTGGTGAGCGGGGGTACCATCGATAAAACGTTCCGGGCCGCGGAAAAAATAGACAAACCCAATCTTGGGGAGCGAGACCTTGTCTATTCCTACCAGGATGCCGAGAATTTCATTTTCATGGACGAGAATTTTGAGCAGGTCGTTCTCCGAGCCGATGTCCTCGGAGACCAGCAAAACTTCCTGGTCGAAGAGAGTGAGGTGAAGGTTCTTTTCTTCAACGACCGGCCAATTGAAGTGACACTGCCCAATTTCATCGAACGAACCATCGTAGAAACTGAACCCGGCGCCCGCGGCGACACCGCGACAAACGTCACGAAATCCGCAAAAGTAGAGGGTGGCTACGAAATCGCGGTGCCGCTGTTCGTAAATGAAGGCGACCGTGTTCGCATCGACACGCGCACCGGCAAGTACGCCGACCGCGTCAACAAACGCTGAGTAGGCAGTGGCCTGGGCCACGTCCGGTTCGCCGCATGGCATCCATATCTCTTGATACCGAGTACCTTCGGCTTCGGCGGCTGCAGGACAACCTCCTTGCGAGAAGCCTCATTCTCCAGTCGATTCGGGAATTCTTTCTCGCGAAAGATTTTATCGAAGTGGAAACGCCGGTACGGATTGAGGCGCCGGCGCCGGAGCTTCATATCGATGCCGAGCCGAGCGGAGATGCCTATCTTCGAACCTCTCCGGAATTACATATGAAGAGGCTTCTGGCGTCCGGAATGGAGCGGCTGTTTCAGATCGGGCCGTGCTTCCGGCGCGGTGAGGTCGGGGAGTGGCATAATCCCGAATACACCATGTTGGAATGGTATCGGGCGGAGGCGGACTACGTGGATGTTCTCGCCGACACCAAGTCGCTCATCCTCCACATCGCGTCAAGACTGCTGGGCAAAACGCACCTGACGTATGATGGCGTGACCATTGATCTGGTGCCGTGGGAACGGCTGACCGTTCGCGAGGCCTTCATCCTGCACGCCGGGTGGGATCCCATATCGGCATACGATGCGGACCGGTTTGATATCGACCTGGTGAATCTTGTGGAGCCGGCGCTTCCGCGGGATGTTCCGGTTCTCCTGAAAGACTATCCGCGCGAGGCCGCCGCGCTCGCGCGCTTTAAGGAAGACGACCCCCAGGTAGCGGAACGCTGGGAACTCTATATCGGAGGGCTGGAACTCGCGAACGCCTACTCGGAACTCACCGACCCGGCAGAGCAGATTCGAAGATTTGAGCAGTGCAATCAGCGCCGCAAAGAGATGGGAAAAGAAACCTACCCGATCGACCCGGCGTTTCTCCGGGCTCTTCATCGCGGAATGCCTCCGGCCGGCGGCGTCGCACTCGGCATCGACCGCCTGGTTATGCTGTTTACCGACTCTGCCGGGCTGGATGAGGTGATGGCGTTCAGGGGTTGATCGGAATCCGCTACGCTACTCAAACATGCTCCAACGGCCACTCCCAGAACATCAGGGGCAAGCCATCGTCGGCAAAGTCGCTGATGCGCTCCGGCCCGAACAAAAGTTTTGCCAGCTCCTGTCGGCTGACACGGACGGATTCATCGCCGCGGGACAAGGTGAAACGCCCTCCTTCTTCCGCCACTGAAATGTTTGTCAGCCCAAACGCATCCAGAATGCCACGCGGGTCGATGATGTACAGCATGCCCCAGTAATCTGCCTGGCATGGAAAGCCCAGCTCTCGCAGAAGATCCAAAAACGGGTGTCCGTTTCCCGGGGCCACCAGCGTCAATTCCGGGCTCTCTTCCACTTTCGCCTGCGATTCCGGCAGTAGATTTCCGCCGCGTTCGCCGACTCGTCGTTCGAACCAAGTCCGGACCAGGCCGGCCACCAGGTCGGCGGGACCGCCCCATTCGACGATTCCGTGGTCGCTGTCCAGGCAGTATGCAACCGGAGTTCCTGCCCGCTGTGCCATGACATACCGTTTGTTGCCCATGAGGTTCGGATCGCTGCCGGCATCCAGCAATTCGCGCATGACATCGGCGGTTCGACTGCCCCCGAGTCGGTCGGACCGGCGCAGATCCACGATCGCGGCAACGACATTCTCATCGAACTCTGCGCCATAGGTCAGCTCCACCGCCTCCGGTAATCCCGGCAGGATTCCAACATTCGAATGATTGAACCGGTAGGTACAAAGATATCCGGCGTTTTCCCAACCCAGGCGATAGTACCAGTTGGTGATGTCCGTGGTCAGGCGCCCGATGTGGCAGCCGGCGTCGGCCATGTGCTCCGCGGCCGCGTTCATCACTTTCGTCGCCAATCCACGTCCCCGATAGCCGGGCAGGGTCGCCAGGCAGTTGATCCCCCCGGACCGGAGCCGCGCATCCCCGATCTCAACGGTGTTAATCCACGAGCCAACCATGCTGACTGTCCGACTGCCGTCCATGACGACGGTGACGTTTTCAGCATTTCCGCTGTTGTAGACGAACGGGTAGTCGGTCGCGATGGTTGGCTCGAGACCCTGCCCGATGCGCATTACCTGATTGGCCAGCGCGATGATCGATTCCATCTCGTCCGGGCGAGCCGGTCTCGGTCCGTCGAGTTCTGGTCTCACGACAATGTCAATTCCGCTTCGTATTCGCCATAAATGTTATCCGGTTCACCAATAGGTCTTCAAATCGTGGATACATTGCAATTTTGGATTTCGAATCTCCGATGTCGGATTTAGACTTTGAATAAGGAATTAGAAACATATTGGAATTCTCATTGTAAGAAGCATCATCTTGAAGGCAAATCCCAAATGATCGACATTCTCATTATCGGAGCCGGGCACAATGGCCTCGTCTGTGCCGGGTACCTGGCGAAGGCCGGACTGGATGTCCTTGTCATAGAGCGCAGTCACCGGATCGGCGGGGCGTGCATTACCGAAGAGCTCGTTCCCGGGTACACTTTTTCCACTTTCGCGTATACCGCGCACGGGCCCGCGGCCAAGATCTGTCGTGATCTGGAGATTCCCGCGGATGCGTTCACGATTGTTGAATACGACCCCGCGCAGTTTGCGCCGTTTCCGGATGGCGATCACATCCTCCTGTGGAAGGATTCGGAGAGGACGGCGGCAGGGTTGGAACGGTTCGGTCCGGGAGAGGGAGAGGGATACCTTGCGTTCTCGAAATTAATGAACGATGCGGTGGAGATCATGCAGTCCGTGATGTTCTCCCCGCCGCCCACCCACCAGGCGTTGGTTGACCGGTTCGGCAATACGTCCAGGGGCCCCGCCCTGGAGGCACTGCTCACCAGAAGTTACTGGGACGTCCTCGGTGACTACTTCCATTCGGAGAAAGTGCGCTGCGTGATGTGCCGCGCGGATGACGTGGGGTCTCCGACCACGATCGGATCATTGCTGGCGGAAGTCGCAGAGAGTGCATCGGAAGGCGCCGGCATGGAGAACAAATCCGGCATTCCCAAGGGCGGTATGGGGACGATTACGCAGGCGCTCGCGGCCGCGGCGCGCAGGTTCGGGGCGGAAGTTCGCACGGAAAGCCCGGTGGAGGAAATCGAAATCGAATGTGGCAAAGCAGTTGGCGTGAGGCTCTCTGGCGGCGAGCGGATTTGTGCGCGAAAAGTTGTATCGAATGCGGACCCCAAGCGCACGTTTCTCAAACTGACGAACGCGGACGACCTGAATGCCGACTTTATCAGGCAGGTAAAAGCGATCAAAACGCGAGCGAACTACATGAAGTATCATGCGATCCTGTCGGCGCCCCCTCGATTCACCGCGGCTCCGTCGGAGCTCGCCGATGACCCCAGGCTGGTGAACGGATCCCGGATCGCGCCGAGCCTTTCCTACTATGAAAATGCCTGGCGGGATTCGCAGTCCGGCATCCCGTCGCGCGATCCCATTCTCAGTATGCAGCTGCCGACGGCCTACCTGCCGGAACTTGCGCCTCCGGGAAAACACATCTTCGGATCCTGGGTCCGATATGGCACCGCCCATCCGCGCGAAGGGACGTGGGATGAACTACGCGAGCCGGTGATGCGAAACATCGCGCGCGTTGTAAACGACTACGCGCCTGGGTTCCTCGACCTCATCGAGTGGCAGAAACTTTATTCACCCCATGACATCGAGCGGGAAACTGGAATCACGGACGGGTGCATCCGCCATGTGGATATGACCCTGGACCAGATGCTGGATCGCCGACCGCTGCCGCCGTGGTCGGCCTACCGCACGCCCGTCGAGGGGCTTTACCTCTGCGGATCCGGCACCCATCCCTGCGGTTCGGTGACAGGCGCTCCCGGGCACAATGCGGCGAAGGCGATTCTGGACGATTACAGGCGGGCATAGCGCGGACTGAACTCCATGCTACGCGCCGTACCGAACTGACGGGGGGGGATTTTGGCTCGACTCGCCGAGTTGAAATGGCAAGGTTTTGCGCTATTAATGAAAGCGACCGTGGATAGCAGAGGTCGGGGAGAACGACTATGGCGCGTGCACACCCGAGACATTGTGCGAACGGGTGCAGCGAATCGAACGGCTGGAAACGCTTCTCGGCTCCCCGGACAAGCGCCCGGTGGCCGACGAGAATAAAGCGCGTGAAGCGCTGCGGGTGGAAATTCGGGAAGTTGGTTTCTGAACTGCCGATGCTATCGAATGCAGTCGATCACGCTCAAATAGGAAGAAGATAAGGTATTCCAATGTCTGGCTGTTACAAAGACTCCATGCGAGTCATGAATCCCAAAACCCTGGGAGCCGAACCGATCGGCGTGGAGCGCATTCCGCTCGGCACCCACGGAGACTACAAGCCCTGCGTTGCGAAACTGAACAACGGGGACCTGCTGGTTTCCGCCTTCCGTACCGCCCCGGCAATCCACGGAGCGTACTGGTCGAATTATCACGACTGGAATGCGAATGATCAACCTTGGATGGATCCGCAACGGATCGTTTTGGAGACAACCCTGTTGTTCCGATCAACCGACGGTGGAAGGCTCTGGTCGCCGCCGCGGCTGGCGAACGTGGCCGGCAGGGAACCGTACCTCAGCGTCATGGAGGATGGAACACTATTGATGACGGCTCATCTCTCCTCCAGCAACATCATCAACAAGGACGGATATTGTTACGGCCTGTTGCACCGGAGTCCGGACAATGGAGAAAGCTGGTTTACCACCCGGGCACAACCTCAGATGGCGGTGCCTGCGCGCTATTCGTATGCTGATTGCACGACCCGGAACGTAATTCAACTCCAGGACGGTTCCTATTTCTTCATTGCCTCCGGCGTCGGTCCCGATGCCGACACCGTGTTCCGCTCCCGGGACGGCGGCGTGCTCTGGGACGAGCAGTATCCGGCCGTCGTAGGCGATCAGCCGGAGGGCTACCTGTGGCCCGTTTTCGGTGAAGCGGTGCTGTGGCAGGCGAGGTCAGGCAACTTGTTCGTGATTTTGCGGGTAGACTGCCGCGGGTGGCCGAATATCGAAGGCGGCTCGCTCGGAATGAACAAGGAGGACATGATCGATCAGTACGATCGTCTCGTCTTGTACAAATCGGAGGACGAGGGCCGGACCTGGCACGGCGTGCGGGAGTTTGCCGACTACGGCCAGATGTACCCGGCAATCACCCGCTTGCAGGACGGACGGCTACTTCTTACCTTCACGCAACGTGCCAAGGACCGTCCGTTGGGCCTTCGTGCCGTCGTCGGAACGGAACACGACGACGGAATCGATTTCGATCTCACGTCCGATGTAATTGTCATCGAGGAGCACACCCCCGACCACAAGGACAGCGGTGGCGGTTTCGGCCGAACGGTTCAACTCGACGACGGCACATTGGTCTCCAGCTACTCGTACAAGAAAGACTCCGACGAGTGGGCGGGCAACTACAGCGGCCTCCACCTCGAAATCGCCCGCTGGCGCTTGCCGTAGCCGAGCGTAAGTTTCATGGCCACAAAAAGGCATGAAAAGGCACAAAGAGAACGAGCAAAAAACGCTCGTGCATTTTGTGCCTCTACTGTTCGGACTTTTCGTTATTCAAGGAGATTTCCTGTGCGAGCAAAGCAGCCGTCCACCTCCGGGGGACGGGAGGCTGAGGTGGATGAAAGATCGGCAACGGCGAGCGCTATGCGCTCAGGAACACGGTTCCTCTCGTTGTCTGCACTTCATCTATTCAGCCGCAGCATCCCCCGGAGGTGGATGTCTACTTCGGCGGCAGTTTCCACCGCGCCAGTTCCGCGTGAAGGTGTTTGCCGTCCGTATAGGTATAGGGCGTTACCAGGGTTCCGTCCGCCGTTTGAACCGTGTTGCCGAATCCGCCGCCGCTGTAGGCGCCCTCCGGTGACTTGGATTCGATGATGATCTGGTCGTGTTCGAAATCAAAATGCAGACCATCCTCGTCCTCATACCCCAAGACGGCCCGAACGCCGATCCTGGGACTCAGCGCGCGAACCGTGTAGGTGAAAAGCAGTCTCCCATCCTGCAGCTTGATGATCGACGGGTACATCTCACCATACGTGCCGAGGTCCTTGCGATTTCCCCAGGTCTTTCCCTGATCGGTCGATTCGAACACGACCATGCGCTCCGATTGATCGTCCTTGGCTTCCTTGTCGGGAAGTTCAGTGCCCGGCAATGGATCGAAGTATCTTTCGTCCACCCGCATCACGGCGTAGATCTTGCCGAAATCGCCCTTGTAGAGAAAGGCTTCCTGGAACAGATTGCACCAGTAGTGTTTCGGTTCCGGAGGTTTGAAGTCTGCGAACGTGGCAACCCGGCCGTTGTCCCAGGTCTTGCCGCTGTCTTTTGAGACCCACACGCGCTCATAGGCCTCCCGGGTTCCGACGCAGAAAAGCACCGTTCCATCGTCCAGTTCGAGAACATTGTGCGAGCCACCGATCATGAATCCCACGTCGCGCTCGTGGAGGTTGTCCTCCGTGACGAGAGGGATCTCAACCCACGGGCCGGCCGCGTACGTGCAGTCGGCGACTTCAAGAATCTCGCGGACACGCAGCACCTTACGATCGCCGATCGGCTTCAATCCTTCGTGGATCCGTCCCGGTCCCCAGGGTTGGTAAACGAAAAAGCCGTCCTCGAATTCGAAGATGGAGCGCGCTGCGTCAATGGAGTCGAGCTTGTCCCGGCACCCGCGGAGATCCACGGAGGTCTTCGCGCCCGGCAGATCCTCCATGAGGACGTGTTTGGTGGTCCATGTTTTGCCGGCGTCTTCCGAACGGTGCAGGACGGTGTGGCCATAGTGATAGGGGTTGCGTTTTTGTTTCTGAACGTAATGCGCGTTCATCATCAGGACGCCGTTCTTCAGCACGGTAATGTGTGCTTCCTTGGCGTCCGGAAGCTGTTCCGGTTCCGACCAGGTACGTCCGCCGTCCCGGGATCGATAGAGAAAACAGTCCTCGGTGTGCCGCTGGAGTTCAAGCGGGCGATCGTAGTACGCATATACCCGGGGGCCCGACACGGTCATCAGGAGTTCCCCGTCATCCAACTGGGCAATAGCGGGTTTATAGTAGTCGAGCCCGCCAAACGGAATCCGCTCCGCCTCGAGCTCGCCGGCGCCAATCTGTGCAGGATTTATTACCTCGATCGGTTCATTCGTAATAACGTCAGCCATAGCATGATCTCCTTTCTCCGGAGAGCATAGGAATGACCGCGTGTCGAAGTCAACCGCGGGTGCGTGTTCGTGCCGCCACGTGCCGGGGTTCAGTGGAGTTCCAGCTTGCGCTAAACGCGCACGGTTGGCTTTCGGGAAGACCCGCGAGGGATCAAGATGTCCGTTGTCGAGGCATAAGCGACAGGACAGGAGTTTGAAAGAACATGACATTCCCGGCAGACACTGGATGTATCTATCTTGACTGGCTGACCTTTGACCGGGCCGGCACACACGAACGATTCTAATCGACCCGCGGGGCGCGTGCGGGCTACAGCTCGCGAAGTCAGGTTCCCAAGTTCTTATGTTTTCTCGCAATGTCGAGATTCAGTTGGAACAGCACGGCACCGCCGAGCTTGCGCGGCGGTGCGAGTGATTTCGCACTACAATCCGAAATTGAAAAATAAGAGCCCGATAAGAGCGAATGGTGAGCGAAGCTCCACTCTCGCTCTTCCCGGGCTCTAACCCGCATGTCACTCTTCGGAAAGATAGGGCGCAATTCTTGTCGGTTTTATCATCTCAGGATTCCCTTCAAGAATCCCCAGCGCTTCATCTACCAGCGATTTTGTCCCGAGGTGATACCAGCGTGATCTGCCGACCGTGGTTTCGTCGACGAGATCCTTTTCTTTGAGCTTCTCACCGACGGCCGGAAAACTGAAAATCGGCCACTGTTGCAGGTTTCCTTGATTTCTGCGGCGGCGATGGCGTCAATCCAGCGTTTCAGATCCTCTTCGCGAACCGGATCCGGGAGATATCGGTTGGCGACGCTGGAAGGGTCGATGACATACACTACGCGGCGGCTTCCGCGGGGCTTCAAGCCGTCTGTACTGAACATTCCAGACCTCCTTGCACTAGTGCACACCTTTTTTGTCATCTCTACAGCCAGTTTGAGGGCATTGCAGAAGAAGCTATGACAAAGGTAAGAATATCACTGGCCCAGATGTAGGTGAATATATAGGCTACCATCTGCATAGCGCATCGACGGAGAGTTGCGCGACCCCCGGGGGACAGCTGCTAAGGTTCGAAACGTCGTTGCCCGCAGGTTTGCGCTGTAGCGCTTCACCGGATCGGGGAGTTGCTCAACAGGGCGACGACGATCGAGTATGAATTGCGATCGATTGAGATAGCCTTAGCAGTCGTTTTCCTCTCTTGCCCTCCATTCCCCTTGGGCCTATCTTGAGCCCCAATATGCAATAATTCCATTGGTTCGCTCAGCGTTAGATTGCGCAGTTTTTCACGATGCATTTCCCGCCACTAAAATCAATATTAGCGGCGAAGACCGGCACATAGAGGAGCACTGGCGATGGGACAAGCAATGACGGAGCGCGAGGTCGAAGCCGTCCTCCGGGAGGTCACAGACGAGGAGGTGGCCTTCTACCAGGAATACGGGTGGGTCATGATGAAGCAACTCGTGGCTCCAGAGTTTGCGACGGAGCTGCTGCGTGTCGGCCAGGAGTGGAGTCTTGCGCAACCGGACGGAGATGGGCTCCCCAGATCAATCACAGGTCTGGCCCGGCAGGAGGGCACCGAGCCGTTCCGTTCGTTCATGTTCAGCGAGCACATGGCACAGAACGCGATGAGATTGGTCAACAGGAAGCGGCTCAAGGGCGTGGACGTCCCGCTTCGCTACCGCACCGACATCTTCCTCCTGAAGAGCCCCGGAGAAGCCGGGAGTACCTATCACCAGGACTCGTCCGAGCATGGATCGGACCGAGTCGGCGAACTTCAGTTCTGGCTTGCGCTTGCGGCAGTGGCACCGGAGATGGGTGCGATGCGTTTCGTCAGCCGCTCACATCGCGAAGGACCGCTTGGCGCGGTGTTTAATGACGATCAGGGCGACCTGCTCGAGCAGTTTCCAAATCTAATGTCAGTGCTGGAGCTCTCGCCGCCCTTCGACTATCAGCCGGGTGACTGCACCGTGCATCACGGCTACACGATCCATGGTGGCCCAGTCAACAGCACCGGTAAGCCGCGCTGGTCCTACCTCTTCTCGTATACGCCCGCCGATACCCGTTACTGGAATGGCCGGTCGGCCAACTGGGGCAGCGAACGGAAGCGCCTGGGGGACTCGGAGTGTCCCATCGTCTACCCGCGCGAACCCGACAGGTCTGACCATGGACCGCAAGCATCACCGGAGTGAGCCGCGGTGGCACAGAAGTAAGAGCACTAGCGCTGGGCATTCATACAGGCCGTTTCGTTCTGTAAAGAGAGCCTGAACGTAATGGAGCATCGTGCACACGTTAAAATCGACCCCCATCAGGAGGTAATGAACGTCATTCTCATACATCCAATCCCAGGGACTTCCCACGCCGAAAGCCCTGTTGCACCAAGGGCTGGGCCGGCCGGAGGCTGTCCGATGCCCGCGTGTCGCCTCTTTCGCATTTCTGCCCCAGGTGCAGATCGAATGCGAGGGATGGTCGCTTCGAATCACGCTTGTCGTTGTTCTGAAGGTCTCGGTAACCAGCCCGACATTGGAAGGCGACGTCTCTATATTCCATTCCGTCTCTCTTTCCGGGTAGCTTGCCCTCCTGCCGTTGATCTTCTGCACAAACGCAGGCATCAAGATTGTGCCCTTGCCGGATACCTGCTGCATGAGAGCTTTGATAACCCCGAGAGCTCCGCCATCTACGGTTCCGAACGAGGAAAGAGATGAATGAACCATGCTCGCGGAACCCGTGCCGGTGCCAAGACGATCCAGGCCATCGCGGATGTCGCGCTGAGTTACTGCGGGATCCTTCTTCCTTGTTTCACCCCTCATGTCGGTCCGGGCAGGCAGAATCCAGGTGAAGGTGGCGACGATTCAGGTTCTTATCAATCCCGGCCCAGCATCTCAACAAGTTCCACGAGCTCCCGCCGTTTCCGTCGAAACAATTCGCGATCCGAGTCACGGTTCACGACGACTGTCTTGATGATCCCGTCCAGCGCTTGTTGATGGGCTGTCCCGTTCTCCCCGAGTTCCTCGATCCGCTCTCGCGCCATTTTCAGCAGCATGTAGTCCTCGATGCCCATCCGGACATACCGCCACCGGCGGCTCGGGACGACCCGTTCGGCGGTCTGCACGTCGGGCGGCGGATTCTGGTAGCGCGGCGGCCCGATGGGATAGACCATCGGCCAGTACACCTGCCCGATTCCTTCGTCCTCCCAGATCGGCGAGGAGCCATTGTTGTGCAGCATGTTCCAGAAGTGCACGCCGGTTGCGCCGTGCAGGAAGGCGGTCCAGTGCAGGTAGCGGAAGAAACCGAGCGGATCCCGTTCCTTGCCGGATCCGAACGCCGCGTCGGCCGCGCCGTAGACGTGGAGTTCCCGCCCGCCCGAAGAGAGAATCGGATATCCGTCCGGCGCATTGTCGTACCCGAGTCGCACCCCGTGGTGGTTGAAGACGTTCATGCCCGCCTCAACCATGTGCGCCACCGATTCCTTCGTCGCTTGCGGGATCGTCATCTTCATGCGCACGTTGGGGTCGACGCTGTGGACCAGTTCGCAGGTTTGCGCCACCATCGGGGACAGGGTTTCGTCGAAAATCATGATCATGAATTCGTCGTAGTCCCGGCCACCGGCAATGAACCGGTCGATGATTCCGCCGATCCACTCGCGAAAGATCCCCTTGAATTCGTCATCCATCCAGGTCACGGGGCCGAACCAGTCGAAGGTCGGCGGTTCGGCGTACTGATGAAAAGCAACGAAGATGCTGAGCTGGGGAAAGTCCTTGTGAAACTTGATGAACTTATCCAGGTCGCTCGTATCCAGTTCCACGGGACGGATCACGTTGCCGTTTTCGTCCTTTTTCGGCTGCGGCCAGACGCCGCCCCCCGCGCCGATCGTCATCCGGTTCGCCAGCATCTCCTCGCGAACCGGGATCGCCATCTCGAATTCCCCGTTGTTGAGATCCGACCAGTTTCCGGTGGCCAGCGGGGTATCGCGTGAAAGCGTCACGTCGTGAACGTGAACCGACAGCGGAATCGCGTGAGTCGTGTCACCAACGTGCACGGACAGACCGTACGCATGCAGGCCCGGTTCGGCGCCCTCGCTCTCCACCTCAAGCCACACAAGCCGGGATTCCCCGGAAGGAATGACGTGGGTGAAATCCGTTCGAAGCAAAGCGTCCGGATGAATCTGGGCGTTGGTCGTGACAAAGAAACGTGCTACGCGCGGCGTAACGGTCGGGCTTTTCGTCCCGGCCCCCTGGATCTCGATGCGGATCGGTTGTTCGCTGCTCGAGAGGTTCGCGACACCGAGGGCGGTTGCCTCCATCGCGTTGACGACGGTATGCACGGTTGCCCTCTGTGCCGGCTTGAGCGACACCGGCAGCGAAAGCATGGTGAACCGGTCGTCGGGAACCGTTTCCCACACCACCGAGTCGCGACCGTACACCTGGCGGGCCCGTTCCCGCTGGCGCTCGATCAGCCCGGCGCGGAGTTCGGGAAGTTTGTCCGCTTCTCTCACGGCTCGCTGGAGAACGGCTTCCACGTCCTGCCGTTGCGCCTCCGCCTGCTCCGTAGGCCAGACGTTGATGTGGCGGCCGATGGGCGCGGTCATGTCCGTCAGCAGGTTGAACGCGCGGGTTCCGCCGGACAGGACGCCGTATAGTCCTTTCGCCCCGGTGGCCGGAACCGCCGCGAGCACGGGCAGGGCCGATGCGGGGTCGGCCGGAATCCGTCCGTGGATTTCGATCTCGTCCACGAAGACAAAGTAGTGCGGCGGAGGCGCCTTGGACGCCAGCGCGACGTAGCGCGCGCGCGTCTCCTTCAACGGCAGCCGGATTTGCACCCCGATTCGCTCGTTTCCCGCCGCTTCCGCAGGCGGAGCGACGTGTTCGGCCGCCAGGATGTAGTTCTCGTTATCCAGACTCACGTAGACGCGAATGCCTACTTCGACCACGCCCGCTCCGCCGCCGCCACAGGTATTGAACACCAGTTCATCGAGGGTCGCTTCGTCGCCGAGATCGAACTGAATGACGACGGGCACATCCACGCCCGCGGCCCATCCGACCGTCGTCTTGTTCATCCACATCCCGCCTGTGTACTTCGTCACGCCGTCAGTGAGGTAGATCGGATCGTTTTCGGGATCGTGGCTGTCGTGGTACTCGGGCATCGGCCAGTAGGCGTAGGGTCGGTGGAGAACCAGGTTGGTGGAATTTTCGGCGAATGCTGGACTGCCGGCAAGAATGAACGACAAACCGAATATACACTGACTTTTCACGATGCCCCTTTCATG
>CAUZEO010000022.1:0-28782 GCA_963578625.1 Kiritimatiellia bacterium | reverse complement strand
GGGTTAGTCCCGGGACATGAAGATGCGTAGTACGTAATAGAACATCAGCGCTACGGAGGCAAAAAGCTCAAGCGATGCACCGACATAACGGTCTTCCGGATAGTGATGAAGTATGTTGGAGGTGTCGTAGAGAATCGCGCCACCCGCCAGCGCGACCATGGCGATGGAGAACCACAGGCCGAGTTCGAATCCGAACAGCACCCCGCAGACGATTGCAATCAGCGCTAGCACTCCAGCAAAACAGAGGGTGCCACGCAGAAAAGAGAAATCTTTCCCGGTCACAAACACAATCGCAGTGAGTCCCAGGAATCCGGAAATGGTCACATAGGCGGCATTCCGGATGATGGACCCCTCGTACAGGGTTGCCATCCACAAGAGCGGCACCATGATGATTGCCTGTGCAATGACGAAACCAACCAGCGCCGCATACTGGGCGGAAAGAGATTTGGCGGAATGGGCAACACGGCTTGCCAACCATCCAACCACCATAAATCCGCCTAACGCTATGAGCCATCGACCGTGCATGGCTCTCGCAAAACTCTCCGCAACTCCGCTCCTGAACAGAGCGATTTCGATTCCGGTGAAAAGCACGATCGCACCGAAGAGGTGCATGTAGGTCTTGTTCAAAAAAGCCGCGCGAGAGGAATCGGAAAGTTCGAATACGGAAGTCTGGCTGGCAGGCGCGTAAGGCTGGTTCATTCTATGTCCCCTCTATACAGGTTGGAAGTTGGAATGATTCGACGCAGCAACTCTGTGTGAACCTCGATCCGGAGTAAAGAATTTTGCGCCGGGATTTTCCGCGGTTTGGCGGTGAAAGCTTGATCTCAACAGACCGGAACTCGGGCGAGCTTCGCTACATTTCTTTAATAAAACTCGTCCCATCGGTTGGGTGTTTCCCCTTCGAAAAGCCCCAGGTACTTTACTTCGCGAATCAATTCGATTCCGAATTTTTCCAGTGCCGCGTCCTTCATCAGCACTGCTAGGTCCCTCACATTCTGAGCCGTACCGCCGGGGCCTTTGACGATGATATTCGCATGGCGATCGAATACCCGGGCACCTCCCACACGCAATTCTTTCGCTCCTGCCTGCTCGAGAAACCAACCAGCCGCCTGGCGACGCCCCGCGGCGGAGGTGGGTTCGATATTTCGGAAAAAACTTCCGATGCAGGGATCGCGCTCCAGGTCCGGATGCTTCTCGGCGCGCGTCTTGAGAATCCGCTCTCTCTCCGGAATCAAATCCTGCCTGTTCCCTTTCCGAAGGTTCACTGTAACATCGACCACGATGTCGCGGGAATTCTTGAGCGCGGAACTCCGGTACGAGAAGTCCAACTCGCCCCGATGTACGGAGCGGGTCTTTCCGCTCCGATCCATGAGCGTGACACACCGGATAACGTCCCCGATTTGCTTTCCCCAGGCGCCGGCATTGCCAACGACCGCGCCCGCGACGGTCCCGGGAATTCCGGTGCAACAAGTCAGTCCTTCGAGTCCGTTGCCGGTACTCCAGGCGGCTACGTCGTCCAGGAATGCAGCGCCATCCACGATGATTTGCGCCGGTCCGATCTCACGGATCGCAGGGTTGTCGGAGGCGTACCTCAGCACCGTTCCGGGCAGTCCCGCGTCTGATATCAGAATATTGGATCCGCCTCCGATGAGGACGAACGGGTCCTTTGCAGCGTGTAATGCAACGACTGCTTCCCGCAATTCGGTTGCGCATTCGCAACAAACCAGACCAGGGCAAACGCCCCCAAGACGAAAAGTAGAGTAGTCGGCAAGGGTGATGGAAGAGTCGAGTCGTAGCGCGCTGTCCGTGCTCATTCCTTAACCAGTACGGAATCACCCTCTTCCAGCCGGGCGAGAAGCCACAAGTAGTCGGACAGCCGGTTGATCCAAACCAGGATCCGGTCGTTGCCGATGTGTCCTTCCCTGAACAACCGAACAACGCCCCGCTCAATTCGCCGGGCGATCGTCCGCCCATGATCGATATGACCCCCGGCAAGCGTACCCCCGGGAATGATAAATCCGCCGGGCATATTGATTGCGCTCTCCAAGGCGGCGCACCGGTCATCGATATCCTCGATCATTGGCCGGTCGACTTTTCGCTTCAGCATATTCAGGCCGGCATCGGTGGTCGCCAGCTCCGCGCCCACGACAAAAAGAGCATTCTGAACGTCAAGGATTGCATCCCGCACATCCTTTCGCTGGGAGGCCGCCCGTGCGACCCCAAGCACGCTGTTCAATTCGTCGACATCGCCATAGACAGAGGTCCTGGGAGAATCCTTGTCTACAAGCTCACCCGAGAACAAGGACGTCGACCCCTTGTCTCCAGCGCGGGTTGTAATGGAATAGGATGACATCGTGCCCTTATGAAGTAGATCCCCGGCCCTTGTGGTCGGGAGCCCCAGGTTGCGCGGGCTCTACTAGCAATCTCCTAAATTGTCGTACAATGATTGAAGCTACTTTGGGAGAACATTCAAAATGATTCTTACGCTGGCCTCCAACGCACCGGCCTTTTCCTGGACCAGGCCGGCCGCGTTTTCGCCGAGGCGCTGCCGCGACTCCGGACTTTTCAGCAATTCTTCGACGGCCTCACCAAGCGCCTTGGAGTCCGGCACCTGCAGGATCGCATCGGCACGAATAAAATCGTCCATCACCACTGGAAAGTTGGACATGTTGGGGCCGACGATCACTGGTTTTCCATAGAGGGCCGGCTCAATAATATTATGCCCGCCCTCTGAGCACAGACTTTTTCCGACAAAAATTATGTCTGCGTGCCGGTAAAAACTTCTTAGTTCTCCGGTGGTATCGATGAAAAACACATCCTTTGCCTCGCCGTTCCCGTCTTCGGATTCGCTGCGCAACTGGACGGTTAAATTTCTACGGTCGATTTCCTCCAGAACTTCTTTCCTTCGCTCCACATGGCGCGGCGCCAGGGCGAGAACCAGGTTCGGGTACTTGGTGCGGAGATCGCAATAGATATCCAGGAGAACACCTTCTTCTCCAGCCCAGGTGGATCCACCGAGCAGTATGCATTGACTGCCGTTCATCCCCGCGGACCGCAGCACTTGACCGGCGAGAGTCTCCGCCTCCTCGTTGGATTCGGCCACTTCGTACTTGGCGCTATTGAGGACATGGATTCGCTCGGGCGGCGCTCCCAGAGCCATGAATCGCTCCCGATCTTCTTCCCCTTGAACACACAAAGATTGGAAACAGGGAAGAATTCTCCGGGTAAACAGTTTCACCTTGCAGTAGCGCGGGAAGGAATTATCGGAAATCCGCCCATTGACCAGAAACAGGGGTACGCCGAGACGATGAACGGCCCGGATAAAATTCGGCCACAATTCCCCTTCCACCAACAGCACGGCCGATGGGCGAATCAGCGACAGGGAACGGGCGCCGTTCCAAGGGAGGTCGGCGGGGAAATAGATCAGGAGGTCGGGATCTTTCACCTGCTCTACACCGAGGGCATAGCCGGTGGAGGTCGTTGTTGACACCAGGAAGCGAAGCGTCGGCCGTCGTGCCCGCAGCGCATCCATGAATTTGAAGGCAACGAACATTTCGCCCACGCTCACGGCGTGGATCCAGACCCTTCCCCCCTCCTCCAGTTTTTTCCGGAGTTCGGGATCATACCGGCCCAGCCGATGACCGAAATTTTTGAGGTAACCACCTCGCCGAATCATGCGCCAGATGAACTTCGGCAACATGATCAGGAACCCGACGAGGAAAAGGATGTTGTAAGTAAACCAAATCATAAAGACCGAAAACAATCCGTTCCGTATTCCATTGGAAAACCGAATCAAAAAAACGGGTTCGAAACGGTCCCCCCGCTATCGATCCACACTGGAGTACAACTCATCACCAGAATCCGCGTGCGAGATAATAAAATCCTCCACGTGAAGATTGCCGTTGGAAACAAACGTCAGCGCACCCATGTGGTTCTCTTCCAGGGCCATGAGACTCTTCTCATCCTCTTTCCGGAGGCGATCCATCAAAAGTGGATTCACCGTGACCTTCAGCGGCAACTCCTCCTTCATGCTCTTTCTCTTCCGAAGCACTTCCTCGATGTGCCGCTGCAGCTCCACGCTGACGCTGAGCGCGGACTTTATTTTCCCTTTGCCGACACAATACGGGCAATTCATGAACGTCGTATCCCGGATGCTTTCCTCCGCCCGTTGCCGCGTCATTTCCAGCAGTCCAAGCTGCGAGATCGGCAGAATGTTGGTACGGGCTTTGTCCTGTCGAAGACTGTCGCGCAGGGTCCTGAAGATCTGGTTCTGATTCTTCTTCATCTTCATGTCGATGAAATCGATAATGACCAGTCCACCGATGTTTCGAAGACGTAGTTGCCGGGCAATCTCTTCCGCCGCCTCCAGGTTGACCTGCACAATCGATTCTTCCTGGGTGTTGGCTCCCTTGTGCCGTCCGGTATTGATGTCGATGGCGACCAGCGCTTCCGTTTCATCGAACACGAGATACCCACCGGACTTCAGGCGGATTTTTCGGCTGAAAGCGTTGTCGAGTTGCCGCTCCACGTCGAAGTGCTCGAAAATCGGCGTGGCGCCGTCGTAGAGCTGCACTTTGCCTTTCACGCGCCGGGAAACACGCGCGACGAGATCACGCATCCGCTCATATTCGTCGCGCGAGTCGATGACGATCCGGCCAACATCCTCGGTGAGAGAATCCCGAACCACGCGCTCGATCACATCCGGTTCGTTGTACAGTCTGCAGGGGGCGGGATCGTCCCGCTTGCCGGATTCGATATCTTCGAGAATGGTGCTCAACGAACGCATATCGCGCGCAAACGAAGTCTTGCGGGCGCCCGCGGCGACGGTACGAACGATCAGCCCGTTATTCTCGGGTATCGGAAGACGTGCCAGAATTTTTTTAAGTCGCTGCCGTTCCTTTGCGTCTTCTATTTTTCGCGACACTCCCTTCAGGGATGTGCCGGGAAGGAGGACCAGGTAGCGACCGGGGATACTCAAGTTGGCGGTTACTCGAGGACCCTTGGTTCCGATAGCTCCCTTTGTTACCTGGACTACGATCTCGGAACCGATGGGGTGAATCTTAGTCATCTCACCCGGCGTCCACTTCTTGCGACGAGCGGTCTTCCTCCGGTTGGTTCCCTCCTCCTCCTCGAGACGCGCGGCATCTTCTGGAATCATATCCCAGTAGTGGATAAAGGCATTTTTCCTCAGGCCGATATCGACGAATGCAGCCTGCAAGCCGTCTTCCAGGTTCTGGATCTTTCCCTTGAAAATACTCCCGACGATCTGTTCGTCGGACGGACGCTCAATGTAGAAGTCATCCAGTTTGCCTTCTTCCAGGACCGCGATGCGGACCTGAAGGCTTTCCATGTTAACAATAATTTCTTTGGTATGTTTTTTCATGCCAAACATTGGCTTTATCTCCCTGCGCTTCCGGCCGTCATCGCTGGGCGCGGCGAACGTATACGCTCTGGACGATACCGAGTCCGCACATGGTTACAACCATGAACGAGCCCCCGTAACTTACGAGGGGCAACGGTAATCCCGTAATTGGCATCATCCCTATCGTCATTGCGATATTCACGAATACGTGACTGAAAATGATCGTCGCCACGCCAACCGATAATAATCGGCCTAATTTATCTCTTGAAACCAACGCTGCGCGAAACGCGCACAGCAGTATTGCGGCATACAGAGCCAGAACCAACGCGGCACCGACGAAACCGGTCTCTTCGGCGATCACGCTGTAAATAAAATCGTTATCCGCGACGCTGCGCGGCAAAAAACCGAGAACGTTCTGCGTTCCTGCCAGGTACCCTTTTCCGGTGAGCCCACCGGATCCAACTGCGATTAGTGATTGCTGCTTGGTCCAACCGTATACAAGCGGATCCGAATCGATATTCAAAAAGACATCGATTCGATGTTGCTGGTAATCATCCAATACCTGGTAGCCGAGGGGAAGTGCCAGCAGACCGAGAACGCCGAGACAGCAAAGGATTCGCAGCGGCACGCCGGCGACAAAAAGGAGACACGCGGTGAGCGGAATCAGCACGGCTGCCGTACCCAGGTCCGGTTCTATGAAAATAAGGAAGAATGGAACGGCCGCAATGACCCCGGCAAGCGCGACGACGTACAGCCGCCGGGAATCCGTAGAGGAAAGACTGAGGAAGCGGGCCAGGGCCAACAAGGTGCCCAATTTTGCGATTTCTGAAGGTTGGATGTCGAACCAGGGAAGCGAGATCCAGCGGGTGGCACCGCTTCTCGTCTCCCCGATCACCAGCACCAGCAAAAGCAAGAGGAGCGCGCAGCCGTAGAGCAACCAACTGCACCTCCCCAGCCAGTGGTAATCGATCAGCGCAACAATCAGAAAAACTCCAATGCCCAGGATCGCCCACACGATCTGCTTCCGGTAGTCGGTATTCACCGGGATTCCCTCGCCCCGGTAGGATGCGCTGTACACGAACAGAACCCCCAGCACGACCAGGACAAGCAACGCGGCCAACAGCCACCAATCCAGCCGCTTCAGGAAGTACACCATGAGGGTTCTATCCATGGCCGGCCTCCGGTGGCGCTTCGGATACCGTCACTTGAAACAGTTTGCCGAAAATCCTTTGTAGACGCGGCCCCACATCCGCGCCACCCCCGGTGGCCGCATGGTCAAGAACCATCGCCACCGCGTAGCGAGGCTCATCGAATGGGGCGAAGGCGATCATCCAGCCGCGTTTCTTCCCCAGCGCCTTTGGACCGAACTCCGCGGTTCCGGTTTTGCCCGCGATCGCCACCCCCGGCACGGCCGCATTGCGGCCGGTACCCCTCGCGGACATCACGGTATTCAGCATCGCCTGGCGCACGATTCCAAGGGAGGCGTCCGACCAGTCCAACCGATTTGCCACGGTGGCGGGCTGCTCGCTGAACGTTTGACCTCCGGGCGCGCGGATGCCCTGCACCAGGCGTGGTCGGTATAAGGTGCCGCCATTGGCGATCGCTGCCGTCACCAGCGCCATCTGTAACGGGGTTACCGTGATCGGGCCCTGGCCAATCGAAAGATTGCAGGTATCTCCGTCCCACCACGATTCGTCCAGCCGCTCACGCTTCCAAGCGGCGTCCGGCACCAGGCCCGCCCGCTCGCCCCCGATTTCAATTCCCGCCTGACGGCCGAGTCCCACGGCGTGAGCCATGTGAACGATGTACTCCTCCCCCATGGCAAGGCCCGCAGTAAAAAAATAAACATTGCAGGAACTTTGAATCGCGTTGGCCAGGTTCATGTCGCCGTGCCCGTAGGTCAGCCAGCAACCGAATTTATGGGAGCCGAGCATGAAGTACCCGGGACAGTGAACGACGTGACCGGGATCCAGCTTTCCATTTTCCAGGCCGGCAAGCGCCACGATCGGCTTCACGATGCTCCCGGGCGTGTAGCTCCCCTGGATGGCCCGGTTCAAAAGAGGGTGGTCCGGATTTTGAAGGATTACATTCCAGGATTCGGTGGTAATGAAAGGCACGATGATGTTCGGATCAAAGGAAGGCGAACTCGCCATCGCCAGGATGTCTCCATTGCGCGGATCAACAATGACCGCGGAACCCACCGCATCCTGAAGCTCTTCTTCCACGGCCTGTTGAATCGTCACATCGATTGCCAGCTGTACATCGCTTCCGGGCTTCGGGAGTTCGACCACGATGTCCTCACGGTGGAATCCCTCCACGTCCACGCGCATCAGCCGGCCGCCGGCCTGGCCCCGAAGCACATCGTCGAACCGTCTCTCGATTCCGCTCTTGCCGATCATCTCGTCGGTGTAAAAATGGAACGGGCGCTGCGCATCATGGAGCATATTGGTTCGGCCTACATAACCGATGACGTGGCTCGCCAACGCGCCCTGGGGATATTCGCGAACCGCTTCAACCTGGATATCCACGCCCGAAAACATTGAACACTGCTCGGCAAACCGCGCCAGCGCGGCCTCGTCCAAATCGCGCCAGGCCATCAGTGGAAGCGGCTTTAAATTGAGAACGTGGTCGTTGACTTCCTTCTCCCCGGCGGTGGCCGGGTATCCAACTACCGGCCGCAATTTTTCAAAAGTCTCCGAAACCTTGGCTTTTACCAGGCGGAGCTCCTCCAGAAAGATCGCGACGTTGTAGCTTGGCCGGTTATCGGCAAAGATTTTGCCGTTCCGATCCAGGATCTGGCCCCGCATGCCCGGCATCCGGATCCACCGCATGCTCTGCCGGTCCAGCGCGATCTCATACTTGGAGGTGCTGGCGACCTGGATATTGTAGAGGGAGACGATCAACACCCCGAACGCAAGAAGCATCAACGCCAGCAATGCGCGCGCTCTAACGACATCCGAGGCTACCTTTTCACGACGGGATCCAATCATGGCATCGCGCCTCCATCGGTGCCGAGTCGCGCGTCGAGATAGTCAACGAACCGAAAGATCAGGGGCACCGTAATGACGCCCAGCGCCGTGGTTGCGAGGATGCGGGACAGGAACAAGGCGGAGTCGAAAACGATGTGCCCGCCGGTAAACAGCATGATGCCCAGGAACAACGAAGCCACGCCCGCGGCCACCGCGCCGATAATGATGTGGGTCACCGCACGCAACGTGAACAGCAGGTTTTGAAAGTGATTCACCACAAGCCCGATCACACCGAAACAGGCCGACGAATATCCGATGGGACCCATTCCCAGCGC
Source organism: Kiritimatiellia bacterium (assembly GCA_963578625.1). Taxonomy (GTDB): domain Bacteria; phylum Verrucomicrobiota; class Kiritimatiellia; order SLOV01; family SLOV01; genus CAUZEO01. Next base: position 20,116 of record CAUZEO010000022.1, on the reverse strand, counting down.
ATCCTGGATAAACCCGCCTGCCACGGCCGCGATCAGCATCATCCGCCGGTCCCGGACCAGAGCGTAATAAATCACAACTCCAAGCAACGCCGGCGGCTTTGCGATCGGCAGCCATGGAGCCGCCTGCACCATGCCGGCGACGTACAACGAGAAGAGCATGATCAGGTAGGCCATTATTCTTCCCGGACCTCCCCGGCACGCTTCTGAAGCAACTCATCCACCGGGTCCCTGGCTTCCACCACGACGAAAGCATGAGTCAGTGCGGAAAGGTCGGACCGAACAATCACCCGCGCCTGCTGTCCGAGCCCCATCGTGTCGAGTGCCACCGACTCTACATAACCGACCATCAGCCCCTTGGGAAATATTCCGCCCAGGCCCGAGGTGATCACGGTGTCCCCTTGCCTGATTCTCGCCCGCTTGCTAACGAAGCTCATCTGGCAGACCACGCGATTATCTTCGGGGTGGCCGAGGCCCGACAGGACTCCGTAGGTTCCAGTCCGCATGATCTGAACGGATACCTTGCAGTTCGGGTCGGACACCAACAGCACTTCCGTCGACTTGGGCGAGCTTTCAACCGTCTTCCCAATCAAGCCCTCGGGCGTGATCACGGCCATATCCGGCTTGATCTTGTTCAAGTACCCCTTCCCGAGATGAACCGTCTGCCACCACCCGGTAACATCGCGCCCAATAATTTCGCACGACACCAACTCCCGGTCTGATCGCTCTTCGTAGAGCAACTGATCCCGTAGTTGTACATTCTCCTGTTCCAGTGCCTTCAATGTGAGCACATCATTTCTCAATTGCACGAGTTCCGTTTCCAACCGTTCATTCTGCGCCATCACGTCGCCGATATTCCGGACCGCGGAGACGTTTTCCCGGGTCCTTCGCACGCCGCCGGCAACCATTTGTTGCACGGGCGCAAAGGCTCCCCGGACGATGGACTTCAATCGCCCCGTGGTCCCGTCCCCTAGGCTCAGGATTCCCACCAGGGAAATAATCACCACGAACCAAACAATAAATCCGCGTACTCTCACCTTTCTCCTGGACGACATTCCGGCAATTGACCGGAGTCCGGCACAGTCGCCCTGCGGCGTGTTGCCGGGTCGTCATCTAGCATTGCGTGAGATGGGGAGGAGGGATTACAGATCTTGAAGAAAAGTCAGCGTATTAACCACGTTCGGTACCTGCTATTTTCCTCAGGAAATTCAATTCGTGAAGCACAACCCCGGTGCCTTCAGCCACCGCGCTGAGCGGATCATCGGCCACGTGCACCGGCAATCCAGTTTGCTCGGCGATCAGGCGATCCAGCCCGCGCAACAATGCGCCGCCGCCCGCCAGCACCAATCCGCGATCCACCAGGTCCGCGGACAATTCCGGCAGACATCTTTCCAAGGTAATTCGAATCGCTTCTACAATTGTGGAGATCGGCTCCTGGAGGGCCTCGCGCACTTCCTCGGAAGTCAGCGTCAAGGTTTTCGGCAATCCCGCGACCAGGTCCCGGCCTTTCACTTCCATCCCCGTTTCCTCTTCCATGGGGTAGGCAGAACCTATCGAGATCTTAATTTCCTCCGCCGTGCGTTCGCCGATCATCAAATTATACGCCCGCTTCACATACTGGACGATCCCTTCATCCATCTCGTCACCGCCGACACGAACACTGCGACTGAATACGATTCCCGCCAGCGAGATCAACGCGACTTCCGTCGTGCCGCCCCCGATGTCCACGATCATATTCCCGGCAGGCTCCTGGACAGGCAGCCCTACCCCAATCGCAGCCGCCATCGGCTCTTCGATTAAGTATACCTCCCGCGCGCCTGCATGAGTGGCCGAGTCCTTCACTGCGCGCTTCTCAACTTCTGTAATTCCACTTGGCACTGCCACAATCACTCTCGGCTTCACCATCACTCTGCGATTGTGCACTTTACGAATAAAATAACGGAGCATTGCCTCCGTTATCTCGAAATCCGCGATGACCCCTGCCTTGAGCGGCCGGATCGCAACGATACTACCGGGTGTCCGGCCCAGCATGCGCTTCGCCTCTTCTCCTACCGCCAGCACGCGATTGCTACCCGACTGAATGGCAACCACTGACGGCTCACGAAGCACAATCCCCCGGTCTTTTACATAGACGAGGGTATTCGCTGTTCCCAGATCAATCCCAATGTCATTGGAAAAGACGCCGAAAAGACGTCCAAACATTATAGAAATTCCTTAGATAAAAAATGGAAAATCCCAACCGAAATCATATGGAAAATCGATGTTCGTACTTTGGGGAAGGGACTGAATCCAGTCAAGCGTCATTCTCAGCCTCTCCTTCCCTTGCCCCGTCGCCAGGCATTACGTCAAGCACATCTACGAGTCGCTGAGCCGGCGGCAATTCCTCATCCTCGGCACTTCCTCCATGTGACCGGCGCTCGATTGAGGTGACCAGGCCCCGAACCAGGTCCCGGCAACTTTGCTCCCGGCCGGCCGCATCCAGCTCGGACACGTCAATAAACCCAGCCGCCATGTGATGATGGCCTCCCGCCGTGCCCCGTTTTCCGATCTGGCGGTTCAACAGCCGTCCGCAGCGGGCCCTGGGATCACTGCTCCGGATGGATATCAACAGTCGCCCGTTCATCCAGGCCACGCAAAAGGCCCAGGTAATGCGCTCCATACGGTGCAACATATCCGCCACCTCGGCTACGATTTCGGGCTGCTGCACCGCTTCGATTGTGGTCCAGACAACCCGCCCGTATACGAAGGCGTTCCTCATCGCCTCCTGAAGACTCACATAATACATCCGGGGCAGCGGTGCATGTCGGATCCTTCCCAACTGCGACAGATTGGCACGCGCCAGAAGCTCAACATACGCCTGGAGATCCTCTTCCGTGCTGTCTCGCGATAAATCCAGAGTTTCGCTGGCAATCGCGTACGCCATCACCGTGGCCAGCCACTTCGGGATCGCGATGTCACACATCTTCAGGTATTTATAGATCATGGTGCAGGTAGCGCCGGCACCGCTCTGAATTTCGACAAAGAGCTCTTTGGCCGGGCGCGCATTCCGCTTCAGCGGATGATGATCAATGACCGCGACCGGCTCCGCGTACGGTGGAATGGTTACATTCGTGGACCAGGGGGAGGTGTCCAAAAGGATGCATGGTACCGTCCGGCTGGGAGGACTCTCCCTTGATACCAATCCCCATGAATAGCGGATCTGTCGTAGCAGTTCGCGATTTTCAGCGCGCGAAACGGTGCCCGTAAAGAGAATCTGCCCCCGAATCCCGAATTGTCTCGAAAGCAACAGGTACATGCCCGCCGCAGACGCCAGTGCATCCGGATCAGGATAATTGTGCGGGATCAGTAGTACGCGCCCGCGAGCCGGAAGAACTTCACCCAACTGGCGTATGACATCAGGAACGTCGGCCGGATCTTTCTGATTCGACTCCGACATTTGAAGCATTGTAGCCACCGGGTCCACATTGGCAAGCAGGAGCTTTGCAATGGCCACACCCGGCCGCTTTTAGAAGTTCGGTATTTCGTGTTTTCATTCTTCAGAAAACCGTGCAAAGATATGGTAAAAGAGCAGTCATTCACGGGAGCGGATCGAAACCAGACATGGAATGCACGGCCTCGACCTCATTCTAAATAAGACCAGCCATCTGCTGGTTCTGCGCGAACTCTATCACGCTGAAGAAGCACTGACCGGGCGCGAACTGCAGCGGCGCACCGGCCTGTCCAACCGGGCAACTATGCTCGCGCTTGAGTCTCTTGTGGATACGTCGGTGGTTCGCTGCGAAACCACCCCCCAGGCCAACTGGTATGAGGCGAACTCAAACAACTACTTTTTTTCCCGGGCGCTCAAGGTGGTTTTCGAAACCGAAGATATGTTCTGGGATGATCTCCGAAAAGTCATTCGGAAAACGATCCTCCCGCGTCCCACGGCGGCGGTGATCACGGGTCCCCTCGCGCGCAACGATGCAGAGTCTTCCGGCAAACTCGAAATCACGATGCTTTTCAGCTCGGGCAGAAATCGAATGCGCGCCTTTCGCACCTTCGAAGATTTAATCGAAGCGGTCTGGGAACGCTACGCGCTGAACGTCGAGGCGAACTGGCTCGACGGAAATAGCGTGGAATTGGAAGAGTACGAAACGCTTTGGCGACGCATCGAGAGAGAAGGCGTGCTTCTGTTTGGAACCCTGCCGTGAGAAGTCGGCTGGGATGATTCAATCCAGCCATCCACTCCTCTTTCTTCATGTCCCTCCCTATCTACGACATCCACCTCGAGCTCCTCTCCTCCCTCAATGCCTGTCCACGCCTTGTCCTCACTGCACCGACCGGTTCCGGCAAGTCCACCCAGGTACCCCAGATGCTGCTGGATGCCGATGCCGTAGAAGGACAGATCGTGGTGCTGCAGCCCCGCCGCATTGCGGCGCGAATGCTTGCCTCGCGCGTCGCGCAGGAAAGAAACTGCCGCCTGGGCGGTGAAGTCGGCTACCATATTCGCCTCGATCGGAAGGCCGGACCGGGAACCCGAATTCTCTACGTTACGGAAGGAATCCTCCTGCGGGAGTTTCTTCATAATCCGAATCTCGATGGAATCGGGTGTGTGGTTTTCGACGAGTTCCATGAGCGCCACCTCTACGGAGACATTACTATGGCTCGGGCACGGCAACTGCAGGCAGCTTCCCGTGACGACATGAAACTGCTGGTCATGTCCGCCACGCTGGACGTGGCCACCATCGAGCGGGCACTGGATCCGTGCTCCACCCTATCCGCGGAGGGGCGAATCTTTCCGGTGGAGATTGAGCACGTGGATTCCAAGATCGATTTCAACAAAAGGCCGGTCTGGGACGCCGCAACCCAGGCCTGCGAGCTGGAATTGGCAGGATCCGACGAAGGTGACATCCTGGTGTTCATGCCCGGCGCCTATGAAATAAAGCGTACGGTTGAGGCCCTCCGGCATTCCAGACGAACACCCGGAGTGGAGGTGATGCCTCTTCACGGGGAGCTCTCTTCCGCGGACCAGGACCGCGCCGTCGCTACCGGCGGAAGACGCAGAATCATCGTGGCAACCAATCTTGCGGAGACCTCCATCACCATCGAGGGCGTCCGAACCGTCGTCGACTCCGGTCTGGCTCGAATCCCGTCCCACGATGCGAATCGCGGCATAAACATGCTTTCAATCCGCCCGATCAGCCGCGCCTCCGCGGACCAGAGGGCGGGCCGGGCGGGGCGAGTCGGACCAGGAAAGTGCATCCGCCTCTGGACGCTTCGGGAACACCGGGAACGAGCCCTCCAGGAGACGCCGGAAATCGAGCGCCTGGATCTGTCCGAAGCCGTTCTTTCCCTGGTGGCCGGCGGCGTCCGGGACCTGGAAAGTTTTCCATGGATCACCGCGCCGCGACCCCAGGCAATCCGGCACGCTACCGCCCTGCTCTGCGACCTGGGAGCCCTCCATGGCGAAGAACTGGCCATTACCGAGTTGGGGCGGCGAATGGTCGCCTTTCCGGTGCACCCCCGGTACGCACGTCTACTCCTGGAATCAAGTCTTCGGGACTGCGTGCACGAAGCGGCCCTGGTGGCGGCTCTCATGCAGGGAAGATCCATTCTGCTTCACTCCGCGGGAAAGGACGTTCATCGACGGAGAACCGACGCGTGGGGCGATGAAGAGTCCTCCGACTTCTTCATACACTTCGCCGCGCTCGCGACGGCCGAACGAAGTAGGTTTAACGTCGATTCCTGCCGGGAGTTTGGCATCCACGCCCAATCCGCCCGCCAGATTCCCGCCCTGCATGAATCGTTCCTCCGGATCGCTCGAGCCCAGGGATTGCCGGTGAACGAAGTGCCGGCGGCGACCGAATCCGTGAGACAATGTATTCTCGCCGGGTTCGTGGATCAGCTGGCGCGGCGACGGGATAGCGGAAGCCTCCGGGTCGACTTGCTTCATGGAAGAAGAGGCGAGCTGGACCGGAACAGCGTCATCCGGAAAAGCGAATTGCTGGTCGCGGGAGAAATCCGCGAGGTGGAGTCGCGAAAGAACGAGCGCCGCGTCACTCTCTCCCTGTGCACGGATGTGAAAGAACAGTGGCTCAAGGAGATGTTTCCTGAAGACTTTTCGTTTGAAGATGCCGTCACCTTCGATGCGACGGGAAAGCGCATCGTGGGTATCACCCGCAGAAAGTTCCGGGATCTCGTGCTGGACGAAAAGAACTCGGCAAACGTCCCCGCCGAACAGGCGGCCGCCATGCTGGCAGATGGCATCCTTGACGGACGCTTCCACTTGAAGCACTGGAACCACGAGGTGGAGCAGTGGATATTTCGCGTGAACGGACTTAGCCGGTGGTGTCCCGAATTTGAGATCCCCTTCTTCGGGGACGGCGACCGAAAGTTGATCCTGGAGCAAATATGTTTCGGAAGTGTGAGCGCGAAGGAGATTCGGGACAAGCCGGTCAAACCGATTCTGCGACAATGGCTCTCCTCGGGGCAGGTTGCGGCGCTGGATGAATATGCGCCTGAGCGAATCCCCCTTCCCTGCGGTCGCCGGGTGCGGGTGATCTACAGCAAGAATGACGCGCCGACGATCAGCTCGCGAATTCAGGATCTCTACGGCGTAGATCGGCCGATCACCATTGCCATGGGAAAGCAACGACTCCGAATCCAGATTCTCGCCCCCAATCAACGTCCGGTGCAAGTGACGGATGATCCGGCCGGTTTCTGGCGGGATACCTATCCCGCGGTGAAAAAGGAACTACAGAAGAAGTATCCGAAGCACGAATGGAAGTGAGGGGTATTTTGGATTTCGGATTTTCTTTCCACAGGCTCCGCGAACGGGTTTTGAACAGAAGACAACGAAGAAAACAAAGGGAAACTTCAGTCTCGTTTTCAATCCGTAAAGTAGCGGAAGTCGCCTAGACTTCCGGGCGGCGACACACAAGCTTGACAAAGTCGGGGAATTAGCCCCTGAACAGCAGGGCCGCGACCAAGAATATGGACCACGAAGTTCGCGGAGTGCACGAAGCAGCAAAGCCGCAACCAAACGACATCAACCCCGGAGTCCACGGAGCCAAGAGGAAATCATTCTGCCTTCTCCAGCAGAACGCGGAGAAGTGAAGTTGATCTATGTGTCCAGAATCCCTGCTCCTCAACGTACTCGTGATCACCTATCGATAGCCCCAGCGCGGTGCCTCTGAGTGAGTTGTCCACGGATGGAAAGACCGACCCGCGGATGCCGCGGTTCTGCGAAATATTCCAGGAACCTCTTGGAGTGATGCACCAGAATGGCAGTTCGGACTTCAGATTCATGATCAGACCAACCGTAACCCCGGCATCCGCGGGTCGGCTTTGCCATTCGTGGGCTCATCCTGCAGAGCCGGTGGTGGCGATTTCTGCTCGCGGCGGCCTATGAGATCTCCGGACGCTATGACGCGCCGCGGAACCGGAGAAACGAATCTGAAGCCGATATCGACGCCGGGGCGCTGATTTACAGCGAAAGAGTGAAGTATTTCACACAGGACTTCCTCGATAATATCAGGACCGCGCTTCAGGACGTCGGCATGAATTGCCAAGTTCTCTCAATTCGAGCAACCGGCCATAAATCCTGTCCGGACCGGAGCTCCGCAGTGATCCATGTTCCGGAGATGTCCACTAATACGGCCGCAAATATCGTAGTTTCCGCGATTGCCCGGGCCCGTGCAGCCCGGGAAAACGAAAACTTTCAGATTGATAGCCAAAATCGAGTGCTCGAAATCCGGGATGAGAGTCTTCTAACCGCTCTCACGAACATAGAGCAGGTAATCGCTCACTGCGAAATGAATTCCGCGCTACCCAATTGCTGCGATGTGCGCTTCGCGGTTCCTTTACTCGATCGCTTTGAAGCACAATGTTGCGTTGTGTCCGCCGAAGCCGAGGGAATTGCTGAGACAGGCGGTTACCTTCATCTCGCGCGCTTCGTTGGGAACGTAATCCAGATCGCAGTCAGGATCCGGCGTGGTGTAGTTTATGGTCGGTGGGACTGCTCCATCCCTGATGGCAAGTGCACAGGCGACCGCTTCAATTCCTCCGGCCGCGCCCAGCAAGTGACCGGTCATCGACTTGGTGGAACTGACGGCGACCTTCCTTGCCACGTCTTCGCCAAGTGCCTGCTTGATGGCCAGGGTTTCGCTGCTGTCGTTCAGAGAGGTACTGGTACCGTGGGCGTTGACATAGTCGACGTCGTCCGGGGTCAGCCCGGCATCCGCTAGCGCGAGTGTCATGGACCGGGTAGCGCCCGCGCCGTCGACGGTCGGCGCCGTCATGTGGTATGCATCTCCGGTCCGTCCGTATCCGGCAACCTCGCAATACATTTTCGCACCGCGCTCTCGTGCGGAATCCAGTTCTTCGAGGATGACGACTCCACCGCCCTCGCCAATTACGAAGCCGTCTCGATCCAAATCAAATGGGCGCGATGCCCCCTTCGGATCATCGTTCCGCGTACTCAATGCTTTCATCGCGGCGAAGCCGCCTACGCCCAGCTGGGTAATCGCCGCTTCAGCGCCCCCGGCCACAATCACATCGGCCTCATTGTGCTGAATCATGCGCAACGCTTCCCCGATCGAGTGCGTCGCGGTTGCACAGGCCGAGACGATGGCAAAGTTCGGCCCGCGGAAGCCGAATTCGATCGCAATCATACCCGGCAACATGTTGCAGATCATTTGCGGTATGCAGAACGGGGAAAGTCGCCTCGGTCCCCGCTCCAAGAGGATCCGGCTCGATTCCTCCATGATATTCAGACCCCCGATGCCGGAGCCGACCAGGACGCCGGCCCGATCGGCGGCTTCTCCATCCAGCACCAATCCGGAGTCTTCCATCGCACGGCGCGCGGCAACGATGCCGAACCGGACAAACGGTTCGGTTCGGCGAAGTTCCTTTACGTGAAAATGATCCTCGTGAACGAAATCCCGGACCTGGCCCGCAATTTGGGAGGCGAATGGGGCGGGATCGAAATTAGTAATCGCCCCGATCCCGGATTCACCGTGGAGGAGGCTACGCCAGAACTGCTCGTGATCGCACCCCAGAGGTGAAACAACTCCCAATCCTGTAATAACTGCACGTCTCATAAGAACAAAAGGCCGGACGGAACACTTTTGGTTTCCGCCCGGCCGTACCTATTTATTGAAAAAGGAAATCAGCCGTCGAAGCCCTTTTCTTTCAGGTAGGTAACTACCGAGCCCACCGTGTTCAACTTCTCTGCATCTTCGTCCGGAATTTCAGCGCCGAATTCTTCTTCAAACGCCATTACGAGTTCAACGGTGTCGAGCGAATCGGCGCCGAGATCTTCGATAAAAGAGGCGTCAGTCACCACCTGATCTGCGTTCACGCCGAGTTGTTCAACAATGATATCTTTGACTTTTTCGTCCAGGGCCATAGTTCGGATTCCTCCTGATTGATATTTATTTAAGGTCTAGGCGGTGACCATACCGCCACAGACCGATAAGACCTGTCCATTCACATATCCGGCTTCCTCGCTCGCCAGGTATGCGACAACGTCCGCCACTTCTTCCGGTCCACCAAAACGGCCGGTCGGAATATTCTCCAGCATCTTCTCCCGAATATCCTCCGGTAGCGCGTCCGTCATCGCAGTCTTTATGAATCCTGGCGCGACCGCATTGGCCCTAATTCCCCGGCCCGCAAGTTCCTTGGCCGTAGATTTCGTCAACGCGATCAGACCCGCCTTCGATGCCGCGTAATTGCACTGTCCCGCGTTTCCAATCAAGCCGATAATCGAGGCAATGTTCACGATCGCTCCTGATCGCTGCTTCATCATCAGCTTTGAGACCGCCCGGGTGACCAAAAACGCGCCCTTGAGATTGATATTCAGTACTGCGTCCCAGTCCTCCTCGGACATTCTGGCAAGGAAGCCATCCTTGGTTATTCCGGCGTTGTTCACGAGTATGTCAATCCGCCCAAATTCTTCCTTAACTGCTTTGACCGCTGTAGTTACGGGATCGGCTTGACTGACATCCGCCGAAAATCCGGTGGCTTTCCTCCCGAGTTCGGTGACGCCAGAAATCGTGTCATCCAGCCAATCCACCTTTAAATCGCACAGCGCAAGGTCGGCCCCTTCCCGGGCCAATTTGTACGAAATCGCCTGACCGATGCCTCGTGCCGCACCGGTAACCATAGCAATTTTTCCCTCAAGTCGACCCATTTTTTACCCAATTACCCTCCGGCAGACACCCAATACCCGCCGATTTAGTGGGATCCCAAGCTAATAAAGTCGCGTATGGTAGCCAAACCGGCCCCCTTGTCAATCCGCATGACGAACCCCGGCATCCCCCTCTTTACCGTCCCGTCCCCCACTCTACCAGCGAGGCCCCCCAGGTAAATCCCGCGCCAAAAACCACAAACATGATTAGGTCTCCAGATTTCACAAATCCTTCGCGCGCCGCTTCATCGAGTGCCACGATGACGGATGCCGCCGACGTATTGCCGTATTTGTCTACGTTTATGTACACTTGACCCTCTTTCGCCCCCAACCGCTGGCCCACCGCCTTAATAATCCGGGCGTTCGCCTGGTGTGGTATGATTGCGCGAACATCTTCCATCGCCAGCCCGCTTTCTTCGAGTAGCTGCTTGGCACTGTCGGTCATATTTGCCACGGCGCGCTTGAACACCTCCTGGCCCTCCATCTTGATATACTGAAGGCGGTCATTGATGTTCTCAGACGTGATCGGGTTTCGGCTGCCGCCGCCGGGGATCTTGAGCAGGTCCGCGAGCGTACCGTCCGAGCCGGTTACGGTATGAATGATTCCCCGCCCGGAACCGGTTCCCAGGACCGCTGCTCCCGCTGCATCACCGAACAGAATACAGGTTGACCGGTCCTGCCAGTCCACCACCGAACTCATTTTTTCCGCACCGATAACCAGCACGTATTTCCGCGCGCCGGACTGCACGAACTGCCGGCCCACCTCCATGGTATACAGGAACCCTGAGCAAGCCGCCTCGATGTCCATACAGGTGGCGTTGATAGCGCCAATCTGCTTTTGGACATAGCAGGCTGTACTCGGGAACAACATGTCCGGAGTGGAAGTGCCCACCAGAATCAGGTCCACATCTTCCGGTCTAACGCCCGCGTCCTGCAATGCGCGAACCGCCGCTGCGGATGCCAGGTCCGAGGTCGCCTGGTCAGGGGCGGCCAGGCGACGCTCTCGCAACCCGGTGCGGGACACGATCCAATGGTCCGAGGTGTCGACGATCGATTCGAGTTCGGAATTGGGCATGACCCGCTCCGGCAGATAGGATCCGGTGCCGAGAAAATGCACGGGCAGCAACCCGGGCGGGATTGCGCGGGCGTCAGCCATTCGCCAATGCCTCGGTGGTCCGTCGGACACTTTCGGATATCTTCGGGTTGATCTTGTGCTCCACAAATTCGGCGGCAACGCGAAGAGCGTTACCGACCGCCTTCGAGGAGGAAGATCCATGCCCGATAATGCAGACGCCATTCACGCCCAAGAGGGGTGCGCCGCCGTACACCGCGGGATCCGCCCGCTGCTTGATCGCCGCGAACGCGCCGCTGCAGAGGGCCGCGCCCACTTTGTACAAGAGTTTCTTGTCGATCTCTTCCTTCACCCACTGCCCGAGGGAGCGCGCCACGCTTTCGCTGGTCTTGAGAACGACGTTGCCGACGAATCCGTCGCAGACCGCCACGTCTACTTTGCCCTCAAAAAGATCGCTGCTTTCCACATTGCCCACGAAGTTCAATCCGGAGCGTTGAAGAAGTTCGAATGCCGCCTTGGTCACATCGTTTCCCTTGGCATCCTCCTCCCCGATACTCAGAAGTCCGATCGTCGGATTTTCCGCGGCGAGGACTTCCTTGCAGCAGACCACGCCCATGGCGGCGAATTGGCAGACCATCTCCGCCGATGCGTTAGGGTTTGCGCCGGCATCCAGCATTACAAAGGGCTTTTTATTCGTAGGAAAAATCGCGGCGATAGCAGGTCGGGACACTCCTTCGAGCGTACGTAATTTCAAAGTGGTGGCCGCCACGGCAGCACCGGTGTTCCCGGCTGAAAAAATGGCGTCGGCATCGCCATTCTTCACAAGGTCCACGGCCCGGCTGATGGAGGAGTCCTTCTTACGGCGCACCGCGCCTGCCGGCGACTCATGCATGGCGACAACTTCCGATGCCTCGATAATCCGGATGCAGGACGGAACCGCCGGTTGTTCAGCCAGGACCTTTTCGATGGCGGGAGGCGAGCCGACGAGGAGCAGCGACTTGATGTTGCTGCAAGTCAGGGCAGCGGAAACGGCACCCTCGACAATGGGCCCTGGTGCATCGTCACCGCCCATCGCATCGACAGCAATTCGCGCCATCAGTCGTCCGTCGAGATCGTGAGCACCTGTCTTCCTTTATAAGTGCCGCAAGATGCGCAAACCCGGTGCGGCAGCGTGGGCGCTCCGCACTCCTTGCAACCGATCGACGCGGCGACTGGCCGGCGATGGGTTGCTTTCCGAGATCTCATTTTCGATTTCGACGTTCTTCTTTTCGGTACTGCCATGGTAAATTCTCCTTCTGCAGATGCCGCCCACAAGCGCCACATGGTCCCATCCGTGGCGCCACGGTTACGCGGTCATTCCTTATCGAACCGTAGTGTGTCCAAGGAATTCCACCTCAGATCCGTTTCATCTCCCCTGCAGGAACACTGGTCGCGATTCCGATTTACTCCACATAAGGGACACAGCCCCGCGCAGTTTTCGCGGCACAGCGGAAATGTCGGCGAATATAGTAAGATCGCATCGCGCAAATCCGGGTTTATGTCTACCTCTTCCTGGTCCGGCTCGATTTCGTAAGCGCGCAGGAAAGCGGAATCGTTCACAAATGTCGAGGAAATTTCTGCGCAGCGCGAGCAGGCAAGGCCTACTGCCGCCGACACGGTACCCCGGACGATGAGGTCCTTGGAGATAAGCTCCACAAATAGCGCATAATGAACAGGTTCCGACGCCGATCGGATCTGGTCTCCCGGCTCTAACTCGAGGATATCGGCCGGTTCGGTGCCCTCGTATCGGCGGCCTTCTTCCGGAATGTTGAGAATCTCTATTTTCATGAATTCTCTCCATTTATTGCGATTCTCCGCCGCCAAACTTGATGCGGAGGGCCTCCCCGACGTGGGGACTGACGAAATGCGACACATCTCCCCCAAGACGCGCCACTTCTCGGACCAGGCTGGAGCTTACGTAGCTGAAGTCTTCCTTCGTCATTAGAAACATGGTCTCGACCTCGGGAGACATTTTTCGATTCATCAAGGCCATCTGGAACTCATACTCGAAGTCGGAAAACGCGCGAAGACCTCGCACCAACACGCTACCGGGATTGCTGCGGACGTAATCCACAAGCAGCCCGTCAAATAGCTCCACCTGTACACCATCAAGATTTTGAACCCCCTCCCGGATCAATTCGATCCGTTCTTCGGTGGAAAAGATGGCCTCTTTGCCCGAGGCTTCGCGAGCTACCGCAACAGTCACCCGGTCGAAAATTTGGGCCGCACGCGAAATCAGGTCCTCGTGACCCAATGTCACTGGATCGAATGTTCCCGGGTATATGGCAGAATATGTCATTTCTCTCTAAGACGATAATGAAGCAATCGCGTATCGCCGTACGCCTTGTTACGCAGCAATTCCCAAGTTTCAGGCTCGAGGACCGCCTCACGGGTGGCCTGCTCTAGCACCAACAATCCACCCGGCTTTAGAATATCCCCATCCTCAAGTCGGGGCAAGAGCTTCTCCGGCCACTTTTTTTCGTACGGAGGATCGGCCAGGATCAGGTCGAAACCCTCCACCTTCTCGCTCTCGCCGACCGTGGAGAGAAATCCGCCGGCATCCGCCCGTACAACACGGGTCTCAGCGCGTATTCCGCGGGACATCGTCCGGACGGACTGGCGGAGCATCTTCACGGTACGGTCACTCTTCTCCACCCACCACACCACCAGTGCGCCCCGGCTCAACGCCTCGAGACCCAGCATCCCGCTGCCGGCAAAGAGGTCGAGCACCCGCGCCCCCGGCACCGCCTCGGCCACCGAAGAAAACAGGGCCTCCCGAATCCGCTCCGATGTCGGCCGAATATCGCCCTTCGGAATGGTCACGGGACGACCGCCTAAAACGCCGCCAGTGATTCGCATCCCGTCATCTTCACATCATAGGCGATAAGAACGAAGGGAATTTCGGATTTTCGATTTCGGATTGAACGGAGTTCCCATGTAGCGGAAGTGGGCTGGACTTCCGGTCCGCGACATTCACCCGTTGCCGGGCGGAACCTCTTGAAGCCGCCGGCGATCATTGCATTCAGACAATTCGTCAGGACGACGTCGATCCCCATCTCGACGTAGGCCATGCCGTCTTCCGGTTCATCCGACCCATAAAAACTGCAGATCAGGCCGAGTTCATGTACGCGGCGAGTCTGCTCTGCTGTCACATACCGGCCGAACAGGGTTCGACGGCATTCATACTGCGCGGAAAGATCGATTGACACGAGCGAATCGTCTATTCCGGAAAGGGAGACGCGGGCAATAAACCCCGGCCCGGCGGTGCGATTCGATCAGCGCACGGTGCTCAACCTCGGGCCGGCCGTGGGAAACCGGCTTGGTGAACTTGCGCTTCGGATCCAATTCGGCGGCCAGAAGACATGCCCCAGCTCCCGCATCATTCAGGACCGCCCCGTCGGCTGCCGCAACCAGGGAATGAGCGCCGGTGTCCGGTTGCCCCATGGCGTACGAACCGCGAAGCGGGTAGGCGCCGGTATCCAGGGCACGCACTTGTGCAATGCCGCGGATTCGATCGGCGGATTCGCTTCGTTGATAGCTGGTGCAAAGCACCACGTCAACGGCCTGCGCAGCGAGGGCCGCGAAATGTTCGGGGAAGTAGAGATCGAAGCAAGCTGCAAAGCCGAATCGGATCTCCCCGTGTTCGAAGGTCGCGGGCACCGAACCCGGCGTCAAGCCAGGATCGGTCGCTTCTGCATCGGTGAGATGCACTTTGTCATAGCTGAACGCAAGCGCACCCGTCTCATCGTAAGTTCTCCGCGCTGCAGACCGTGTACGAGCATACGACGACGGAACGCGGAAGATCGTTGAACATCAAGCCCATGCGATGCAACATAAAGAGAGACCATTCAACCCGAAGGAGGACCGCGAATGGCAAAAGTAATTGAGAACCCCACCGTCATCGAAGCATGTGGTCATCCACCAAAGCGAATCGAAGAGTACATTGGCCGCGTCAACAGCGGTACGGACGCCGTCAGCATCGCGAGAATGAAAAGCCCGTCGGGATGGGCTGAACCGAGTCAAACACCCGAATTCGACGAGTACACGGTGGTGCTGAATGGATCCCTGCGAGTTGAGTTGAAAGATCAGGTCATCGACCTCGCGCCGGGCCAGGCCATTGTCGTGACCGCGGGAGAGTGGGTGAAGTACAGTTCACCCGCCGCGGGGGGAGCAGAGTACGTGGCGGTCTGCCTACCCGCGTTTTCGCCGGATACGGTGCATCGGGAGGAGACGGAGTTCCCCCCATAATGTAGCGGAAGTCGCCGAGACTTCAGGGTGCAGAGAGACACGCTTGTCCCATCCCAACGGAACTCTACGCGAGTTCCGCTACTTTTCGCGATTCCCATCACCGGGAAAATCATTCCTTCAAGGCCAAACCGCCGCCGGGTGGATCGATGACGCGGGTGTCCAGGGGCGGCTGCGATGGGTCGAGATCCGGGTAGTTCAGGGTGTAATGAAGACCGCGGCTTTCCTCACGCAGGAATGCGCATCGCACGACCAACTCCGCAACGTCCGCGAGGTTTCGAAGCTCGAGGACGTCGGACGTTACGTAGTAGTCCAGGTAATACTGCCGGATCTCCCGGCGCAGGTTGTGAATCCTGCTCAGGGCGCGCTCGAGCCGCTTGTTGGTGCGCACGATTCCGACATAATCCCACATGCAGGTTCGAACTTCGTTCCAGTTGTGCTCCACCACGACCGCTTCGTCACTGGGCACGGCATCACCGTGTTGCCAGTCGGGAATCTCGGGCGGCGTCCAGCCGTTGTTTTCGTGACGGGCAATGATCTGCTGTGCCGCATTGTACGCGCACACCATCGCCTCCAGCAGTGAGTTGCTTGCCAGGCGATTCGCACCGTGAAGGCCGGTGCAGGTTACCTCGCCGGCCGCGTACAGTCCCTTCAGCGCGGTCCGGCCCATAACATCCGCTTCCACCCCGCCGCAAAAGTAATGCGCGGCGGGAACGACCGGCACCGGATCCGTCGCCATATCGATTCCGTACTTCATGCATTCCGCATAAATATTCGGAAAGCGCTTTTGAAGAAATGCCCGCGACTTGGAGGTGATATCGAGATAGACACAGGCATCTCCACGGCGCTTGATTTCGTCATCGATCGCGCGTGCCACGATATCGCGCGGAGCAAGAGACCCTCGCGGATCGTGGCGCTCGGTAAACGACTCACCCGCCCCGTTCACCAGCACCGCGCCCTCCCCCCGCACCGCTTCGCTGATCAGGAACGATTTGTTTTCCGGGTGGAAGAGGCAGGTGGGGTGAAACTGTACGCATTCCATGTTCAGGATCGGCAGTCCTGCGCGCCACGCCATGGCGATGCCGTCGCCGGTGGCCAGATCCGGATTGGTAGTGTAGAGATAGACCTTGCCCGCTCCTCCGGTGGCCAGGATTGTGTTGGGGGCGCAGGCGCCAAAAATTTTTCCGGTGTCGATATCGAGAATGTAAGCGCCGATGCACCTCGATTCGGCGTCGCTCCCGATCCAGCCCGTGGTTACCAGGTCGATGGCCATGGCATTGGGATGGATCTCAATATTCGGTTCATTCCTGACGCGCTCTACCAGCGAAGAAATCACGACATGGCCGGTGATATCCCCTGCATGGAGCACGCGCCGCCGGCTATGTCCCCCTTCCGTGCCCAGGTCGTACCGATGATCCCCGTTTCTCTCGAATTCAACGCCCCAGTCTTCCAACTCCCGAATGCGTTCGGGACCGCTTTCCACGATCGCCCGCACCACGTCCTCTTTGCAGAGACCTGCCCCCGCGCTCAGCGTATCGTCTACGTGCCCATCGAACGTATCGGAAGGATCTACCACGCAGGCAATTCCTCCCTGGGCCCAATCCGAATTGCTTTGCCCTATGCCGCGTTTGGTCATCAACAGAACGCGGCCGTGGCGGCACAAGTGCAGGGCCGCGGTAAGGCCGGCCAAGCCGCTGCCGAGAATCAGGAAATCTGCCTCGATCGTTTTCAATCCTGGTCCACATGCTCGCCGGTCAGCGGCACGAACCGAACCGGCATGAGAGATTGCTTCTTCACGGATCCGTCAGCCTGTTTTTCAAGGACCAGCAGGTCCTGCCCACCCCGTTGTTCACCTACTGGAATAACCATTCTGGCGCCCACTTTCAACTGTTGGATCAGCGGCTCGGGGACATGGTCAGGCGCGGCGGTCACGATGATAGCGTCAAACGGCGCATGCTCGGGCCAGCCTACATATCCATCCCCGGCTCGCACCGTCACGTTGGTATACCGGAGCGTTTTGAGTCGCGAGGAGGCCTGTTTCGCAAGCTGTTCGACGATCTCGATGGTATAGACCTCCTTCACGATTTCCGCCAGGACCGCGGCCTGGTATCCTGATCCGGTTCCGACTTCCAGTACGACATCGTCGCGGGAAGGCCGAATTGCCTCGGTCATCGCCGCCACGATATACGGCTGTGAGATCGTTTGTTTCGCTTCGATGGGAAGTGCGTGGTCTTCGTAAGCTGCTGCCCGATAGGTTGGCAGCACAAAATCCTCTCGCGGGACCTTCCCCATTGCTGCCAGAACCACCTGGTTTGTGATTCCGCGGGCGGCAAGATCCCGCTGCACCATCTGTTCCCGCTTCTGCACGAATTCCTCCTTCGCGGGTGATTTCTCCGCGCACGCCGGGGTAAATACCGCCAGCAGGGCCGTCCCCACGCCTGTGGCTATCCATCGGCTCAAGTGGTATGTCACTACATTTTCTCCCGTCGATTCATCCGGCTGGTACTTTACAGGCCTGCGCAAGCGAAGAGCCAGTCCGGAATACCACGAAACGAAGGCTCCGCGAACAAACGGTTTTTGAACAGAAGGAAACGAAGAAGAATTTCGAATTGAACGGATTCCATGTAGCGGAAGTCGCCGACACTTCCGATCGGCGACAAGAAAGCTTGGAATTAGCCACGGGAAACGGACTCTACACTCTCCTTCTCCACTCCGGATCGTACTCGTAATCGCAGATCGACGCGGTTCGAATGGAATGCGAGAGCGGTCAATGATCCACTGCGGACTGAAATCCGCACGCCTGAACGCGGAATGAATTGCGAGCTACCAACACTCCGCGGTTGGCAAAATTGTCGCAAACAACAACGAATGTGGAAGATCGTAGTACGAAGCAGCAAAGCCGCAATTAAACAAAATTAACCACCGAGGATAATGCCCCCAGACTCCGGAGCGAAACGGATCCCCGAACTTCGAAATTCGACATTGAGTACTTGATATTCGTGTCCCAAAAAGTCCGGATTTGCATCCGAATTCCTTCTCACGTAAGGTTCCCTCATTTCGCTACAGGGAGATACAATGATCGAAACCGGGAAAACGTACGTTGTTATGGGTCTGCTGGACCAGGATTCCATCGCATTTGCGATCGGGCAGAATATTGAAAAGCATGGGGGCAAAGTAATCTACACCGTTCAAAACGAGCGAATGAAACGCCTGTTTTTCGACCGCAGCAAGAAGCTTTCCCAAGAGGCAAAAGATGCGGTGACGGTTGATTTTTGCGACATCACGATTGAAGAGGAGGTAGAAGCGGTCTTCTCGCGTATCGGGCCCGTCGCCGGCGTGATTCACTCGATTGCTTTTGTGAACCCAAAGACCTGTCTTGGCGAGGAGTATCACACCAGCGCATTTGACGATCTCAAGATCGGGTTTCACATCAGCGTCGTTTCCCTGGCCACGGTGGCCAGGTATGCGGTGCCGCAGATGCCGGACGGCGGAGCCATTGCCTGCCTCACCTTCTCCTCACACATTTCCTGGCCCTACTACAACTGGATGAGTGTCAACAAAGCGGCCTTGGAAGCAAATGTCCGCGGATTGGCGCGTCGTCACGGGCGGGACAATGTCCGGGTCAACGCGGTGTCGGCGGGTCCGCTGCAGACCAAAGCAGCGGGATCTATTCCCGGCTTCAACGAACTGAGCAGTACCTGGAGCCGCATCAGCCCCATCCGCTGGAATCCGGCCGAAGACAAGGGTGCGGTAGCCGATGCGGTTACCTTCCTGGTCGGTCCTCACTCCGCAAAGATCACCGGCCAAACGATTCACGTGGATGGCGGCGCAAGCTCCACCGGCGGCGCACTGCTGGATCATGAAGTAGCGGGAGGGTAAAACACGACGTACTGTTTCCGTAGCACGGGTATCCGCAACTCAGGAAAGCGGGCACTCACTTTAAGCGACTCACAGATAAGCCACGCCGCCAAAGCCTTGAATGAAGCGGAGGGTGGTGTTCCCCTCGTCGAGGCAATAAGATTCTGGAAACGGCACCACCGACCCAACGGCGGCACCCGAACCGTTAGCGACCTGTACCAGGAATTCCTCAAGTCGAAAATCAGCGCAAACCCTAGGCAGCGCACGATCGAGGACATTCGGCACCGCATTGGCCGGTTCGCGAAAGATTTCGGAGACCGGGGAGTGCATGAGATCACCTCCTGGGAATTGGAGGACTGGCTTGACACCATGGCCGCTCAAGGCGTGACCAGGTCGAACTACATCCAGCACTTTCGCGGGTTTTTCAATTACGCGCTTGGCAAGACGCTTATTGAACACAACCCGGCGGCGAGCATACAAAAACCGCTCAAGGACGAGGCCATGCCCACGTTCATGCCTGTCGGGGATGTGCGGAAGGTCCTACGGGCCTCCGAAGAATCCCACTTCAAGACCGCTGTCACCCTGGCCGTGGCGTTCTTCGCTGGATTTCGGACGGCGGAATTGGACCAGTTGAAATGGTCCGACATCGACTTCGAGAAGCGGATCATCCGGGTAAGGCCCGAGGTCGCCAAGAAACGCCGATCCCGGGGCTTCCGTTTTCGTTTCGATATGCCCAA